>JBDTAR010000117.1:0-45462 GCA_039924545.1 Nakamurella sp. | reverse complement strand
GCCGACTTCGAAGAGTGAACTGTGGAAGTTCGCGCCGCTGCGCAGGCTCCGCGGATTACACGCCGACGCCGAATTCTCGGGTAGCGGACTCACGTCCACCTGGGATGAGGTCGACGGGGTTGACGTGCGAGTGGTGTCGGGTCAGGCCGCGAAGGCACTGAAAGGCGTCTCCGACTACCTGCCGACCGACCGAGTGACGGCCAGGCTCATGGCAGCTAACCCGGACACACTGCTCATTGATGTGCCGGCTGACGTAACCATCGACGAGCCGATCGTCGTGACCATCACCGGTGCGGACGCCTCCATCACCGAAGCGGCGCACGTGCTGGTGCGACTGGGTGAGCACGCAAAGGCGACCGTTGTGCTGCAAGAACACGGCTCGGCGACGGTGGCTCACCTGGTGGAGTTCTCGATTGGCGACGGCGCGGACTTGAACGTTGCCACTGTGGCGGATTGGGCTCCTGACACCGTGCAGCTGTCGCATCATCACATCGCTCTCGGTCGTGACGCGAGGATCAAGCACAGCGTGCTCACGTTCGGTGGTGAAGTAGTCCGAACCGCTGTGGACGTCGACTATCGCGGCCCAGGCGGCGACGCAGAGCTGCTCGGCCTCTACTTTGCGGACGCCGGCCAATACCTTGAGCACCGCATCTTTGTAGACCACACACCCCCAAACTGCCGGTCCGAAGTCATGTACAAAGGCGCGCTGCAGGGCGAACATTCCCGCACCGCATGGGTGGGCGACGTACTGATTCGGTCCACGGCTGAAGGCACCGATTCCTACGAGATGAACCGTAACCTGTTGCTCACTAGTGGGGCGCGCGCTGATTCGGTGCCGAACCTGGAGATTGAGACGGGCGAGATCATCAAGGCGGCGCATGCCTCGGCGACCGGTCGGTTCGATGACGAACATCTGTTTTACCTGCAGTCCCGCGGCATCTCGCCCGAGACCGCGAAACGCCTGGTGGTGCGAGGATTCTTCCATGAGGTGCTGCGCAAGGTCGGCATCACCCAGGTGATGGATCACATCGCAGATGCTGTCGAGCGAGAACTCGCAATTTCCGGCCACTGATCGCCGGAATCAACCATTGCCACGAAATACGTCATACCTAGATACCAACGGGAGTACAGAAAACCCATGGCCAAACTTGAGATCTCAGACCTTCACGTCTCGGTGATCACGGACGACACCACCAAGGAGATTTTGAAGGGCGTCAACCTGACGATTGATTCGGGCGAAATCCACGCCATTATGGGGCCGAACGGGTCGGGCAAGTCGACACTGGCCTACTCGCTGGCCGGACACCCCAAATACAAGGTGACCTCCGGTTCGGCGACACTCGACGGCAAGGATTTGCTGAAGATGACAGTCGACGAGCGCGCCCGTGCGGGACTATTCCTTGCTATGCAGTATCCGGTGGAGATCCCCGGCGTTACGACATCGAACTTCCTGCGCACAGCCGCCACTGCGGTTCGCGGCGAAGCCCCGGGCGTTCGCCAGTGGCTCAAGGAAGTCAAGGCCGATATGGCGCTGCTACAGATGGACCCTGACTTCGCGCAGCGCAGTGTGAACGAGGGGTTCTCCGGCGGCGAGAAGAAGCGACACGAAATCCTGCAGATGACGCTCCTCAAGCCGAAAATCGCGATCATGGACGAGACCGACTCAGGCCTGGACATTGACGCGCTGAAGGTCGTCTCCGATGGTGTCAACCGTTACAAGGCGGCGTCCGCCGAAGCCGGCGAGGCTGTCGGCGTGCTGCTCATCACGCACTACACGCGCATCCTGCGATACATCAAGCCCGATTTTGTGCACGTTTTCGTGGCCGGGCAGGTCGCCGAATCCGGTGGCTCGGAACTCGCCGACGAACTTGAAGCCAACGGCTACGTTCGCTTTACCGGCCAGGCGGTACCAGCCTGACATGACGTCTCGCCCAGGTACCACAGCCGGCTTGGATATCACGCTGATCCGGGCGGATTTCCCGGTTCTGGACCGGACCGTTCACAACGGGAAGCCGCTGGTGTACCTGGATTCCGGGGCAACATCGCAACGGCCTGTCTGCGTGATCGATGCTGAACAGGAGTTCGTGACCGACCATTACGCCGCGGTCGGTCGGAGCTCCCATCAACTCGCGAACGAAGCCAGTGGCTACTACGAAGACGCTCGGGAGAAAATAGCGACATTCGTGGGTGCGCGTCGGCCGGAAGAGATCATCTTCGCGGCCGGCGCGACCGCAGCGCTCAACACGGTGGCGTACGCGTTCGGTAACGCCACGCACTCCGGCGATGAATCCAAGCAGTTCCGTCTCGGCCCCGGCGACGAAATTGTCGTCACCGAAATGGAACATCACGCGAACCTGGTGCCCTGGCAGCAGTTGGCCCTGCGGACAGGGGCGACCCTTAAGTGGTTCGGGCTGGGTGACGACTTTCGACTCGATCTATCCAACATGGGCGAAATCATCACTCCGCGTACCAAGGTCGTCGCGGTTACTGGCGAGTCCAATGTTCTCGGCACGATCCCACCCATCGGCGAGATCACGGCCGCTGCCCACAAGGTGGGCGCGCTGGTCGCCTTAGACGCATGTCAGTCGGTGCCACACCGGGCCGTGGATTTCGCGGACCTTGACGTGGACTTCGCGGCGTTCTCCGGTCATAAGATGCTCGGCCCGACAGGTATTGGCGTGCTGTACGGCAAATACGAGCTCCTTGAGGTGCTGCCGCCGTTCTTGACCGGCGGATCCATGATCGAAATCGTACATATGGATCATTCAACATTTATGCCGCCACCTGCTCGATTCGAGGCAGGTACACCACCTGTCACCCAGGCCGTAGGGCTCGGCGCCGCTGTCGACTATTTGACTGAACTGGGCATGGATCATGTCTCGCAGCACGAAATGGAACTCACAGCGTTGGCGCTCGAGGGGCTGTCGGCGATCGATGGTGTGTCGATCTTCGGGCCGAACACCACCGAAGACCGTGGCCCGGCCGTCGCGTTCGTCATCGACGGCATTCACCCGCACGATGTCGGGCAGTTGCTCGATGATGAAGGGGTTGCTGTCCGAGTCGGGCACCACTGCGCCTGGCCACTGCATCGTCGTTACGGCGTGAACGCTTCATCGCGGGCCACGTTCGGTGTCTACTCCACCGCAGACGAAGTGGCAGCGCTCGTCGACGCCGTCATATCCGCACAAAAATTCTTCGCTGGGAGGTGAGCCGACGATGCCGATGAATGACCTGTACCAGGAGATCATCCTGGACCACGCTCGAACGCCGCATCACGCCGGTCTGCGCGAGCCGTTCGATGCCGAGACGCACCAGGTCAATCCGACCTGCGGTGACGAGGTGACGCTGCGGTTGGCAGTAACGCGGGCCGCGGATGGAACGCTTACCGTGCATGACGTGTCCTACGACGCAGTAGGCTGCGCAATTTCTCAAGCGTCGATTTCGATCATGACGGACCTGGTCATCGGTCAGAGCCTGCAACGCTCTCAGACGCTCGAAGAGGTCTTTGAGTCGATGGTGAAAAGCAAGGGCCAGGATCCTGGCGACGAGGACGTACTGCAGGACGCGGTCGCCTTCGCCGGGGTGTCGAAATATGCGAACCGAGTGAAATGCGCACTGCTCGGATGGAAGGCGTTCAAGCTTGCGGCGGCGCAGGCGGTCGCAAACCAGCTACAAATCGGGGAGAATGAAAATCATGAGTGACGACAGCACAGTGACATTGATTGATGAAACGCTGATGGATGAAACGGCTGTCGACGACCGGAGCGGCCGCAGCGCGGCCGACTTGGACGTCGAGGCCGGAACAGTGACGCCCACCGGCGGTGACTGGAGTGCTAGCGCGCACACCGATGCGACGACGCTAGACGATATCGAAGAGGCACTCAAGGACGTCATCGACCCGGAGCTCGGCATCAACGTCGTCGATCTCGGCCTGATCTACGATCTTGATGTCGATGCCGACAATGTGTGCTTGATCGACATGACGCTGACCTCTGCGGCCTGCCCGTTGCAGGAGATGATCGAGGATCAGATCTGCGCGGCGCTCACCGGTGGACAGGCGCCCGTCGTCTCCGACTACCGCATTAACTGGGTCTGGATGCCGCCGTGGGGCCCAGAGAAGATCACCGACGACGGCCGCGAACAGCTACGCGCCATCGGCTTCAACATTTAACACGTCACATGTGACGTGTTCGCTGTGCGGACGTGGCGGGCTGGGGCGTCGGCATTCGCCGACTGCTCAGTTCGCGATGTCGGTGAAGCCGAGCAGTTTCGCTACATCGCCAACCGCGGTGTCGTGGCATCGCAGGATGGAAGCCCCGCTTTCGATCGCGAGGGCCGCAAACGCTGCGATCAGCCATTCATTGTCAATGCGAGGCACGGCAACGAGCGCCGGCAAGTGGAGCGCCGAGCCCATATCGCGAGTCTGCCGGATCGTTTCAACTTGATATCTGGAAAACTCGGAATACGGCATCTGGTACGAGTAGCCGATGCCCGCGTCGACGATAATCTGTGACACGCCAGCCGCGGTGAGCCGCTGCACATTTCCGCGCAGGCGTTCGACGTGCTGCCCACGTAGATCCAAGGCGATATCGATGGAGTCGACGTCCTTGGGTGAGTCACGAGGCGTGAATGACGTAATACACGCCAATTCAAGCTCGCCGATGAGGCTCAAGATCGACGTATCCTCCGCACCACCGCTCAAGTTAATGCAACTGGCGCCTGCATCGGCGCATGCTTGGATGACGTCCGAGAGCTCGGTTTCGATGGTGATGTGCTGGCCATCCGCCACCAAAGCCGCGATCACCGGGGCGAGTAGTTCGACCTGTTCGTCGGCGCTCATCCGACGTACCGAATAGTGTGACGACTGAGCGCCCAGATCTAACGCGGCGAAGCCGGCGGCGCGGTATTCGTCGCCAATCCGCAGCGCCGCATCGACTCCGTCTGCATACTGCAGGGTCCCGGGCTTCTCGTTCGCCAAGTTGATGACGCCGATCAGCCCACGGTCTGGGAAACGCACCTTACTATTCGACGACAGATTATTCGTCGACGCGTTCTTGGCCAACAGATACTCCCCGGAAACTAGTCGCTGAAGATCATCCTAGGGGCCGTCAGCGGTAGGTTGAGCGGATGGACGCACGCCTGGCACGACGGAGTGACAGTGCTAGGGCCGATGTTCCGGTTGGACCTACCGGATCCGACGATATGACGAATGCCACCGAAGGCGCGTTTCGCGAAGATCTGGAGCGCCTCCGGTTTTCCCCGTACTTCTCACGTCTCGCGGCGGTTACCCAGGTGGTGAACCAAAGTTCTACCGGCCAAGCGGTACACAACCGGCTGACTCACACCGTGAAGGTGACAGCTGTGGCCCGCGCGATCGCGACCGCGGTGCGTGCCGGGTCGGACTTCCCGTTGCTTGAGGAGTTGGGCGGCTGCGACCCTGTAGTGGTTCAGGCAGCGGCGAGTGCACACGATTTAGGTCATCCGCCGTTCGGCCACCTCGGCGAGCGGATACTGGACCGCATTGCTAGGAGCCGGTTTGGTCTCACTGATGGTTTCGAGGGCAACGCGCAATCGTTTCGTATTCTCACCACCTTGGACGTCCATGGAACCCACGAGCATGGGCTGGACCTGACAGCTGCCGTACGCGCGGCAGTGCTGAAGTACCCATGGGGGCGCACCGGTTATCCGGCGGATCATCCTTCTGATGCGGCGGAACGGCCCAAGGGGGCATCGCCTGGCTTAGGAGGGGTGGGAGCGCTCAAATTTTCCGCATACGTGATCGACATTCCGGAAATGATCGAAGTGCGGAGTGCCTACCCCAGGATCGATCCGTGGCAGCAGACGGTCGAGTGCTCGGTCATGGATCTCGCGGACGACATCGCGTATTCGTTACACGATCTTGACGATTTCCACCGTGCCGGGGTTCTACAACACGCCTCGGTGGCTGCGGAGTTCCGCACCTGGATGCGGTTACGCCTCGAACTGGCCGGAGCCGATGGGCTGGAGCTACGCGAGGCTGATCGACGACCCGGGCACGCGCTCGAGCTACTGCGAAGGCGCCTCGCGTACAAGGACGCCTGGATTTTCGAGGACGACGTGTTTGCCACCGCAGTCGAACGTGTCGGCGACGAGCTGGTCGACGGGCTGCTCGCGATCCCGTTCGATTCATCCATCGCGGCCGAACGAGCGGTCGGGTTATTCACTGCGTCATGGATTAACCATTTGCAAGACAGTGTCCTCGCGACAGCCCACCCGCCGGTGCGCGCCGGGCACCTGCTGCTCAGTCGCCAAGCGTGGCACGAGGTTGCCGTCCTGAAATTTGTGCACCAGCGCTTTGTGTTGGATCGGCCGGATCTCGCCTTACTGCAGCGCGGGCAGGCTCGCCTGCTCACCACGCTTGTCGAGGGTCTAGACGCCTGGCTGGACGACCCTATCGACGTCATGCGGGCACCGCGCCGACTGCTCGATCTGATCCGGCTGGCGACTGACGACTACCGCGAATTGGCCTCAGTCGCCCCGCACCTGCTGAGCGGTGAGTCCGGTGTGCCCATGATTTCTCCGAGCGACCTGGCACGGCTGGGCCGTGGGCGGGGGATTATCGATTACGTTGCATCCTTGACCGACGACCGTGCGGTGGCCACAGCCACCGCGCTCGGTGGACATGGCGGACAACTCTGGTCCGGTGGCAGTGGGCTGTAAATATGAGGCTGTAACTATCGATCCGTGAACATGCGCGATGACGATCCAGGGCAGGTAAGTATGACGATTTTCGCGGCGGGTTCCCGCCGATGACGCGGGTCCGACAGGCCGCCGGTGGTGGCCGCGTGGTCGAAGTGTCGTCGGACCGAGTCTCGGGCTGGCTCATGCGCTTCGGTGAGCGGCACGGGGGCTTAACGGTCAAGGACATGAGTCCTACGGCGGTGGCCGTCATAGGTGGCGACGGGGCGTTGGCGACTCTTGAAGTCCCATTCGCGCCGATGGACTTAGGTCAGTACGAGCCGGTCGAGGCCTTGCTGGAGCACATGGCATCGCTGGGGGATTTGGCTGCCATTGTGGTGCGGGAACGAGCATTTTCCGTTGGAATCTGCCGGTCTGGGAAGGTACTGGTCAGTTCCACCGATACCCGGTATGTACAGTCGCGGACGGCGGCTGGCGGATGGTCACAGCAGCGTTACGCGCGTCGCCGCGACAATCAGCGCCGAGACTCGTATCGAGCCGCAGCCGATAGGGCGAACCGAGTGTTCGCGGAACATGTGGGTGCATTTGCCGGCATCATTGCCGCGGGGGACCGGACAGCGATTGACACTGTGTTATCCGACCCGCGGTTCAAGCACCTTGCGGCGCTACCTCGGCGCAGTTTCGTCGACGTAGGCGAGCCACGGAGGGCCGTGTTGGACGAAGTCGCTGAGCGCGCCATGACCGTGGAGATCACTATCCGCGACGCGGATGCCACGTCTGGAAAGTGAACGCGATTCCGTTTTCGTGTTGAGCGTCGGATTCGGCGGCGAGTGTGAACTCGTCCTCGAACGGCGGGAAAAATTTGGTGCAGTTGAAATCGCCGTCAACTCGGGTGATGATCAATTCGTCGGCGGCATGCAGTGTTGCAGAGAAAAGTCCCGCGCCGCCAATATTCTGGATGGTTTCGCCGGAATGTTCCTGCGCGAAGACCAGCGCGTCCCGGACCGCGATAAACCCACTCCGTAGCTGCACGTCCCGGCGCGTGGCCACATAGTTGGTTCGATCGTGCAGCGGCTCCGTGACTTCGTCATAGGTATTGAAACCCATCAGGATCAAACCCTCGGCGATCTGCGACGTGAAGTATTGCTGTTCCGCCGGTAATGTCCACGGAATTCCGCTATCGGTGGCCATCCCCAGCGTGCTGTCTACGGCGACGATCAAACGCATCATGCTGCCAGGCTATCGGGTGGCGGGGCGGTCGGTTGATGTCCGCGGTCGATCGCAGTCGGTCGGTGCCATCAAGCCGCGTCACCGGGTAGAATAAGAACACGTGATTACCGCAACCGGACTCGAACTGCGGGCTGGCACCCGTATCCTTCTGTCGGACGCCACCCTGCGCGTGCAGCATGGCGAGCGGATCGGCCTAGTCGGGCGTAACGGCGCTGGCAAGACCACCACCATGCGGGTGTTGGCGGGCGAAGGGGTGCCCTATGCGGGCACCGTGACGCGTGGCGGTGAAATCGGCTACCTCCCGCAGGATCCGCGCGAAAGCGATCTGGCGATGACGGCCAAGCAGCGCGTGCTGTCCTCTCGAGGACTCGACGTACTAGCCGGGCAGCTCGAGAAGCTGCAGATCCAAATGGCCGAGCTGACGGACGACGTGGAACGTGACGCCGCGATCGTGAAATACGGACGCGTCGAGGAGCGTTTCTCCGGGCTGGGCGGTTACGCCGCCGAATCCGAGGCTGCAAAGATCTGCCACAACCTCGGTCTGCCGGAGCGCGTGCTGGAACAACAAATGCATACGTTGTCCGGTGGGCAACGACGGCGAGTTGAACTCGCCCGGATACTGTTCGCGGCGGCAGACAACAACGATTCCGGCCACATTCAGCTACTGCTGGATGAGCCCACCAACCACCTCGATCACGATTCGATCATTTGGCTGCGGGACTTCCTCAAGACGTTCACCGGCGGGCTTGTCATCATCAGCCACGACGTGGCTCTGCTCGACGCCATTGTCACCAAGGTGTGGTTCCTCGATGCGGTCCGCGGCGAAGTTGATAGCTACAACATGAACTGGCAGCGGTATCTCACCGCGCGCGCGACCGATGAGCAGCGTCGTCGACGCGAGCGGGCTAACGCGGAGAAGAAGGCATCAGCGCTCAAGGTTCAGGCGGCGAAGTTGGGTGCCAAGGCGACGAAGGCCGCCGCGGCGCACCAGATGGTACGAAGGGCCGAACGCCTGCTCAGCGAACTCGACGACGTACGAGTAGCAGACAAGGTCGCCCATATTCGCTTCCCGGCGCCGGCGCCCTGCGGCAAAACTCCGCTCACCGCGTCGACCCTGTCAAAGGGATACGGTTCGCTCGAAGTGTTTTCGGGTGTCGATCTGGCGATCGACCGGGGCAGCAAGGTTGTGGTCCTGGGATTCAACGGCGCGGGTAAGACCACGCTGCTGAAGATCCTGGCCGGAATCGAGAAGTCCGATACAGGTGGCGTCGAACCAGGGCACGGTCTGCGCCTGGGTTACTTCGCGCAGGAACACGACACGATCGACCCCGATGCCACGGTGTGGGAGAACACGCGGCACGCGGCTCCCGACACTGGCGCACAAGAACTTCGCAACCTATTGGGTGCGTTTTTGTTCAGAGGCGAACAGCTCGACCAGTTGGCGGGCACGCTATCTGGTGGCGAGAAGACGCGCCTGGCGCTGGCGGGGCTCGTATCGTCGGCGGCGAATGTCCTTCTGCTCGATGAGCCGACCAACAACCTCGATCCGGTCAGCCGTGAACAGGTACTCGACGCACTTCGGCGCTACGAGGGTGCCGTCGTGCTGGTCACTCACGACTCCGGAGCCGTCGCGGCCCTTGAGCCACAGCGCGTCATTCTGCTTCCTGATGGCACCGAGGACCATTGGTCCGCCGAATATCTCGACCTCGTTGAACTCGCGTAATTTCTGTCATGGCGTTGTCCGCATCACCGTGTAAGTGCCTATTTGTCTGATCCGAGGGCGCCTACTTCTGCTTACAGTGGCGCGCCTCACGTTGCGGGCCGATCATTAAACGATCGGTGCGGTTTCGGTCGAAACCTGCTTCGCGCGGCGCCCCACGATTGCCGTGACAGCGGGCTACCACCTGCACCGGTGCGAGTTTCTCGATCGGAAGGTGGTAGCTGTGGCAACGGTGTCGTCGTTACAAATGCTCCGGAAGGGTGCTCGGATCACTGGGACTGCCCGTGTCGCACTCGCGTCGAATGTGAAGAAGCGGTACGAATCCGGCGAGAGTATTCGCGCCCTCGCCGATGAGACGGGGCGTTCCTATGGATTCATTCATAGGCTCCTCGTAGACGCCGATGTACCGTTTCGGGCGCGTGGTGGTGCGACGCGACGACGCAGTAGCGGCTGATAGCGGACGGTCATTGCCTGTGTGATGGGCTTCACTCACCTGCGTCCCGGCCTGCCGGTTTCGCGGCTCGGTATGTCCTATTCGGTAACAGAGTGGCGGAAGTTGCTCATGTTGCTGGTGGCGCTGCCGATGATGAAGTGGCAAAGTGGTACCAGTCTGCGCATATTCGGTTGCTGACAGTCGCCGTACTGGCGTGAAGTGCGACCGTGTTCGTCTCGTTTTCGGATGTGGTGCGGACTGTCACCACTGTGACCGGGTTTGCGAACGGGAGGACAGCTTGTGAATGTGAGGAGAGCCGCCCGTAGTCGGGGCCGGTTGGTGCGCTGGAGTGTCCTTGCGATGGTTTTGGCCGTCGCAACCGTGACCGCGGTTGTACCTGATGTCAGTGCCGCCCCGACCCCTCCGCCTAACCCCTCCGACTGGCAGATCCAACAGAGTCAAAATCAGGCCACCGCCTCCTCTGCGGAAGCAGGTCGTCTGTCGGGAATCGTGTCCGCCACTCAGGCCACCATCCAACAGCTGCAGGACGCGACCGAGCTGAAGGCCGAACTTGCCTTGAAGGCACAGATTGATGTGCAGACGGCGCAGATGGCCGCGACGGACGCAAAACAGGCTGCGACAAAGGCGGGCCAAGTAGCGGCCGATGCAGGCGGCCAAATCACCCAGGCGCAGCAACATGCGGCCGAGTTTGCGGCGGCATCATTCCGTCAGGGCGTGGTGATCGGGTCTATGACGGCGCTCCTGGACTCTGGATCATTGGAAGACCTTTTGGCTCGTCAACAGATGATCGAGCAGGTATCCGGAAACCAGGCCAGTGTGCTCGAGCAGCTCACCGAAGCGCAGACCGCGAAAGCGAATCTTGACTCGGCAGCGAAAGGTGCCACTCTCGACGCGGAAAAGGCTGCCGCCGACGCTACTGCGTCGAAAGCGGTCGCGGATACGGCGTGGAAAGCGGCCTCGGACTCTTTTGATACCGGACAGAATCAACTTGCTGCGCTGCAAGTGCAACTAGACCAGCAGCAGAACCAGTACCAGGCCGCACTGAACAACGTTGCCGGCTTACAAGGGCAGCGCGCCCAGTACGCAGCGTGGTCGAAGGCAAAGCAGGAATCTGACCAACTGCTCGCGGCCCAGTCCTCAACCCAGCAAGATGAGGCCGACGATTTGATGCGCGAACAGCGCGCTGCCGAAGAGTTGGCGAAAGATGAGGCATCCAACCGAGCCATCGCAATCCGGAACGAGCAGGTTCGCCAAGCGAAGCTGCAACAGGCCCGGGATCGTCAGGCTGCGCTGCAAAAGCTGGCAAAGGAACAAGGGCTCAATCCGGCCACTGTCCCGCTCCAGTCGGACGGTACCCGCGGTCAACTGGTCGTCAAGGCCGCTCTGGCGTACCTCGGTACGACGTACGCGTGGGGCGGTGGCAACGCGAATGGGCCGACCCGGGGAATACGTGATTACGGGGTTGCGGACCGATACGGCGACTACAACAAGGTCGGATTCGATTGCTCCGGGCTGGCGCTCTATGCCTGGGCGCAGCAGGGTGTGTACCTGCCGCACTACTCGGGCTACCAGTTCAACGTCGGGACCAGAGTTGCCAGGGCGGATCTGCAACCCGGGGATCTCGTCTTCTACGCGTACAACACCTCGAACCCGGCGACGATTCACCACGTAGCGATTTACATGGGCAACGGCCAGATGATTGAGGCTCCGCAGTCTGGCAGTGTCGTGAAGATCTCGCCGATGCGGTGGGGTGGCTACATCGGTGCCAGTCGGCCAGGCGTGTAGCAGATCGCCCACCGCTGGTTCGCTTACTGCCTGGCGCAATCCTGACGGAGCTACGTTTTTATGACGACACCTTTCCCGGACGCGTTCATCCTGCTCACCGGAGGTGCGGGACGGCGCCTGGGTGGAGTAGATAAGGCATCGATCGATGTCGGCGGCGACACACTGTTCGACCGGGCCGTTGCTGCTGCGCTCGGTCGCCCCGTAGTGGTGGTGGGGCCGGAGCGCCTTACCCAGCACAGTGTGACTTTTACGCGCGAAGACCCGCCCGGCGGTGGACCAGCAGCCGGTATCGCGGCGGGAGTTCTCGCCGTGGGCCTGCTAGGCGTGTCCAAGTTCGACGCAGCCGTCAATCGTGGCCACGTTGTTCCGGCGCCATTGGTCGCAATCCTTGCGGTAGATCACGTCGGCGTCGTATCTGAAACCTGGCAGCGACTTGCGACCGCGGTAAGCAACGGCGACCGTAGCGCGGGTGTGCGCACCGACTGCGGCACAGATGGCAGCCAGATTGGCAGCAGCGTTGGCCCCGTAGCGGGAGGGGCACTGTTGGTGTCTGGCGGACGGCGACAGTACGGGGTAGGAGTATTCACCCTTGCGTCGCTGAACGCCGCATGCGCGTCGAAGCCGTCCTGGCACGGTCGGCCACTTCGAGAATTTCTTGACCCCATTGTCGGAGGCGAGGTCGAGGCGCGCGGAGATGAGTCACGGGATATCGATACGCTGGAGGACCTGCAGTGGTGGTTGGCGCACGCAGATGCGCATCTCGCACAAGGCGGAGCCGTCAGCAGCGCGGACGATAAAGGGGACCTGATATGACGATGCCAGCGAGCCGCGAAGCGAGCGCTGACGTTCTACGTGCCGGGCACGCCCAGGACCCGGAGTCGGCACAGCCCGCCGGACCGGAGGCCGTTGCGGGCACGATCGAACGAATCATGTTCGAGGTCAAGAGGGTCATCGTCGGACAGGACCGCCTGGTAGAGCGCATGCTCGTCGGCCTGCTCGCCAAGGGCCACCTCCTCATCGAAGGCGTTCCAGGTGTCGCGAAGACGCTCGCGGCTGAGACGTTCGCGAAGGTCGTGGGCGGCACCTTCGCCCGACTGCAATTCACACCCGATCTCGTTCCGTCCGACCTGCTCGGCACACGAATTTACCGTGCGGGCCGGGAGGAGTTTGATATCGAGCTCGGCCCCATCGTTCAAAACTTCGTGCTGGCCGACGAAATCAATCGCGCGCCCGCCAAGGTGCAGTCGGCTCTGCTGGAAGTAATGGCGGAGCGACACGTGTCCATCGGTGGCCGCACGTTTCCGATGCCGGATCCTTTCCTCGTCATGGCGACGCAGAACCCGATCGAAAGCGAGGGCGTCTACCCACTGCCGGAGGCGCAACGCGATCGTTTTCTGTTCAAACTGATCGTCGGCTACCCGAACCCGGAGGACGAGCGGGAAATTGTCTACCGGATGGGCGTCAGCCCGCCGGTGCCGCGACAAGTCGTGCCGATCGGCGAACTGGCCCGGCTGCAGGGCGTAGCGTCGGGAGTTTTTGTGCATCACGCGCTGATCGATTACGTGGTTCGGTTGGTTTTTGCGACCCGAACACCAGGCGAACACGGCCTCACAGAAGTAGCCGGGTGGCTGTCCTATGGCGCATCGCCGCGAGCGACTCTCGGCATCGTCGGGGCCGCGCGAGCACTGGCTCTCGTTCGCGGTCGGGATTTCGTGGTGCCCCAGGATGTGGTCGACGTGGTACCAGACGTCCTCCGGCACCGTCTCGTGCTGTCCTACGACGCGCTTGCGGACGGCGTCGCCGTCGAGATGGTCCTAAACAGGTTTTTGCAGGCGATCCCACTGCCGCAGGTGACCCCGCACCGTCCGGAGGTATAGCTGGTGGGCGCGCAGACCCCCGTCCCGCCGCTGTCCGACCCCACCCGGATGGACTCTGCGCTGGCCGAATTGGAAGTAGCTATTCGGCACCGCCTCGACGGGCTGCTGCACGGCAACCATCTCGGCCTGGTACCCGGGCCAGGCAGTGAGCTCGGCGACGCGCGCCCCTACGTGCCCGGAGATGATGTTCGGCGTATGGACTGGGCAGTCACCGCACGCACTACGGTCCCGCACATACGAACGACGATCGCCGATCGTGAGCTCGAAACCTGGCTTGCCGTCGATTTGTCCGCATCGATGGACTTCGGGACAGCGCTGTGTGAAAAACGAGACCTGGCGATTGTCGCTTCAGCAGTGATGGCGCACCTTACCCGCGGCGGCGGAAACCGAATTGGTGCAGTGGTCGCCGGCGGCGGATCGTTGCTGAGATTGCCGGCACGGTCTGGGCGACCCTCCGTCCAGCACCTGTTGCGCGGCATTGCCTCAGTTCCACGAACGGCACCCGGGGCGCGGGGTGATCTGGCGGCAACCCTCGATCAGCTTCGTCGACCCGAGCGTCGGCGAGGGCTAGTGGTCGCGATTTCGGACTTCTTGGGCCCCACCGACTGGGAGCGCTCGATGCGTGCCCTCGCCGCTCGGCATGACGTTATCGCGATTGGTATCAGTGATCCCCGCGACCGTGAGTTGCCACCCATCGGGCTCGTCACCGTAGTCGATCCCGAGTCCGGTAGAACCAAGGATGTCAGAGTGACTCGAAGCCTGGCGGAGCGCTTCTCGACGGCGGCAACGGCGCACAGTGTCGAAGTGGCCGGCGCTCTCAAACGCGTCGGCGTGCCACTACTCGAGCTGAGCACGGAGCGGGATTGGGTCGGTGACGTGGTCCGATTCGTCGTCCGCCGTAAACGCGGCTGGGTCGCACCCCATGCACCCCATGCACCCCAGGTGCCCGCGGCGTCCGTCGGCGCGCAGGCGGCGACCCAGTGACGTTCGAAGCGCCCGTTTTTTTCGCTGTCGGCGGCGGCGTCTTTGCGCTCATAGTCGGCTATGTGCTGATGCAGCGCCGCACCCGCCGCCAGACGGTACGCTTCGCCAGCTTTGCAATGCTGGAAAAGATAGCGCCGAGACGGCCTGGGGGTGCTCGCCACGCCGGTGTGGCGATCGTGCTGGTCGGATTGACACTGCTCGTCGTGGCGATGGCCGGACCCACCGCAGACGTCAGAGTGCCGCGCAACCGAGCGACCGTCATGCTTGCTATTGATGTATCACTCTCAATGCAAGCGACCGATGTGTCGCCGAACAGGCTCGCTGCCGCGAAAGAGGCTGCCACAAACTTCGTCGACGATCTGACGCCAGGAGTCAACCTGGGGCTGATCTCGTTTGCGGGCATCGCCACGGTGCTGGTGTCACCGACCACCGACCGCGCGCCGGCGATCCAGGCGATTGACGGACTCAAGCTTGACGAGCGTACGGCCACCGGCGAAGCAATTATCTCGGCAGTTCAAACCATCGATATGTTCTCTCGCACGATCGGCGGCAGCGCCGAACCCGTGCCAGCACGGATCGTCCTGATGACCGACGGAAAGCGCACCGTCGGACGCACCGAACAGGACGCGGCGCAGCGTGCCAAAGATGCGGGGATCCCAGTATCGGTGATCGCATTCGGCACCGATCACGGGTCCATTGATCTCGATGGAGAGCAGATCCCGGTGCCGCTAGATACAGCATCGATGAGGCAGATCGCGCAGATTTCCGGCGGAGAGTTCCACACCGCGCACACTGCCGCGGAACTCAAGAAGGTATACGCACAACTCGGTGAGCAGATCGGCTACGAGACCGTGCACAAGGACGCGTCGCGACCATGGCTCATCGCGGGGTCGATCGTCGTCATGCTGGGTGTTGCGGTCGCAGTTGCCACGTCTGGCCGGATACCGTAGACGACGTTGATACTGACGGCATAGCGGGTAAGGGTGGCGCTGCACGCGCCACGGCGACAGGCTATGGGACAGATTAAGGCAAGGGAGCACTGGTGGAGACGCAGCAACCGACACACGGCCGTTCGGTTCTGATCACCGGTGGAAATCGGGGGATTGGACTGGCGATCGCACGGCAGCTCATTGCCGACGGACACCGGGTTACCGTGACTTCGCGGTCCGGCAGGGCGCCCGCAGGCCTCACGGCGGTGCCCTGCGACGTGACCGACGCCGCGTCTGTCGACAGTGCGTTCACCTTGGTCGAGGCAGCGCAAGGGCCGGTAGAGGTACTCATCTCCAACGCTGGAATTACTGAAGACACACTGTTGTTGCGCATGGCTCAGGAAACGTTCGACCGCGTCATCGACGCGAACCTGACCGGCGCTTACCGCGTCGCCAAGCGCGCCTCGATGGGCATGCTTAAAAAACGATTCGGCCGCATGGTGTTTATCTCGTCGGTAGTCGGGCTGTCTGGGGGCGCTGGACAGGCTAACTACGCAGCATCGAAGGCGGGCCTAGTCGGTCTGGCCAGGTCCATCGCGCGGGAGCTCGGCTCCCGCAATATCACCGCCAACGTCGTCGCTCCGGGCTTCGTCGATACAGATATGACGAGGGCGCTGCCCGCCGAACGGCGCGAAGACATCCTCAAACAGGTGCCGCTGGGGCGCTACGCGGACCCGTCTGAGGTTGCCGCAGTCGTCTCGTTTCTCGCGTCAGACGGGGCCGCCTACATCACTGGAGCGGTGATCCCGGTTGACGGAGGACTTGGTATGGGGCATTAGGCTCCCGACCTGGTTCCGGCGGGGACAGCGTCATACACGGTCATACGCACTGAGACACGTTTCGACATGACGTACATGTCGGCGCACAATATTTCGACAGAGGAGAATTGATGGGCACATCGGACGGAAACCTGGGCACCGGCCTGTTGGCGGGCAAGAAGCTGTTGATCACGGGCGTGATCACGGAATCGTCGATAGCGTTCCACACGGCAGCGCTGGCGCAGGAACTCGGCGCAGACGTCGTGCTCACCGGATACGGGCGGCTCTCCCTGGTCGAGCGGATCGCCCTGCGGCTTCCCAAGCCGGCTCCGGTCGTGGAGCTCGACGCCACCAACACCGAGCAACTGGCAAGCCTGGCCGAACGGGTCGGCGAGCATGTTGACCGCATCGACGGCGTCCTGCACGCCATCGCTTTCGCTCCGGCTACTGCGCTTGGCGGCGTATTCCTGGATACACCGTGGGAGGACGTGGCGACCGCCCTGCACGCGTCTGCGTACTCACTCAAGGCCCTGGCAGTGGCAATCAAACCGCTCATGACGAACGGCGGAAGCATCGTCGGGCTGGACTTCGATGCGCGGCAGGCATGGCCGGCGTACGACTGGATGGGAGTCGCGAAGGCGGCACTCGAATCGGTGAGTCGATACCTGGCACGCGACCTCGGGCGCGACGGGATCCGGGTGAACCTGGTGTCCGCCGGACCGATTCGCACCCTCGCCGCCCGGTCCATTCCCGGTTTCGGCGCGTTGGAAGATGCGTGGACCGATCGCGCCCCGTTGGGCTGGGACACCTCAAACGCCACTCCGGTGGCGCGTGCGTGTGTGGCGCTCTTGTCCGATCTGTTCCCGGCGACCACCGGTTCAATGGTCATGGTTGATGGCGGCTTTTCTGCCCTTGGTTTCTCCGCTGGCGAGATCAAGGAATCGACGGACTGAACTAGCCGATCTACTGGCTTAGCCGGCCGTCCGTCGAAACGCAGCCCACGAGTCGAGCGTTGGATCCCGCTGAGCGACGGCGGGATGCAGCGCCGCGACAGCCATCGCGACAGCGGTCCGGCGTGACTCGCGGACCGCAGCGGCCAACGGCGCTAGTGCCTCGTCGATCGCGCCGATGCTGCGCGCTGTGACAGCGGCCGTCTCGTGCGCAAACGCGACCCGAATCAGCGCATGCAACGTAATGGACTGCGCGAGCAACGCGGACGCAGCAGTAGGCGTCCGCTCCGGTAGCTCGACCTCATCTGCAAGGATCAGTTGGCGTAGCCGCTCTCGTGGGTTTCCAGCGCTCCGAGCGATATCTGCACGAGCTAGCGCGACCGTCGCATCGGCAATAGCGCCGTCCACAAGAGCCTGAGCGTCCCGTTCTGCAAGCACCACGTGCGTGAAGCCGCACGGATAGGCGCGCCAATGCCCGTCGGTAGGCACGAGCCCGACGCCGTGGTCCGGAAACACGACGGCAGCTCCGGCATCCAAGGCCGGCACGGTGATTTCACCGCCCGGTGGCAAACCGCGTAGATCTCCGGGAACCGGCAACAATAACTCGGCTGGCCCGCCCTGCCGGACAAATGCTAATAGCTCGGTATGCCCAGCATGCGGCTCCCCAGGGCCGGGTAATCGCTGCCGGGTGAAGTGTCCAGCAGAATGGACTGTCGGGTCCGCTGTCTGGCTTTCTGACGGACTCATTGACAGATTCGCTGACAGATTCGCTGACGGGTTCATTGACGGGTTCATTGACGCCGCGCGCACGCCGCGGGGCATACCGACTCCGGTGATCGCATCAATAGCGGAGTCTGCGCTCGCGCCGCCCGCCACGGCAGCGCTCCACACCGCGAGGGTGGTTGCCGCGCGGATAGCGGATGCCATCGCTGCGTCGCGACGGTCATTTTTGGTAGGGGACATCATCGGCAAGGGTACGGCAGAACTGCCTGCAGGCACGATAATCTGCGCCTTGTGGGATTCGAAGATCGCTATGGAAACAACGTGCTCGCCGCCGCCCGAGGGCGCGGCCCTGCTGTCGCTGTCGTAGAGGCAACGAACGATGTCGTCGCGGAAGACCCGTTGTCCGGGTTTTGCGGCGCCGTCGTGGTGTGCACTTCGGCGAGTGTCACCTTAGAAGACCGATTCGGCGCTAGACGCGTCTTTCCACTAGCGCCCGGAGCGTTCTTAGTGGACGGCCAGCAAACCACGCTGACGCGGCCGCAGCAGGCGAGTACGGGGCATCCCGTCCGGTCTGCATCTGGCTCGGTTGCCGTACCTAATCTGCAGGCCCGGACGGCCCGTGCCTCACGGATCTGGGTAGAAGGTATTCATGACGCGACTCTGATCGAGCGGATTTGGGGTCATGATCTTCGTGTCGAAGGTGTGGTAGTTGAGCCGCTGGGTGGATTGGACAATCTGCCTGCCGCGGTGGCTGAGTTCGGTCCTGGCCCTACCCGCCGCGTCGGGGTACTGGCGGATCATCTGGTGGCCGGGTCGAAGGAAACTCGTATCGCGGCTTCGATTCATAGCCAATCTGTGCTCATCGAAGGACACCCCTACATCGACATTTGGCAGGCAGTGCGGCCGGAAGCTGTGGGTATTGCCGCATGGCCGGTGATTCCACGCGGCACTGACTGGAAGTCGGGGGTGTGTCGGGCTCTGGGCGTCAGTGACGTCGCCGACATGTGGCGGCGGGTCAACGGGGCTGTCTCTAGCTACCAGGATGTCGAGACACCGTTGGTAACGGCCGTTGAGCGCTTGATCGATTTCGTTACTGCGATGTAGCCCACTCCGGGCGCTGACAGCGTCCGGAGCGTTCATGTGCGACAGGCCAAACCCCATCTCTTCGGATCGGCGCCGCAGGTCTGGCAGGATGGGACTATGGCATGGTGGGCGTGGATGATCGTCGCGGTGGCTTTTGCCAGCGCGGAAGCAATCGGCGGCGAGTTCGTGCTGCTGATGCTCGGCGGTGGCGGGCTGGTCACTGCCTTGGCCGCGACAGGCGTGAGTCAGTTATGGATTCAACTTATTATCTTCGCCGTGTCATCAGTGATTCTCGTGTTTGGTCTGCGTCCGCAACTTAAAAGGCATTTCATCAAGCCGAGCCAAATCAGATCCGGCATGGATGCCATTGTCGGATCGCGGGCTACAGTGATTTCCACCGTTGATTCACTGGCGGGTCGAGTGAAAATTGGTGGAGAGATTTGGTCCGCAATCGCGCTTGAACATCAGCGCCCGCTTCCGCCTGGAACGCCAGTAACCGTCGTCGAAATCCGCGGTGCGACCGCGGTAGTTATGTGGGGACCGTAAACATGGATCCATTTCTTATCGCAGCCATCGTCGTCGTGCTGCTCGTCATTGTCGTAGTCATGCGCTCGGTCAAGGTGATCCCGCAGGCGCAGGCGGCAGTGATCGAACGCCTCGGCAGATTTCACAAGGCGAACGGGGCCGGGCTCGTCTGGCTCGCACCGTTTGTGGATCGCATTCGAGCGCGTATCGATTTGCGAGAACAGGTGGTGTCATTTCCGCCGCAGCCGGTGATCACCGAGGACAATCTGACGGTGTCCATTGATACGGTCGTGTATTTCCAGGTCACCGACCCGCGCGCGGCGGTGTACGAGATTGCTAACTACATCATCGCCGTCGAACAGCTGACCACGACCACATTGCGCAACTTGGTCGGTTCCATGGATCTTGAGGCAGCGCTGACCAGTCGTGACCGCATCAACAGTCGACTGCGCGGAGTGCTGGACGAAGCCACCGGCAAATGGGGGATTCGCGTCGCGCGAGTCGAGTTGAAGGCCATCGACCCCCCTGCGTCGATCCAAGACTCGATGGAAAAGCAGATGCGTGCGGACCGCGACAAGCGCGCCATGATTTTGACAGCTGAAGGCACTCGCGAGTCAGCTATCAAAACCGCGGAAGGCAATAAGCAGGCAGCGGTGCTGACGGCAGAGGGCGCGAAACAAGCCTCGATACTCGCTGCTGAAGGCGAGCGTCAGTCCCGCATCCTGCGCGCACAGGGTGAACGCGCCGCCCGGTATTTGCAGGCTCAAGGCCAGGCCAAAGCAATTGAGAAGGTATTCGCAGCGATAAAGGCGGGCAAACCGACGCCGGAGCTGCTGGCCTACCAGTACCTGCAGACACTGCCACAGTTGGCTCAGGGCGACGCGAACAAGGTGTGGATGATCCCGTCGGACTTCTCCAAGTCGCTTGAGGGCTTTGCGCGGATGCTCGGGGCTAAGGGTGACGATGGCGTGTTCCGTTATGAGCCGAGCAACGAGCCTGTCCCGGAGTCCAAGCCCGGTGCCATCGACGAAGACGTCGCCGATTGGTTCGCCGGGACAAGCGCCGAGGAAGTAGCGGAAGCAGTCCGCGCCGCCGAAAAGGAAGCGTCGGTCTCGCTGGCGGAGCGCGACGCGCATGCCGCGGCGGTACGAGCGAAACGGCTTGGCGAGGATATGCCGGAGCCGATGGCAGCTGAGCCACCGCCAGCTCAATGGAGTCAGTCGGGCGCTTCGAGCGGACCCGCCCAGAACTTCCCGCCAGCAGCGCCACCGCCGGGGTACGGTTACCCCGGTCAGCAGGCCCCGCCTGCAGGTTAAACCGGTCGAAAGGAATTGCCCGCTATGACATGGTCTGGTACCCGTTCCCTAGTCGCGGTGGTAGCCGCTGCAGCGCTTGTTCTGGCCGGTTGTAGCGCGGGGTCTGGGTTAACCGGGTCCAGTGAATCTGGCGCGTCGGCATCGAGCACTAGCGAAGTCACTGCGAGCAGCAACGCTGGAGTACCGGAGGGGTCCACCACGGCTGGCGCCGATCAGTCCAGCTCAGGGTCCGCGGCTACGCCGGCACCATCTGACGGAACACTGTCCCTCGGCCTCGTGTTGGCTCCGGCCAATATGGACTTCACTACGACCGACGGCGCAGCAATTCCTCAGGTGCTACTAAGCAACGTCTACGAGACACTGGTGACGCAGGCGCAGGATGGGTCGATCCAGCCGGGGCTAGCGAAAAGCTGGACCGTTTCGGCTGACGCTAAAACGTACGACTTCACCATCCGCAGTGGGGTTACCTTCTCCGACGGCACGCCGTTCACCGCCGCCGACGCCGCATTCTCGATCGACTACGTCAAAACAAAGTGGACTGTCGGCGTCGCCAAGGCGATGGAAGTCGTCACATCCGCGACTGCCGTTTCGCCTACCGAACTCAAAGTCGTACTGGCGGAACCGAACGCGCTGTGGCTGTTCAAGATGACGACGCGTATTGGGGCCATGATGAGCCCGAAGCACGTGGACAAACTTGCCACAGAGGCGATCGGTACCGGCCCGTTCGTCGTGTCGGGTTGGCAGCCGAACCAATCGGTCACGCTGACCCGGAACGACAAGTATTGGGGCAGCCCAGCGCACGAAAAGAACGTGGTATTCACCTATTTCAGTGACTCGACGGCCATGAATAACGCACTGCTGACTGGCGCCATCCAAGTGATCACCACTGTCCAGACGCCGCAAGCGCTCGCTCAGTTCAAGTCTGGCAATAAGTACACCATCATCAACGGCACCACCAATGGCAAAGTCATGATGACGATGAACGATGGCCATGGGCCGCTCAGCGATATTCGGGTGCGGCAGGCGATCAACTATGCGCTGGACAAGCCCGCGATCCTGAAGGGCGCGTGGGCGGGCTACGGCACGGTAATCGGGTCGCATGAGGTACCTACCGATCCGTGGTACGTCGACCTCGCCAATCAGTACCCGCACAACATCGCCAAGGCAAAGCAATTGCTGGCCGAAGCCGGTAAGTCGAGTCTGACGCTTCGACTTGCGCTACCGCCGGTGCCCTACGCGGCGGCGGCGGCGCCGATCATCGTGTCCCAACTGGCGCAGGTCGGGATTACCGTGAAAACCAGTGATGTCACATTCGACAATTGGCTTGCCAAGATTTTCGGTGGCGATCACGACTACGACCTCACGATCATCAACCACGTCGAGCAATACGACGTCACTACCGTGTTTAGTGGCAAGCCGGATTACTACACCCAGTACACGAATCCGGAGGTCACCAAGCTGGAGACAGCAGGGCTCGCGGGGGACCACGACACGTTCATCGCGGATTTCAAGAAGGTCGTGACAATCCTGGCCGACGATGCGGCTGCGGCGTGGCTCTGGGCGTTCCCAAACCTGATGGTGACGGACTCGAATGTGCACGGGCTGCCGGAGAACGCTATCGGTGAGTCGCTGGACGTGTCCGGGCTGTACACCGACTGATACGTGAAGGCCTAACACATCGTGTGGTGGGGTTTGGTTCGACGCCTGCTGATCTTCTTGATCAGTGCTGCTGTGGCGTCCGTTGTTGTCTTTGCGCTGCTCACGCTCGTTGGCGACCCGGCGCGGACTGCGCTCGGCACCAACGCCACACCCCAGGCGCTTATCGAAACGCGGCACCAGATGGGGCTCGACCGACCGTTCGCAACGCAGTACGCGACGTGGATCGGTGGGATGTTACACGGCGATTTCGGCACGTCGTATGTCACGCATCTCGCGATCGGGCCGCAGATCGGCCAGCGGCTCATGGTGACAATGTGGCTGATCGCCGGGGGCATGATCGTGGCACTCCTGGTGGCAATCCCGGTCGGCACGATCGCGGCAGTGAAACATCGCACCGCGACGGGTTGGATATTGTCGTCGCTGTCGCAGGTCGGTATCGCGATACCATCGTTCCTTGCCGGCATCCTGATGGTGGCGCTGATCTCGGTCAAATTGGGGTGGTTGCCCGCGGGCGGGTTTGTGGTGCCCGCTCAGGATCCAGGCGGGTTTGTCGCCCGCATGATTCTGCCCTGGCTCTCGCTCGGACTGGTGCAAGGCGCCGTCCTGGCGCGGTACGTGCGATCCGCTGTTTTGGACGAGATGGGCCAGGACTATCTGCGCACCGCGCGAGCCAAGGGCCTCACTCAATGGCGCGCCGTCGTCCGGCACGGCCTGCGCAACGCCTCGATCCCGGTACTAACCGTGCTCGGCGTCCAACTCATCACGATCCTGATCGGCGCGGTGGTGGTCGAGCGGGTCTTTGTGATCCCCGGAATCGGCTCCTACCTGGTGGATTCTGTGGCGCGGCAGGATCGACTCGCCGTCCAGGGCATCGTGGTCACCATAGTGGCTATCTCGCTGGCGGTGAGCTTCGTCGTCGACGTCGCGTACACCGTCATAGATCCACGTCTCAGGCGGAGGTAGTCACATGACGGAACACACGCCGCAGACGCAATCGCCTTCAACCGACCCGGTAACTCCCGTCGATAGTGTGATAACCGATCACCGCAGATGGAATCCACTACTCATCGTCGGCGGCGTCATTGTTCTTCTCGTGACGGTGACGGCGCTGGTTTCCTTTGTGTGGACGCCGTTTTCGACGCTGTTTACGGACACGGACAATCTGGCGGTAGGTCCTGGCGTGGGCGGGCATCTCCTAGGCACAGACCTGCTCGGCCGGGACATCTTGTCGTGGTTGATGGCTGGCTCGCGCACCACGCTGTATGTCGGAATTGTGGCGGTGGGGATAGCCGCGATCGTTGGCACCCCTCTGGGGATGCTGGCCGGCATGGTGCGGCCGGCGGCGAGCGAGTTCGTCATGCGAATCACCGATATCTGGTTAGCGTTCCCGGCGTTGCTCATGGCCCTGATCTTTGCCACGGTGTTCGGTGCGTCGATCACGTCCGCAATGGTGGCGATCGGGATCGCGAGTGTCCCTGCTTTTGTCAGAATTGTTCGCGCCGCCACTATCGTCGTCATGAAAACCGATTATGTGCAGTCGGCGCGGGTAGCCGGTCGCCGCGGGCCCGGGATCGCCATCAAGCACGTACTTCCGAACATCGCCGGGCTCGTCATCGTGCAATGCTCGGTGTCGTACGCGATCGCGATTCTCGCCGAAGCTGCATTGTCCTACCTGGGCTTGGGTGCGGGCCCGACCACTCCGTCGTGGGGTCGCATGTTGTTCGACGGCCAGTCCGTCATCTCTATTCACCCATTCCTCGTCGTGTGGCCGGGCTTGGCTATCGGGCTCGCCGTGCTCGGATTCAATCTGCTCGGTGACGGATTGCGGGATCGTTTCGACCCGCGGCTGGCGGGGCGGTGACAGGTATGACGACATCCTCCGAAGACTCCGTCCGCGATGGCTCGGGCGGCGCCGTGCTGGTCGTCGACGGGCTCAACGTGAATGCCGGATCAATGCCACTTGTCGAAGACGTGTCGTTCACAATCGCGCGCGGCCAGCGGGTCGGCATCATCGGCGCATCTGGCTCCGGAAAGACGCTGACCTGCATGTCAATCGCTGGCCTGCTGCCGCCGGAATTGACCGCTTCGGGCTCGATTCGACTAGCTGGCTTCGACCGCGACTTGGTGGGCGCCTCGGAACGGGCTATGGCATCTGCGCGCGGACGCCTGACCGGAATGGTGTTCCAGGAGCCGATGACGGCCTTGAACCCGACCATGCGCATCGACCGGCAGGTCGCAGAGGTGATCAAAATTCATCAGCGGATGCCTCGGCGCGCGATCAAGGACGAGGTTTTGACGCTACTGGCAGCTGTGGACTTGCCAGACCCGCCCCGGATTGCTCGTTCTTTCCCGCACCAACTATCTGGCGGTCAGCGGCAGCGCATCGTGATTGCGATAGCGATCGCCAACAATCCGAACCTGTTGATCTGCGACGAGCCGACGACAGCGCTTGATGTGAGCGTGCAGGCCCGGGTACTGGAACTGATCGATGAGCGAGCCGCCGCTACCGGCGCAGCGGTGCTGTTCATTTCACATGACCTCGCGGTAGTCGCTTCCATCTGCGACTACCTGCTCGTGATGTGGGGTGGCCGGATCGTAGAGCGCGGGCTCGTGGTGGACGTATTGACGAACCCGCAGCATGCGCACACCCGCCGACTCTTGGCTGACGCCGATCTGACGCTGAGCGGGCCGCGAACCTCGATCGTGGAGGAAGCACCATGACCGTGCCACACACGGCGCCCACCGCAGCCGGCGCAGTCTCTGCGGATGTGACCGTGCCCGCTGTCGAGCTACGCGGCGTCAACAGACGATTTCGTCGCAGCCGCACATCGCCGCTGGCCGCACCTCAGTTCATCGACGCGCTGATCGACGTGAACCTGACCATTCCGCGCGGATCCCGCTTCGGCGTGGTCGGCGAATCCGGGTCCGGGAAGACTACCCTGATGCGCCTGATCGCGGCGCTCGATCGGCCGACCAGCGGCGAGGTATTCGTGGACGGTCACGACATCGCCGGGCGGAAGGAAAGGAACCTCGGGTTCCTGCGGCGCACTTTGCAAATCGTGTTCCAGGACCCCATGGGTTCGCTGAATCCGCGAATGCGGGTGGGCGACATTGTCGCGGAGCCGCTACAGGTGCTGCGAAGGCCGGACATCGCGGCAACGGTGCGCAGATCGCTTCAGGGTGTGGGTTTGGATGAGGATGCCGCGCGACGGTTCCCGCACCAATTCTCCGGCGGGCAGCGGCAGCGAATCTCTATCGCGCGTGCCATCGCGCCCGGGCCGAGAATCCTCATTGCTGACGAGGCTGTATCAGCTCTTGATGTGACTATCCGGGCCCAGATTCTGGAGTTGATCGAAGACCTTGCTGCGCGGCAGGAGATGACGTTGATCTTTGTGTCGCACGATCTGTCTGTCATTAGGCGCGTCTGTGATCGGGTGGCGGTGCTCCAGTCCGGCAGGCTCGTGGAAGTCGGCCTCACTGAACAGGTTTATGACGATCCGCAGCAGCAGTACACGAAGGAGCTGCTGGCAGCGGTGCCTACGCTGCAAAAGTCTTTGCATGCTGCGCGGGCTCGCGCGTCGAAGGAGGCGGTACGGCCATGACGGAGATCCGGAGCGGCATGAGAGAGTCAGACGCAACAAGGATAGGCACGATCAGCACAGCGCCGGGCGGCGTTCGGTCGCAATCCGCCGCAGCGCTAATCGACCCGGACGCCGTGGTGGAGTTCGCTGGCGCGCTGGTGCGCCTGCGCACGGTAAACGAGCCAACTGCGGCGGTGGTCGAACAGCCTGCGGCGGAGTTGGTCGCCGCAACAATGCGGGCATTCGGCTGGGCAGTGACCGTTTCCGACATAGCTCCAGGACGGCCAAATGTTATCGGCGTCATCGACGGTCAGATTGTCGACGGCAAGGGCGCCGGTCGCACCTTGATGTTCGAAGGCCACACGGATGTGGTGACCGAGGGGGACCCCGCAGGATGGTCATTCGACCCGTACGCGGGCGACGTAGTCGATGGCATGCTTCGCGGCCGCGGATCTGCGGATATGAAGGGCGGTGTCGCGGCGATGATTCATGCAGCCCGAGCCGTGCAGCGTTGCGGCTTCACCGGGCGGATCATCGTGGGGGCACTCGCGGATGAGGAAGGGATGATGCTCGGGGCGAAAGCCTTTGCACGCTCGGATCTCGCACGATCCGGGATTGACGGCGTGATTGTCTGCGAACCTGAGGCCGGTGAAGTGTGCGCGACCTCGAAGGGCGCCGTGCGAATTCGAATCGAGTTCTCCGGGGTGATGGCGCATGGCGCGATGCCGCAAATCGGCCGCAATCCCATTCCCGCGCTCGGTGAGTTTCTCGTCGGACTGTCCGGGATCCAACGAAAAATGCAGTCCGATGCGGGTACTCACCCAGAACTGGGCGACTTTTATCTCACGCCGACGGTAGTTGATGCGGGCAGTGCCGAGCAGATGAACGTGATCCCGGCATCCGCGGTCGTGCACATCGATGCTCGTACTGTCCCGGCAACGCCGCACCCCGAACTCCTCGCGCAGGTTCGGGCGTTGTGCGCGACAGTCGCCACCGAACACGGCCTGACCTATGTGCTGGACGTAATCGACGACCGTCCTCCCGTCGATACGCCGAGGTACGCTCCGGTCGTGCGCGCCCTGATGAACGCCCACCGGCAGATCACCGGGGTAGAGCCTGAGTTCGGCGGGGTACCGGGCACCACTGATGGCACAATTTTGACTCGCGATGCCGGTTTAGAAACCGTGGTGTATGGGCCGGGCGGGAAGTGGGTCGCGCATCAGGTAGACGAGATGTGTGCCGCCGTGGACATAGTCACTGCCGCGCGGGTCTACGCCGAGGCCGCGGAACGATTTTTGGCAGATGCGATCTCGGGCGACATGGCCGCCGCAGTCATCCGTCGAAGCTCTGCTGCGGACGCAGCAGGCGCAGCGCGCGCACCAGAAGAGGGTGCCGCCCAATGACGCAAGAATTGGCATTGCTGCGCCACATCCCCGACGGCCTGCCGGTCGGTAACGGGTGGGTGACCGGCCTGCCGGTGGCGCCCGTGCGCTTCCCGTATGACGGGTCCGTCGTAGCAGACGCCCCCATCGGCGACGCAACTCTCGCAGAGATAGCGGTGACGGCGGCCGCGGCCGAGCGCCGCGCGATGGCCGCCCTCACGACAGGGACGCGGCGTACGGTCCTTGCTGCGATAGCCGCAGCAATCGCCCACCATCGCGAAGAGCTCATAGACCTGCTCATCGCCGAGACCGGAAAACCGCGCATCGACTGCGA
Source organism: Nakamurella sp. (assembly GCA_039924545.1). Taxonomy (GTDB): domain Bacteria; phylum Actinomycetota; class Actinomycetes; order Mycobacteriales; family Nakamurellaceae; genus Nakamurella. The sequence goes on along the minus strand of JBDTAR010000117.1, from coordinate 17,434 downwards.
AACCGAAGTAAACCGCACTGAGTTGACCTGGTCCCTGGCGGCGGAAGAGCCAGCCCGGCTGCACGGTGAAACCGTCCCGGTTGACCTTTTGCCGTCCGGCGCCGGCCTCGTCGGGTACTTTACTCGTCGGCCTGCGGGCGTAGTGGTCGGTATTGCCGGATTCAATTATCCGTTGCTACTAGCAAGCCACAAGATCGCGCCAGCGATCGCAGCCGGCTGCCCTGTGATTATCAAACCGGCGCCGGCAACCCCACTCGCAACGCTGTGGCTGGTTCATACCGTTCGCGGCGTCCTCACAGCAGCGGGCGCGCCCAGCGCCGCAGTGCAACTCGTCACTGGCGGCGCAGAAGTTGGCGTCGCACTGACCACAGATCCCCGAGTTGCCGTGGTGAGCTTCACCGGCTCAGCAGCGATCGGGCACGCGATTGCCAAGGCCGCGGCACCGCGGAAGGTGGTGCTCGAGCTGGGCTCGAATTCGGCGCTGGTGGTGTGCGCGGATGCGAATCTGGAAGCAGCGGCACGCGCCGTCATACGCGGTGGGTATTACGCGTCTGGGCAGGCGTGTATTTCGGTGCAGCGCGTACTTGTCGAAGAGCCGGTTTCCGAACAGTTCGCCGCACTGCTGGCGGGCAAGATGGCGGAGATCACGGTCGGCGATCCACGCGACCCAGCAACCCGAGTATCGGCACTGATCAACGATGCCTCGACCACGCGGGTGTTGGCCTGGGTTGCCGAGGCGACTGACGCGGGAGCGCAGGTGCTCAGCGGGGGAGGGCAAACGGGTTCAGCGATTCAACCGACGCTACTCACCAATGTGCCGAGCGGCGTCTCGGCCTGGGATGAGGAAATCTTCGGGCCGGTGGTGATGCTGCGAACCGTTCCCGATGTGGACGCTGCGTTAGCCGCCGTGAACGACTCGCGGTACGGCCTGCACGCGGCGGTATTCACGTCGTCGCTAGCGACCGCGCACCGGGCGATTGATGAGCTCGACGTGGGCGGTGTGGTGATCAACGATGTCCCGGGGTTCCGCTCCGACGTGATGCCGTACGGCGGGGTTAAAGACTCCGGCATCGGCCGGGAGGGCCCGCGGTGGGCGGTGGAGGAATTTACGGTCACCCGAATGGCGATCGTCCGCCCGCAACCTTGAGGCGCGCACCGAGGGATTTTTGTCGTTTCGGGCAAGGAAAGAAGATGCGGGTATGACGACGTACGCGGATTTGTTCAACCTGACCGGTAAGCGCGCCCTCGTGGTGGGCGCCGGCGGCATCGGACGCGAGGTCGCGCTCGCTCTTGCGGCGCACGGCAGTCAGGTGGTGGTCGCCGATATCGACGTCGCGGTCGCGCGGTCGACGGCTCTAGCCTCGGATCCAGCAGGCGGTGGGGCAGGCGTCGGAATCGAGTTGGACATCACAGACCCGGCGCAGGTCGCAGCGTGCGCCGAGGCCTATCCAGTCGACATTCTGGTGGCGACGGCAGGCACGAACGTACGCAAACGACTGGCCGATTACAGTGACTCCGAATTCGATCATGTCGTGGCGGTGAACCTGCGCGGTACGTTCAATTTGATCCGCGTGTTCGGCCCGTCGATGGCCGCGCGAGGCGGTGGGTCGTTCGTAGCCTTCAGCTCAATCCGGGCGAGCGTCGTCGAACCCGGACAGGGCGTGTACGCGGCCACTAAGGCCGGCTTGCAACAGTTGCTGCGCACGGCAGCCGCCGAGTTCGGCCCGCAGGCTGTTCGGTTCAACGCCATCGCTCCTGGAGTTGTGGAGACCCCGCTGACGGAGCAAATCCGTGCGGATGCAGCGTGGGGGCAAGCCTATGCCACGAAATCTGCACTGGGGCGCTGGGCCAGGCCGGACGAGATTGTTGGCGCCGCAGTATTTCTTGCGTCCGACGCGGCGAGCTACGTGACCGGCTCCGTCCTGTTCGTCGATGGCGGCTGGACGGCGGTCGATGGGCGCTTCGATCCGTTCGCCCTGCCACGCTGAACTAGTTCGTTTATCCAATCGTTATCGGTTTTCCGTCGGGTGTGGTTGCGCTTCTCAAATGAAAGCGCTTACATCGGAACATGCACCGCGAAAACTGTCGCAGTGTGTATCTACCGATAGGGAGGTAGCCGCGTGAGAACTCGATCGACTCGGCGACTGATGGCGGCCGTCGCGGCAGTAGGCGCGACAGCGTTGGTCCTCAGCGCTTGTGGCAGCAGTAGTAATGGCGCTGCAGACAGCAGCAGCGCGACCCAGGGAAGCTCGTCCTCCGGATCATCGACCGCATCAAGTGCCGGCCCGAGCAGTGACACCAGCAGTGACACGAGCAGCGCATCCAGCGGAGCCCCGGCCGAGTCCGGCACCGCTATGGCAGGCGATGATGACACGTGGTGCAACGACATCAAGAAAAATTGGCCAGACATCAGCGGCAAGACGGTGACCATGTACTCGTCGATCACCGGTGACGAAGCCACGTCGTTGCAGACTTCGTGGAAAGATTTCACCGAGTGCACCGGGGCCAAGATCCAGTTCAACTCTGACAAGAATTTCGAGCAGCAAATCGTCGTCAAGGTCAAGTCGGGTAACCCGCCGGACATTGCCGTGGTGCCACAGCCGGGACTCCTCGCCACTTTGGTCTCCACCAACAAGGTCGTAGAGGCGCCCAAAGAGGTCGCGGCAAACGTTGACAAGTATTGGTCCAAGGACTGGAAGGGCTTCGGCACTGTGAACGGCAAGTTCTATGCCGCGCCGCTCGGTGCCAACGTCAAGTCGCTGGTGTGGTACTCACCGAAGATGTTCAAGGCTGCTGGATATCAGGTCCCCACGACCTGGGACGACATGATGAAGCTGTCGGACACGATCGCAGCAGGTCCCGTAAAGCCGTGGTGCGCAGGAATTGAATCGGGGGCCGCCACCGGCTGGCCTGCTACGGACTGGCTTGAGGAGATCGTGCTTCGCTCGGCTGGACCCGACGTCTACGACCAGTGGGTCTCCGGAAAGGTGAAGTTCACCGATCCGCCCATCGCCGACGCGCTGGCGAAGGTGGGGTCCATCCTGAAGAACCCGAAGTACGTCAATGCGGGTCTCGGTGACGTCAGCTCCATTGCCACCACCGCTTTCGACAAGGCGGGTCTGCCGATCCTGTCCGGTAAGTGCTACATGATGCAGATGGCTAACTTCTACACGTGGCCAGCGGGCACCAAGGTTGCTCCGGACGGCGACGTGTACGCGTTCTACGAGCCGCCGATGAACGACAATTTCGGCAAGCCTGTTGAGGTCGGCGGCGAGTTCATCGCTGCGTTCAACGAGAAGGCCGCCACGCAGGCCGTGCAGTTCTACCTCTCGACAGCACACTGGGCGAACAATCAGTCCATCGCATCGGCGTCGCGCATCTCGGCGAACAAGGGACTGAAGATCGACAACGCACAGGGTGCGATCAACAAGTTGTCGGTGAGCATTCTGCAGGATAAGGACTCGGTATCCCGGTTCGACGCCTCGGACATGATGCCGGCCGCTGTCGGCACCGGCGCAGAGTGGTCACAGCTCACAGCGTGGATCACTGGTCAGGACGATGCGACCACGCTGAAAGCGATTCAACAAGCCTGGCCGACGAACTAATAGAACCGTAGGGCGCGATGTCAATCTGATTTGATGCCGTTCCCCTGGATCTAGTCGTTCCGATGGGCGGGGCGGGCCGCGGAGTAAACACCGTGTTCCGCCCCGCCCGTAGACACTGCACCACAGCTGCAATGGCTTCCGACGCGCTACCTCGGACGAAAGGTCGACCCGGTGACTGACCTACAGACCGCTCCACACAGTAAGAAATCTGCTAGCAGCAGCCGCTTCTCCGCGTTGACAGTCCTCGTTTGGCTGGTGATCGCGGCTGTCGTGGCCTTGGTCGTGTACCTCAGCCTGGCTCCGACCGGCACGCCGTTGCTCTTCAATAGTCAGACCGACCACTCGTGGTTCGTCGACATGATTTTCAATCCGACCTCGGTCACGCAGAAGATCGTCGTGATGTTCTTCGCAATCGCGGTGTTTCTGCTCGTGATGGGCCTGATCCTGTGGGCGGTCGACCGGGACAACGTGCCAAAGATGGTCCTGTTAGCCGGGTTCATCGGCCCGGCTGTGATCGCGCTGGCCTCGGGACTGCTGTGGTCCGCGATCAATACGATCATCCAGTCGTTCAAGAAGTTCGACCAGTTCGGCACCGACGTGGGCTGGGCCGAATGGTCCAACTACGCCCACATTTTTACTTCAGCCAATACGGACATGCTGATCAACACCATTGTGTGGATCTTCGTCGTGCCGATCTTTTCGACACTATTTGGGCTGGTGTACGCGGTGTTGGTTGACCGGACCCGGTTTGAGGCTGCGGCCAAGACATTGATTTTCGTGCCGATGGCGATCTCCATGGTGGCCGCCTCAGTGATTTGGAATTATGTCTACTTCCAGCCGGCTCCCGAGGGTGCAAGCCAAATCGGTGTCCTCAATGCTGTGATTACGTTCTTCGGCGGATCACCGGTCAACTGGACGACCATTTTCCCAGTCGGAACATTCGCGCTCATCATCGTGATGATCTGGATTCAGACCGGATTGGCGATGACGCTACTGTCGGCGTCTATCAAAGGCATCCCGGACGAGATCATCGAAGCCGCGCAGATCGACGGTGCAGCGGGGTGGCGGATGTTTCGGTCTATCACAGTACCGAGCATCCGGCCGACTGTTGTCGTGGTGCTGACAATCGTCGCTATCGCCTCGCTCAAGACGTTCGACATCGTGAACGTGATGGGCAATAACCTTCCGAAAAACAACATTTTGGCCAATGCCTTCTACCAATGGATGTCTCAGCTCCAGTCCGGCTGGGCTGGAGCCGCCGCAGTGCTGATCTTCGTCGTGGTGGTCCCGGTGATCGTGTTCAACGTGCGTCAGATGCGCAAATCGGAGGATGTCTGATGAGTACCTCCACTTCAACATCACCGGAGGGGTCCGCCCGTCCGACGACAGACACTCGGACTGTCAAGGTGCAACTGCGAGCGCAGGAGGCAAAGACCAAACTCAGCTCTCCTTGGGCTTCGCTGATCGCCGTGGTGATCGCAGTGCTCTGGACGATCCCTACCTTCGGCTTGCTGATCAACTCCACTCGCGGCGAGCCTGCGCCGACGACGTCGGGCTGGTGGCACTTCTGGGGTGGCGGGACTGGTTTCACGCTCGGCAACTATGTCAGCGCGTGGAACGGAAATGGTGGCACCCCACTGTGGCAGTACATTCTTAACTCGGTCGTGATTACGCTGCCCGCGGTGGTCATTCCCATCACGCTGGCGTTGCTCGCGGCGTACGCGTTTGCCTGGGTTGACTTCCGCGGACGCAATATTCTGTTTATCGCGGTATTTGTGATGCAGGTGATACCCATCCAGGTGGCGTTAATCCCGCTCAATACGGTGTATGTGAACTTCGGATTGGCCGGCTCATTCTGGTCAATTTGGTTCTCCCATACCATATTTGGCCTGCCACTGGCTATTTTCCTCCTGCATAACTTCATGAAGGAGATCCCGCCGTCTCTGGTGGAGGCGGCCCGGGTGGACGGTGCCGGACATGTAAAGATCTTCACGCGTGTGCTGTTGCCGCTCCTTGTTCCAGCTATCGCCGCGTTCGGGATATTCCAGTTCCTGTGGGTATGGAACGACCTGCTCGTCGCCCTGACCTTCTCGGGTGACAACACCCGTCCTATTACCGCCGGCATCCAGCAACTGACTACCCAATTCGGCGCTCAGGGCAATATTCTGCCTGCGGCAGCAATTCTTGCCATGGTGGTGCCACTCGGAGTATTTCTGGCTTTGCAACGATTTTTCGTACGGGGCTTGCTCGCAGGTTCGGTCAAGGGCTGACCATGCCGGGGCCTATTCGCCGACGGACTACGGCCCGACGGCGTCCTCGTGGCGCGGGCATCGTCGACGTGGCAGCGAAGGCAGGAGTGTCTGCGGCGACAGTGTCGCGTGCACTCCGCGACGACCCGGTAGTGACCGAATCGACAAGGGCAAAGGTGCGTGAGGCTGCGCAGGAACTGGGCTATACCCCATCGGCTGCGGCCGCCGCCTTGGCACGCGGGTCTAGCAACACAGTCGGTGTTGTCTCGCCGTGGATGTCCCGGTGGTTCTTTGCGACTGTGGTTGAGGGCATCGACGAAGTCGTATCCGAACATGGCTACGACTTGATGCTCTTCCCCATCGGGACGGTCGATGGGGCTGACCCAAAGCACTTCGACACTCTGGGCCTCGACAAACGGGTGGACGGCGTCATCGGGCTGGCGCTGCCCCGCCAACTCAGTACCGCTACTAGGCTGCGGCGCGTCCCGATCGTCACCGTCGGCACGTCGGCGGAAGGCATACCTGGAGTCCAAGTAGATGATGAAGAGGTCGGGTATCTGTCCACCCATCATCTTCTCGAGCTCGGCCATCGACGAATCGCGTTCGTCGGGCTGGATCCCGACGATATTTTTGGTTCCAACGTCTCCCATGAGTGATATGGAGGATATCTGCGCGCGCTGGCCGAATTGGCGGTACCCGCAGATTCCCGGTTGGCCGTCACCGCAGGTTTCGAGGCGGAAGGAGGTGAGGCCGGGTTTGAAGAGTTGCTCACGCGCGCTAGTTTTGAGCCGGCGAATCTGCCGACCGCAGTCGTGGCAGTCAGCGACGAGCTCGCTATCGGACTGATTTTTGCCGCCCGCCAATGGGGTGTGCGAGTCCCGCAGGACTTGTCGGTTGTCGGTGTCGACGACCATGACATGGCACGCTATTTCGGCCTCACCACCGTGGCGCAGCCGGTGATCGAACAAGGAAGACTTGCTGCGTCAATTCTGTGTGATTTAATACGCGGCGGACCGATTCCAGATCCGGCGGTGCTGTGACTATCTCCGGGACTGATCGTGCGCACCAGCACTGCTCCGCCTCGGAGCGACAGACCATGAGTCCGCTTCACCGCGGAAAGACTCGCGCTGCGTGTGTATGGCAGTTGAGCGGACATAGCGCACCCTCACGACGGTACGATCGCGGCGTGACTGAAGTGAGATGGCTCAACGATCGAGAAGCCGCGGCGTGGCAAGCCGTGCTCAGCCTCGGCCAACCCCTTTTCTCCGCACTCGGCCGAGATCTTCAACGTGAGTCGGGCTTGTCAATGGCCGATTACCAAGTGCTGGTGGTGCTATCGGAATGCGATACCGACGTGCTCGCCTACCGAGAGCTGGCCGAGGAAACCGGGTGGGAGAAGAGCCGTCTTTCGCACCACATCACCCGCATGGAAAGGCGGGGCCTAGTCCGCCGCGAGGGCTGCGTAGACGATGCGCGTAGCGCGAACATTGCGCTGACGGCGCTCGGTCGCGAGTCCATCGAAACTGCGGCGCCGGGTCATGTCGCCTCGGTGCGGCGCCTACTGATCGATGTCCTGTCCGATGGGCAGATGGATGCACTCATCGCCGTCGGCGATCAAACGTCCCGAGCCATCGAAGAATCCACTTCGCTGCCCAGCGCACGGTCGGATCATCGTGAGGCGACTGTTGAACGCTGACCGCGGTAATACAGAACCTCGCGGGGTATCAGATGCGGAGGAGCGACGCCTAGCGGACGCCGAGTCGGGTCGAGCCGCATGGCGCAGATGGGGGCCGTATGTCGCCGAGCGCGCGTGGGGATCGGTCCGGGAGGACTATTCCGCAGATGGGAACGCCTGGGCGTCGTTCCCGTTCGACCAGGCCGTATCGCGCGCGTACCGCTGGAACGAAGACGGGCTGTCCGCATGGTGCGACGATCAGCAGCGTGTGTGCGTCGGTATCGCATTGTGGAACGGGTATGACGATGTCCTCAAGGAGCGCTACTTCGGCCTATCTGGCCCTCAGGGCAACCACGGGGAAGACGCGAAAGATTACTGGTGGTACGTCGATGGCACGCCCACACACAGCTACCAGTGCACCCGATATGCCTACCCGCTGGCTGCTTTTCCGTACGCGGATTTAGTTGCTACGAACGCGGCGCGAGATCGCACTGTCGGTGAATATGAGCTGATCGATACCGGAATCTTCGCCGGCGACGACTACGCAATGGTGACGACAGAATGGGCGAAAGACGGCCCCGAAGACATCTGCCTGCGGGTCGATGTGCACAACCGCTCGAACCATGAGGCAGTAGTGCACGTGCTGCCCACGGTGTGGTTCCGCAATACCTGGTCATGGAGCGATCCGCCACCCGTGAAACCGCGACTGTGGGCGGAAGGCTCCAGGCTCCGCGGCGAGCACGCAACTCTGGGCTCGTTCGTCGTGGCGAGTTCGGCGGAGCTTGCCGACTCGGCCGACCCTGCACGCTCTGTCCCTGCAGGTTCCGTCGACGCAGAGTCCGAGTTGCTCTTCTGCGACAACGAAACCGACGTGGCGAAGCTGTACGACTCCCAGTCATGGGGCGATCACCCGGCGGCGCGATATCCGAAGGACGGGATTAACGATCACGTGTTGCATGGCGCAGACTCCGTCAACCCGGACCAGACCGGAACCAAGGCTGCGTTCCACCACATTCTGACCATCCCGGCAGGGGAGCATCGATACGTTCGGCTTCGACTGACATTAGGTAATGACGGGCACCCGGTCGCGGGGGAACCGGGCACTGACGTGGACAGCGTCATACAAAGGCGGAAACAAGAGGCAGATGCATTCTGGGGCACTGTCTTTCGCAGTCTCGAACCGGAGCGTGCGCACGTGGCTCGACAGGCCCTAGCGGGACTGTTGGCAAGTAAGCAGTACTACAGCTACGACGTTCATCGGTGGGCCGCGGGCGACTCGGCACAGCCAGCGCCACCGGCCGGGCACGCGGAGAGCCGCAATGAGGGCTGGTCGCACCTCGATGCCGCGGACATCATCCTCATGCCGGACGCCTGGGAATACCCATGGTTTGCGGCGTGGGACCTCTCCTACCACTGCATGGCGTTGGCCCTCGTCGACCCGCAGTTGGCGAAGAGACAACTCCTGCTGCTTCTCGGCGGACGGTACATGCACCCCAATGGTGACATTCCGGCGTACGAGTGGAACTTCTCCGACACGAACCCGCCGGTGCAGGCGTGGGCGGCGTTGCAGATTTTCGCGATCGATGGGTCGACAGACATCGACTTTTTGCGCCGCGTCATGCACAAACTGTTGATGAACTTCACCTGGTGGGTCAACCGGGAAGATACCGAAGGCAACAACATCTTCGAGGGAGGTTTCCTCGGCCTGGACAATATCGGTGCCTTCGATCGCTCGAAGTCGATGCCCGGCGACGCCGTCTACGAACAGAGCGACGCGACCGCATGGATGGCGATGTACTGCCTGGATATGCTCCGAATTGCGCTCACCCTGGCACGTGTTGACCACACTTTCGATGACCTTGCCGTTAAGTTCCTACTTCATTTCTGTTCGATTGCCGCCGCTGCCGAAGACCTCGGGCTATGGGACGCGGACGACTCGTTCTTCTACGACCAGTTGCGTATCCCTGGCGACGGAAGGACACCAGTCAAGATTCGCTCGGTCGTAGGCCTGATTCCGTTAGCCGCTGTCACTACACTGGGCGCGGACCTCGCGGACGCCATGCCGAACGTCCAGGCAGAACTCGACTTCGTGTTCGCGAGACGGCCTGACCTGCGTTTCGCGGTATATCAGGACGTCACCGATGGGCCGATGCTGCTCGCAATGGTCAGCCCTGAGCGCGTGACCGGGGTGCTGCGGGCCGCATTCGACTCGGCTGAATTCCTGTCCGACTTCGGTCTGCGCAGTTTGTCCGCGAAGCACCGTGCGGAACCAGCAGTGATCAGCGTCGGGGGACAGTCGGCGACCGTCGACTACGAGCCGGCGGAATCGCGTAGCGGCTTGTTCGGTGGGAACTCCAACTGGCGCGGACCGATCTGGTTCCCCGTCAACGTGCTGTTGATTAGCGCGCTGCGCCGATACCACGAGGGCACGGCAATCACAGTCGAATACCCGTCTGGCAGCGGCACCATGTGCGACCTTGGGTCCATCGCGCACGATTTATCCGAACGTCTTCTTTCACTCTTCACGCCAGGTCCGGATGGCGTCCGGCCATGCCAACCGGGTCTGCCATGGCAGCAGGACGTGCTCTTCAACGAGTATTTCAACGGCGATACCGGTGCGGGACTAGGTGCGAGTCATCAGACCGGCTGGACAGCGCTCATCGCGCTACTGATGTTCGACCTGCCCGGCTGACCCGCGGCCAGAACGGCGATCACTTCGCCATCAGGGCCAGGTCGATCAGGTGCTGCCACTAGTGGGCATTTTTCCGGTCAGACGGCGCCACAGGCGTGCAGGTCTCGCAAAGCCGCAATCCAGGTGATGTACATTCCCTCCTGGGATACTGTGCGGTGGTAGGGGGTGGAGTTCATGTCCGACGAATCCAGCACCCGGTGCGCTGCCGAGTTCCGCATCGTCGATGACTCCGACCTGCCGAAATCGCAGCGCGGCAAATACACGCACCTACCCGAGTTCGTTGATCCGGCGGATGCCTTCGAGACGGTCGACGTGTCCGGTCCACCGCCAGAACCCGGCAATGAGGGCACAGAACGAGAGTGGGTCGCCCGCTACGGATGACCGCGCCCAGGACGCCGAATTCCGCCGTATTGCCTACGGTCGTCCGACGGCGACCGTAGGCAGAACCACAAAGGGCAACCGCGAGGGAGAAGTGCACATCGAACCCGCGCCGACGATCGATGCGACGTACGACAGGTGGTCAACCGTATGGGGGCGTGAAGCTATCAACAGCCGCACGGAGCTGCGTTAACACTGCCTTCACGTTCGCGCGTTCGAGGGTTTCCGGGCGGCTCAGAATATCGACGTTTCGCCCTGGCACGGGGTTGGAAAGCGGCTTGAGGACGAGTTCAGGATGGTTGCGCATATTCGCTGTGTAGCGGGGCATCAGTGCGACACAGTTGCTGGCGGCCACGATGGTTGCGGCAACGGTGAACTCGTTGATTCGGTGAACGATGCGGGCTTCGGGCCCGCCGATGCCGATGATTTGGGTGATCGCTCCTTCGAGGGGGAATCCTTGATGGACAGCGACCCAGTCTTGGTCCCGCAGGTCTTCTCGCTCGAGCGACGCCTTTTCCGCAAGGCGGTGGCCGCGGCGGACAACGACATCCAACGGCTCAAAAAGGAGAGGTTCGACACGGACCGAATCCGGCCAGGGCGCGCTACCCGCAAGTCGGTGGGCAATGACAACGTCGTGGCTTTGAGTCAGTGCCGGGAAAGCATCCTGCGCGACATCGAAATCGCTGAAGGTGAGTTGCGGTTGGCCTGGCGCGCTGAGGTTGCTAAGTAGACGCCCGAAGAGCATCAGTGCCGCGCTATGGAATGCCGCCACCGACACTGTTCCTAGCGGCTCGCCCTGAAACTGTGCGACCGCCTGCTTAGCGCGTTCCAGCGCCACCTCGACATCCACGGCAGCCAAAGCTAACGCTTTCCCGGCGTCTGTGAGTGCTGTCCTGCGTCCATTTTTGAAGGTCAGGGGGACGTGCGAGTGGCGCTGCAACGCGCTGATTTGTTGGGAAACCGATGAAGGTGTGACGTAGAGAGCTGCTGCGGCAGCGGCAATACTGCCACGATCACCCAATTCTCTCAACGCGCGAAGTTGGCCCAATTCCATTAGTTCAAACTAACGCATTGCCAAAGCACTTGGTCTCTCGTGCTAATGGATCAATGCCAGGACGATGGGTTTATGCGATCTGCCCTCCGTCCGTTCCGCATCGATCTCCTCTTGCTTTTCGTCGCCGCAGCCTGGGGTTCGACCTACCTGACAACCAAGGAACTGATCACGGGCGACTCCGTGATGTCTCTGCTAGCCGTGCGAATGCTGCTGGCGGCAGCAATCATGGCCATCGTCGTGGCAATCAGACGCAAGCCCCTGGCGCGCTCGGAGTTACTCACTGGCGTGGGCCTCGGCATTTTGCTGACTACCGTCTTCACGTTTGAAACCTTCGGGATCGCGGGTACGTCAGCCACCAATGCGGGACTGATCATTAGCCTCACAATGGTTTTCACGCCCATTGTTGAATCTGCGCTGTCCCACAGGCGATTGCGCGCCACATTCTTCCTCGCAGCGATCGTCGCTGTGGCAGGGGTCGCGCTCCTCGCAAGTAACGGTGTCTTCAAGCCGCCTGGCCAAGGAGACATCCTCGTCCTCATCGCGGCGATCATGCGGGCGGTGCACGTCACCCTTATCCACAAATTCACGGGAGGAAAGCCAATAGACTCGCTGCACCTTACAACTGTGCAGCTATCGACCTGCGCGATGATCTTCACCGCCGCATCCGTGTTTCACGGCGAATCCATCCAGCATTATGTGTCACAGCTGACCCTCACCAGCGGGCTCGCCTTCTTCTACCTTGTGGTGATCTGCACCGTCTTCGCGTTCTTCATACAGATCTGGGCAGTACGGCGCACATCCCCATCCCGAGTCAGCCTCCTCCTTGGCGCTGAACCACTCTGGGCCTCCGTCATCGGAGTCACCATCGCGCACGACACTTTCGCGCCGGTCGGATATATAGGAATTTGTCTCGTACTTGCCGGGACGGCATGGGGCCGCTCTGTAGAACAGGGGCACCGAATCCAGCTGCCCAATTCGTCCCCACCTGCATCAACCAGCCCTGACGACCCGCAACTGGAACCAGATGGGCAGTCTCCGATATGACTGCGCTCATCGCGCTACTGATCCTCAAACTGCCCGGCTGGCTGCGCTCCAGTTGAGGTCCAATTAGCAATTCTGTTGCGCTTGCCCGGCCTTAGCGGCACAGTGTTTTACATGATCACATCCGGCGGCGCCGTCCCTGTACAGCCCAGCACGATCGGCGGATTGCTGGAGCGCTCGGCAGCGCGCTATCCCGACCGGCTCGCATTGCGTTTCGCCGACCGGACCTTTACGTACGCGGAACTAGACGCGGCCGCGACACGGTCGGCGCGCTACCTTCTGGGCCTCGGGCTGCAGCCGGGGGATCGGATTGCGGCTTACGGCAAGAACTCTGATGCTTTTTTGCTGGCGTGGCTAGGATCGTGCCGCGGCGGGCTGGTACACGTCCCGGTCAACTACAACTTGACCGGCGCCGACCTCGCCTACATCCTCAATCAATCGGGCAGTAACGTGGTGCTCGCCGACCCCGCATTGGAGTCCCAGCTGCGCGCCGGAATGGCGGCAGACACGGCAAATCCAGTGACAGCGCGCATCATCTCGCTTCGTGATAGCGACGATTCCTTCCTCGCCGCAGTTACTACCAATGACGAGATTCCGGCCGGTACTCCGCTGCCGACGGTGGCGGACGATGACCTCGCGCAGTTGCTGTACACGTCCGGCACCACCTCGCTACCGAAGGGCGCGATGATGACGCATCGGGCGCTGATCCACGAATACCTTTCCTGCCTGACCGCGCTGGACGCCAGCTCCGACCAGACGATGTTGCATGCGCTGCCGCTTTACCACTCGGCTCAGATGCACGTGTTTATGATGCCGTGGCTCGCCATCGGCGCCCGCAATGTCCTGCTGGAATCTCCTAGCGCAGACGCCGTATTCGATGCGATCGAAAATGGCGGCTGTGACTCATTTTTCGCGGCTCCCACGGTGTGGGTTGCGTTGACCAACCATGCGGATTTCGCGACCCGGAATTTGGACGGTCTGCGACGCGCGTACTACGGGGCGTCCATCATGCCCGGGCCAGTGCTGGCGCGCCTGCAACAACGACTGCCGAAACTGGGGGTCTACAACTGCTTCGGGCAGAGCGAGATTGGTCCGCTGGCCACCGTCCTGCGGCCGGACGATCACCTCACGCGCCCGGCTTCTGCCGGTCGGCCCGTGCTGTTCGTTCAGGCGCGGTGCGTCGATGCCAATGGTGACGAGGTCCCGGCTGGTGAACCCGGCGAGGTGGTGTATCGCTCCCCGCAACTGCTGACGGGCTATTGGGCAGATGACGATGCCACCGCTGAGGCATTCCGGGATGGCTGGTTCCATTCCGGCGACCTGGCGGTCCGCGACGAAGAGGGTTACTTCACGATCGTTGACCGGATCAAGGATGTGATCAATACAGGCGGCGTGATGGTCGCGTCCCGCGAAGTCGAAGACGCGCTATACACACACCCGTCAGTGGGCGAAGTGGCCGTCATTGGTGTTCCCAGCGAGAAGTGGATCGAGGCGATCGTCGCGATAGTCGTGCCCAAAGGCGACCCCGTGACCGTCGAGGAGCTTCTCGCGCACGCAAAGTCACAACTCTCTGCGTTCAAGGTGCCTAAGGAGATCCGGCTTGTCGATAGCCTGCCGCGTAACGCCAGTGGGAAACTACTCAAGCGTGTGCTGCGCGACAGCTTCGTAGAATAGCCGTGGCGGCCTGACCGCGGCAGCCGAAGGCTCGCAGTAGATGCGCTGGCATCGGCCTCCGTCAGTGGGCGCCCGCAGGGTTGTCGTCTTGCATAGCCTTGGTCAGCTGCCGTTGCACCCGGGACAACATGGCAGACAATCCACGCATGCGTAGCGGGCTCACCACGTCCGCAACCGGCAGCTGCATTGCGAAGTCCGCGGGCACAGCCAGAACCTCCGTTACCGGCAGACCATCGAGCCCTTCGCGGAGGACCCCGGCGAACCCGCGTGTCGTCGGTGACTCCAGTGGCGCCGTAAAGAACAACCTCGCTACCGGGGTCCCGCTACTTCGGTCGATCTCAGTGATGAGGAAGACGGGGGACTGGCATTCCGGTACGGGCTCCAATAGTTCCGGGTGGTAGGCGTAGCGCTCGGGCAGAGCGGGTAGATTCTCCCCGAACTCGAGCAGTAGCAGTAGTTTTTCCTGCCCTACGAGGCTCGCGAAATCGTCGATGATTTCCTGCAGCCCGGCTGGCATAGACGTGGGGCTCGTCATCGGAATTCTCAGGATTTCGCAGCGGCAGCCGGGATCACACCGGGCTCTAGGCCTTGTGCGACAGGCACCCGCACGGTGTTGCCCCACTCTGTCCAGGAGCCGTCGTAATTACGCACGTTCGACAGGCCAAGCAGATGCGTGAGCACGAACCAGGTGTGGCTGGATCGCTCGCCGATGCGGCAGTAGGCGATCACGTCGCTGTCGACCGCCAGGCCGGCCTCGTCGAAGTAGATCTTCTCCAGTTCCGTGCGCGGCTTGAATGTGCCGTCGGCTGCTGCGGCCCGGGACCATGGCACGGAAACGGCGGACGGAATGTGCCCTCCGCGCAGCACACCCTCCTGTGGGTACTCCGCCATGTGGGTGCGCTCGCCGGTGTACTCCGGCGTGGACCGGACGTCGATCAGCGGATGCTGACCCAGAGTCTTGAGAACGGTCGCCTGGTAGGCGCGAATCGGGATGTCGTTGCGCTCGATCACGGGGTAGTTGGTGGTGGCGAGCTTTGTGGTGTCCCTGGTGAGCTCGCGACCTTCGTCAATCCACTTGGCGCGCCCGCCGTTGACGAGTCGGACATCCTCATGGCCGAATAGGGTGAATACCCACAGTGCGTAGGCGGCCCACCAGTTGCTCTTGTCGCCATAGATCACCACGGTCGAATCCCGCGAGATTCCCTTTGCGGAGAGCAGTTTCGCAAATCCTGCTCCGTCGACGTAGTCGCGGGTAACCTGATCGTTAAGGTCCAAGACCCAGTCGATCTTGATCGCGCCCGGGATGTGGCCCGTCTCGTACAGCAGCACGTCCTCGTCGCTCTCGACGACGATGACACCGGCATCGTCCTTGTGCTGCGCAAGCCATTCCGTTGTCACTAGACGCTGCGGGTGGGCATAGGCAGCAAGGGACGGGTCAGAATCAAAAGGTACGGTCTTCAATACGGACATCGAAAAGCCTCCGAACGAACAGTGAGTGCACGAGCTTGCGTTATCGGCAGTAGCGGCTGCACGTGAGGCGTGGTAAAAGCCGACCGCTGTTCTCATCGTTGCACTGATGCCGAAGGTGGTGTTATCCGGTGTGGGCAAGATCAACTAGTCGCACCCTTCGCAAGTCGATGGCCTGCTATTACAGGGACGACACCAACCCCAGGCCGACGAGCGTCGAGCGTTCGGGTTCGGCGAGGGCTAGCAGTAGTGCGCTCTGCACCGTGGGCACCGTCGGTCGTCGACACAGCGGCATTTGTGCCTCCGCC
This sequence comes from Nakamurella sp., assembly GCA_039924545.1. GTDB lineage: Bacteria > Actinomycetota > Actinomycetes > Mycobacteriales > Nakamurellaceae > Nakamurella. The sequence goes on along the minus strand of JBDTAR010000117.1, from coordinate 1,291 downwards.
GGCGTACGGCAGCCCTTACGGGTATTGCATGCCACGCATGCAATGACGGTGTTCTGCCAGGTGGACGTGCCGCCGCGGGAAACTGGATGGAGATGATCCACGGTCGACCCGTGCCCACCGCAATAGGCGCATTGATGGCCGTCGCGACGCAGCAGACCTGCCTTCGACCACGTGGGCACTCGGTTGCGGTAGGGGAGTCGGATAAATCGCTTCAGGCGTACCACGCTGGGGATCTGCATCTGCATGCCGGATGCCGATCGTAGCGACTCGCCGGCGCGCGCAGCCACGACTTCCGCCTTCTCCAGGAGGACATAGGCGATCGCCCGATGCAATGTCACGACGGACAGCACTTCGTAGCTGGCATTGAGCACGACCACACGGTCCGACTTTATCGGCGGGATCCGAGCCATGGTTCACCTCCCCGATGCGAACACATCCGGCAGTTCGTCCACACAGCACATTCAAAAGTTGATCGCTATTGATCGCAGCAGCGCAAGCAGTGGTCAGACCGCCGTCAACAGCATAATCGGTCACCAAGCCCTGTTCTCGCCACCGCACCGGGCTGGGGACACCACGCCTGACACACTGTTTCGGTGAGCGAATACAGATTTGACACCGACACCGACGGGCGATTGATCGACGACAACACGGTCGAGGTCCGCCTCGACGCGGACTGGAATGTGGACGGCCGAATCTTGAACGGCGGATACCTGCAGGCCGTTGTTGTTCGCGCAGTGCTTGCAATCGCTGCAAACCCGGGCCGCGTCATTGCGGTCTCCACCTCGTTCATCGCTCCAGCACAACCCGGACCAGCGACGGTCGAGGTCACCATTTTGCGTTCCGGTTCGAGCCTGACTTCGGCGAGCGCTACCCTGCTGCAGGGCGCGAGCGCCGTAGTCACCAGTCTTGTCACGTTTGCGTCGACAGAATTGCCATACGGGTATGACGATGTTCCGTCGCGGAGCGGGTCCTACCCGACGATGCCCAGTGTGACGCGCGCAGAACATTCGATCCGAATACCGACACATCAATTGCCAGGCTCACCTGGACTAGGGCAACTGATTGATCACGCCTTTGTCCCGGAAAACTCTGCGTGGCTGTCGGGGGATACCTCGGGCGGGCCGCATATCCGCTGCTGGGTTGACTTCCTTGATGGTCGACCGATGGATGTGCTGGCGGCAGTGGCCATGGTCGATATTGCGCCGCCGGTGTGCTTCGCGATGGGCGAGTTTGGCTGGGCGCCAACGCTTCAGCTGCAGGTCGGACTATTTGCGTCGCCGGCTCCCGGGCC
>JBDTAR010000116.1:0-25606 GCA_039924545.1 Nakamurella sp. | reverse complement strand
ACGATGCCGGCTACACCTATTACCCTTGCATCGCTCACACCGTTGTCGACGGCGTCTTCGACTACAAGCTGACAGTCACCAACCAGGGCAACGTGCCCATGCATCGAGAGTTGGCCATCGATATCCTGCCGTACGTCGGCGACACAGGGGTGCTTCTCACCGGGTCGCAGCGTGGCACTGCCTGGAAGCCGATCATGAACAGCGAGGTGGAGGTCTCCGGCACACCCGCCGGAGCCACCGTCACCGTCCACTACTCCACCAGCGAAACTCCGTGCACGAATCCGCTAACAACCGGTGGACTCTGGTCGTGTGGCGACTGGACCACGACTTACCCCGGTCCGGCAACTGCCGCAATTGGAATTGACGTGGTGGCAGCCGATGGCACACCGATCGCGGCAGGTGCTTCGTTCGGTCTCCACTGGACGATGCAGGCACCGCCTACCTCGCCGGCTGTCGGCTCGATCGCGTGGAACAGTTTCGCGTTCACCGGCGAACCGATCACGACACCCGGTAAGTTGCTACCGGCCGCGGAACCGCGTCAGGTTGGTATCGACTTGGCAAACGCGAGCGTCCAGGTGCAGAAGGCGACAACGCCGGAGGGTTCGGACGGCACGTTCTCCTTTACGCTCGCCCCGGTTGGCGATGCTGTCGGCGGTGGCACCGAAACACTGACGACAAACGGTGGTCACGGCTCGACTAGCGCCTGGTCCCAGTTGACCCCGGGCGGTACGTACAAACTGACCGAGGACGCCACCGGCGACGCGAGCGCTTTTGTGCCAGGCAGATTCGCTTGTGTCAACTCGAATGACAGTGGTATACCAATCGGCACGACTGCGGTGGTCGGTGGCGTGCAGTTCGTGGCGCCCGCCAACGGGGTGATCGTCTGCTCCATTACGAACATGAAGCGGCCGGAGATTACGGTGTCCAAGACTACGATCGGTGGAGACGGAGACTTTGCGTTCACGTTGACCGGTGATGGAGGCTCGAAACAGACGGTCTCGACGATTGAGGGTTCGGGTTCGCACACCTGGGGTCCTGCGGGTTTGACGCCGGGCGGAACCTACACGCTGTCGGAAACCGTCCAGGACGGTTGGGTCTCGGAGTTCAAGTCGTGTACCGGTGTCACGCCGACTTCGTCGGATGCGTCGAGTGTGACGTTCACAGCTGCGGCCGGTGCGATCATTTCGTGTGGCTTCACGAACACGAAGCGGCCGGCGATTACGGTGTCCAAGACTGCGGTTGGTGGTGACGGGGACTTTGCGTTCACGTTGGCCGGTGATGGTGGCTCCGGGCAGACGGTAACAACGACGCGCGGTGCGGGTTCGTACACCTGGGGTCCGGCGGGTTTGACGCCGGGCGGAACGTACACGCTGTCGGAGACCGTCCAGCCCGGTTGGGTCTCGAAGTTCACCTCGTGCACGGGTGTGACGCCGACGTCCAGCACCGATAATTCGGTGACGTTTACTGCCGCGGCTGGAGCTGACATTGACTGTGCGTTCACGAACTCGAAGCAGCCTACGGTAACCGTGCACAAGACAGCGGTAGGTGGGAACGGCATCTTCGACTTCGTGCTGACGCAGGTTGACCCTGAGGGGCTTGCGCCGATTGAAGGAACTGACGAGACGCGCCAGGTCGATACCTCGACCGAGGTCCTGACCGCTTCCTGGGGCCCGGCTGGATTGATACCGGGAGCGACTTACAGGATTACGGAGACGCATAAGTCACGATGGATATCTAGGTTCAACGGATGCTTCGATGGCGAAATGTCGATCAGTAAGGATCTGTCGGACCAGAGCGGCGGCACGTTCGTAGCGGACGCGGGTGCCGATATCCGTTGCGACTTTACCAACACGTATATGCCGCCACCGCCGCCGACGACATCGGCTTCGACACCGCCTACGACGCCGACGACGAGTATCTCGGTATTGCCGACGTCCAACTCGGTGACGGGCGTGACAACGACGACGTCGGGTGCAACCATTGGGGTGCTGCCAACGTCAGGTGGCGTAATCGATGTTCTACCGACGTCGAAGACCTCGGTAGGCAACATCGCCTACACCGGTGTCAACGCGTATGGGATGGCTCTGTTGGCCCTGCTGCTCCTCGGCGGAGGCGCACTGGTCCTGACCATCGGCTCCGTGTGGCGACGCAAGTCACGCAAGCACTGAGGTAAGGTAACGGCCGCCGATCGGTGGGGCTCCTGAGTCGCGAGACTCAGGAGCCCCACCACGGCGGCTGTCTGCAGAGCCAGATGTGGCGTCACTACAGCGGGGCGAATGGTCGGCGGGGCCAACCGGCACTGGAAGCATTCGCTTCCGTCGGCGCTGCCGACGCAAAGCTAAGGGAGCGGAAACCGAATGGCGTCATCAACAACAGACGAACGGCAAGCCGCTTTTTCCACGGCCGTTGCGCTGCAGTTGCGCCAATCGCGCCAACGGCAGCACTTCACGCAGTCGGAGGTTTCGACCCGAACCGGCGGTGCTATTTCGAAGGCAGCGCTCGCTAACTACGAGACCGGACATCGGTCACTGCGGGTCGAGGTGTTTTGGGCGCTCGCCAAGGCTCTCGGCGAAGATCCGGGTGCGCTGTTCAACGCGGCCGACCGTGCCGTCGGGTACTCCATCGACGGAGCCGATGGACCAGTCACCGTAGATATCGACGAGATCATGCAAAGCCACGACACCCGCCTAGCGCCGGTTCGCCGGTGGTTTGCCATGCGGCTGCGGGCTTCCGGGGCCCGCATCGCGGTGCGCACCATCGTCCTTGACGGCGGCGCCATTGCGGCGCTTGCTGAACTGATGGATGTGAGCCACGCCGAGTGCCGCGACATTTTGGCGGCTGCCAGCGCGCCAGCCGTTCAGACCATGTCGGGCAGCGCCCATCAGGTCAGTCCGGCGCGAACGGCCTAGTAGCCAGCCTCGTCATTGGCGCAGTAAAGGCGTCACTAGCTGCCCAGGTAACCGATACACTGGTTAACCGATGCCGCCTTAGCTCATTTGGTAGAGCAACGCACTTGTAATGCGTAGGTGGTCGGTTCGATTCCGACAGGCGGCTCCACTGCGGCGACGAGCTCGCCGGGCTATGGGCGTCGCATACGGCAGAAAAACTGCACCGCTACTGCGTGGCATGGGTGCAAGTGTTCTGATCGACGACCAGATTGGCAATGCCTTTGGCCTTGGCCGCATACATGGCAGAGTCGGCGCGTCGGAGCAGGTCGGCGGCGCTTTCTAGCCCGTCGAAGATCGCGATTCCCGCGGAGCACGTCATCTCATGTGGCGTCGCCGCCTGTAGCCGGGTGATAATCCCCGCGCTGGCGCTGGAATTGCACCCGGGCATCAGAACGACGAATTCGTCGCCTCCGGTGCGGGCCAACGTGTCCATCGGGCGTATCGCGTCCTGCCAGGCGTCGGCGGAAGCGATCAGTGCCTCATCGCCGGTGGCATGGCCGTGTCGATCGTTGAGAGCTTTGAACCCATCTAAGTCCAACACGGCAACTGATAACGGGTCCTTCGTGCGAGTGGCAACCGCGAGGCTCTTAGCAAAAATCTGTTCAAAGCCGCGTCGGTTCGGCAGCGATGTCAACGGGTCGGTTGACACCTGCTGGCGCAGATCGTGGGTCAACCACGAGACAATGATGGTCGCCGTAATGCAGGTGCCGATAGTGACCACGACTTGTGGGACAAGGCCCGGGTCCTGGAGATATATGAGCACCGCGATCTGCGCGGCCGACATAATCGCTACGTGCACCGTCGCCGCGAACGATGAATAAAACACCGAGGTGAACACGGCAACCCAGACATACAACAGGCCGACCGTTGCGATCGCGATCGGATACCCCGCGAGCAACTGCGCAGCAGCAATCGTCGCCGTGCCGACGATGCTCGTCACATGGTTCATCGCGATCGGAACGTGGGCAGCAAACACGATCTGGGAGACGGATCCGCCGGCAATCAATATCCCGATAATGATCATCGCAGTCTGGTTCGGGACCTGCCAGCCTGGCAGGACCAGCAGAGCGGCGAACGCCAGCACCGCGCCCGATCCCAGGAACACGCCACTGATTCGGTTGCGAGAACGCCGTGCGGAAACAGATTCGTCCGGCTGCGCCTGCGCAAATGTCCAACTGACTCGCCCCATCACCGCTCATTTCTGTGTTACCTGGTCGTCATTAAATGTGTTGCACGGGTTATCGGACGGCGTCGACGACCGGCATCGCAGTCGACGCACGTGTGGTAGCCAGGTGCTGACTCTGCAGAGCGTTACATCCATCCAGTACGCGTGTCAGAACGCGTTTGGTCGCCGTACGGTGGGAATTCCTGACAGACATGTATGCCGACCTCGGCCTCGCGACACACAGGAACGAGTCGTAATCGTCCGTGTCTGTGACGTGTCCGGCGAATAGCACCGTACATTCAATTCCGCTCATCTCGAACAGGCGCTTCATGGTCGGCGTGGTGAGGAACATCCACACCGGGTCGGCATCTGGTTCGACCACCGTTTTGTACATGGCCATGCCGAGAAGCTCATAGATGCTTTGTATCACTTCCAGCTTCGAGACGGAATCGTCGAGGGGGCACACCAGACGGGTGATGTCCCACAAGCCGACGGCGCTTTCCACGGCCTGCCGGTTGATGTCGCTGATCAGCGCAAAATTGTTGGAGATGATATCGGCTTGGTTTCCCGCATTTGAGGCGAGCATGTTCCACGTCAACGATTCATAAAATGATCCGACCTGGGTGATCCGCAAACCGGCTCTGATCGTGGGGGATGGGACCTCGTTCGGCGCATCGGCCGAACGGACGAGATACAACGTGTGGTCCGTATCGTCGTAGGTGTCGTGGTCCGTGACGAGGTCGTCGAGCCAACCCATTCCTAACACGTATTTGAGACGCAGGTCCATGAAACTCTGAAGTATGTCCCCTCTGGGTCCGATACTGGGGCGATCATTCGGGCTGAGGCAGCTGTATTCCCACATAAGCGCAGGTTACAGTTCGTTCACCCGTTCGCGGTATAGAGGCGTGTCATTTGAGTACTTTCGCCACCAGGTTTGCATACGCTTTCGCGCCGGCGCCATTCACATGGATGCCGTCCGGCCCGAACCAGCCGGGATTCTTGCTGGCGACCGAATTCCAATCGAGTATGACGACATTCGGGTAGTGGCCATTTACCGCCGCAAATATCTTGTTGTTCGGGCCTTGCCACGGTCGGTCCACGTGATCATTGACCAACACGACCTTCGTGTGGTCCTTCAGCGCGGCGAGCGTTGACGTGAGCTGCTGCGGCGAGATCACGCCGTTGTTGCCCGTGTGAATGAGAACCACGGGGGCAAGCTTCCCCGCCTTCTGCGCTGCAGCCACATCGTCGAGAGTGTCCCATGCCTGTCGACCGACGACCGCGTCGAGGCTCAACGAACCGACCACCGCGCGCACCGCATGAGAGGCGCCCAGCAGTACTGAGTCGCCGAAGGCGCTGACCTTGACCGACGAGGCGGGGGGTGACGCGGACCCGGTCGCCGGTGGGCTGGCGGGTGCTGTTGGCTGCGTGGTGGGTGTGTGGGCCGGAGACGTCGGCAGCGCCGTCGGTGCTGGCGTGGAGGCCACTGCGGGCGCAGAAGTCGCGGCAGCGGCCGCTGTCGTGGTTGCGGTCGGCGGCGATGTAACAACGTGTGTAGCAAGAGTGCCCGAGGCTGGTTTTGTGGAGGTCAACGACGGCGGGCTTACCGATCCGTCGATACCGCCCGGAAGATCTGGCACCACTCCGGGGATGGGCAGCGCCGTCCCCGGCATCGAAGCAGCCCACACCGGCTGCTGCACAGTCGCCATATGTGCCGACACCAGCACGGCGACACATCCAGCAGCAACGGACAGGAGTATCCATTGGTGCGCGACGCGGCGTGGCACGGTACGCCTACCGCCGTCATACTTGGTGGGTTGACCGGTGCGCCAGTCCGCAGATCGCGCTTTCCGATTCGACCAGGCTTGTCGCAACGACGGGATGAAAGTCCCAGCGCGGACGGGTGTTTCGAGGTAGCGATAGCTGGCCGCAGCGATTGCGATGGCCAATCCGGTGCGGGCGCAGTCGATCAGCCACTGGGGCCCCTGGACGTCGATCAGTGGGCGCGTCACCACGAAAACTGGCCAATGCCACAGGTAGATGCCATAGGAACGACGGCCGATCCAGGCCAATGGGGTGGTGTCGAGCAGCCGTCCGATGAGACTGCCCGCCCTAGCCGCGCAGCAGATCGCTACGGCTGATACCGCCGAGAAAGCAAGAAATCCGCCCCGATACAGCCACGGGACGTATTCGTCGATAGACACGAAAAACCATGCGACGCCGCCGATTCCGACGATCGCAAAAAGATCGGTTGACCAGCGGCCGAGCGGACGGCGGGTGGCATCGCCGATGATCCAGGCTGGTAACAGCGGGCGCGCAGGCCATGTGTCACGCCACGCAGGCCGGACCCACCGTGGCGGACGCCTGGTGACCGTCCGCCAGGGGATGGTGGCCAGCGCGCCTAATGCCGATCCCAGCAAAAGCCCCATCGAATGCGTATCAGTGCCGAAGTAGACTCTCGAGGAATCTGCCTGGTATGGGATGTTTGTCGCTATAGCAATAGTGGTCATCACGGCGGTTGATGCCAATGCAAGCGTGCCCGCGACCGCGGCGACGAGCGCTGCCACGTGCCATGGCGGCGCGGAACGGCGGCGCGACATCCATGCGGCACCAAGCACAATCACGATCGGAGCCCACAGCAGGTAGTACTGCTCCTCGATCGCCAGCGACCACAAGTGTTGCAGCATGGGCGGCCTGCCCATGGATGCAAAGTACGATTGCTTATCGGCGATGAGCCACCAGTTCGTCAAGTACCCCAGTGACGACAGAGCGCTGTCGGGCAGCGTGGGCCGCTGATCCGGCCAGGCGGCGTAGCCAATGGTGCTCGCCACCGCGAGGAGAGCTACGACCGCCGGAAGAAGTCGTCGGATGCGTCGCAGGTAGAACTGGCCTAGTCCGATCCGCCCGGAACGTAATCGCTCCGCCAGAAGTAGCCGGGTGATGAGATAGCCGCTGATGACGAAGAACAGGTCGACGCCGAGAAAGCCGCCGGAGAGGTAGCCGGGATTCAGATGGAACAAGACGACGGCAACCACTGCGATAGCGCGTAGCCCGTCGAGCCCGCCGATCCATTGCTTTGGTCGCTGGGCTGGGATCTGCGGCGCCGTCAATTGCGCGTTTTCCCCCGACGCCCCCACTGCATATCCCACCTCACGCTTCTCGCGCTCGTAACGGCGCCCCACCATTATGGTCGGTCGCCCAGCCAACATGCCGGATTCGACTCGCGGCGAGTGTGTTGTCACATCCAGGCAACCGTCTCGTCCGAACGGCGTCATGCTCGGTTAATCCTCGGCTGATTCCAACATGCCCAATCCCAGCAGGTCGGGTTCCAAAACGGCCTGCTCATCCGGACGGAACCGCAGCACCGATGCTATATATGAGCGGGTTGCATCCGGCATCGACACTTCCCTTCCGGCAGCTTCCGACAGGAACCAGCGGTGCTCCAGGACTTCGTGGAAAATCTCGGCGGGCTCAAGCTTCTTGGCCATCTCTGTCGGGATCGCCTCGATCACCGGCTGGAATACGTCGGTCATCCAGTGCCGGGCTACTGTGTCCTCGTCGACCTGCGTCTCCGGCAGCACCGCCTGGCTGCGGAACGTGTCCAGGTCGTTCAAAATACGGCGGGCTTGATTCTCGCCGACAACATCCAAGCCGGTCAGTGCGCGCAGCCGCTTGCGATGATGGCCGGCCTCCACGACCTGCGTCTGCACCATGACGTGTGGGCCACCGGTGGGATCCCCGTCGTCGGCTTCGTTGACATCTAGCTGGGCGACGTCGTACCCGAGTTCGTTGAGTCGGCGGAGCCGCTTTTCGATGCGCCACCATTCCGCTTCGCCCACGGTCTGCGGCGCGGTGAGCTCCGCCCACAGCGTGGAGTAGCGATCGAGGACGGATTGCGCGGTTTCGATCGGATCCACATTTTCCGGGAGCAGCCCGGATGCCTCGAGGTCGAGAAGTTCGCCAGCCAGGTTGGTTTCGGCGATATCCAGATCGTTCTGCCGCTGGCCAGGCGACAATTGCGTGCGAATCTGCCCAGTCTCCGCGTCGACCAGATAGGCGGCGAGTGCCCCGGCGTCACGACGAAACAACGTGTTCGACAACGAGCAGTCGCCCCAGGCGAAACCGACCAGATGCAGGCGCACGATGAGTTCGGCCAGTGCGTCGAGTAGCTTCGTCTCGAGGTCCGGGTCGAGTCGCCGCGAAAAGAGCGCCCGGTAGGGCAGCGAAAAGCGAAGGTGCTTGGTGACCAGAGCGGCGTCTAGCGGCTCGCCGTTGGCCGTGGCGCGGTTGGCGACCACGCCGACGGCCTCAACAACGGGGACCCCGGACCGCGCCAGGGTGCGTAGCTGCTCGAATTCGTGATCCGCGAGTTCCTGCTTGATTTCCTTGATGGCGTAGACGATCCCGCCGATCTTTGCAAACCGCACCACGTGTCGGGAAATACCGCGCGGCAGGCTGACCAGAAGGGTGGGCGACCATTCTTCCAAGGGAGTCGACCACGGCAAGGTGACGAGGTCCATCGGGTCCGGCCCGGAGGTGAATTGCATCCGCACGGTCCTAGCCTTCCACATCGCTCGCTCTCCGCCGGTCGTGTTAGCGAGCGAGGCGCACAGCCCTCCCTGGGTAACACGACCCGGAACATATGCCCGTGTTGGCAGTGTGTGCCGAAGCGAGAACCGTATCGGTCGCGCATTCTGGTCACAGTGAAATGCGCAGGGCTCTCGAAGTACCGGCTCGGCGCGAACGGCCTACTAGGAGGACACCGCTCATGTCAGCAGGAACCGAGCTTTGCTACCGCCCGGCGGTGGTGTTGGAAGCGATGCTGCGCGCCAAGGAAATTTCGGCGCGTGAGCTCTTGGACGCGCATCTGGACCGCATCGACGAGGTCAACCCGGCGATTAACGCGATCATTACGCACACCCCCGAGCTCGCACTCGAACAGGCCAGGGCCGCCGACGATGCCGCCGCGCGCGGCGAATTCCTCGGACCCCTGCACGGACTTCCGGTGGCGTTCAAGGACAACCACCAGACCAAGGGCATTAAAACCACCTATGGCTCGGCTACCCGGAAAGATTTCGTCCCCGACGTGGACGATGTCGTCGTCGAGCGGATGAAGAATGCCGGGATCGTCACACTCGGTAAGACCAACATTCCGGAGTTCGCGGCTGGTGGGCACACATTCAACGAACTATTCGGCATTACCCGCAACCCCTATGACCTATCCGTGACGGCGGGCGGCTCGTCCGGCGGGGCAGCGGCGGCCTTGGCGGCAGGTATGCATCCGATCGCGGACGGCAACGATATGGGCGGGTCGCTTCGGCTCCCGGCCGGGTATTGCAATGTGATTGGTCTGCGCCCCTCGGCTGGGCGAGTCCCGGTGTATCCGGCGGGGGATAGCTTTGCGGGCCTGTCGGTGTCGGGACCCATGGGGCGCACAGTTGCCGATGTCGCGCTGCTGCTGTCGGTCATGGCCGGCCCGGACCTCCGCTCGCCGATCTCACTGGAGGAGCCGGGGGCGTCGTTTGCGCGCGTCCCCGACGGTGGCATGACGGGCAAGCGCATCGCTTTTTCGGTGGACCTCGGTGGCGCAGTCAAGGTGGAACCCGAAATCGCCTCGATCGTCCGCGCGGCAGCGGCCTTTTGCGAAGACGCCGGTGCGATCGTCGAGGAAGTCTCACCCGACTTCACCGGCGCCGACGAATGTTTCCGCACGCTGCGCGCGTGGCAGTTCGAGGCGACGCTCGGCGAATTCCTCGACTCCTACCGCGACACGGTCCGCCCGAGCCTGTACGCGAACATGCTGCAGGGCCGCGAGCTGACCGGCCCACAGATCGGCCGCGCCGCAGTGCTGCGCACGCAACTTTTCCACCGCATGCGTGAATTCCTCACTACGTATGACGCTTTGCTGTTGCCGATCGCACCCCTGCCGGCCTTTGACGTGGACATTCAATTCCCAGAAACGGTGGCCGGTGAAGCTCAGCCGGACTATCTCGGCTGGATGCAGGCGGTGTGCGCGGTCACCACGACGGGGCATCCCGCGATCGCGATGCCTGCCGGCTTCTGCGCCGCGGGCACGCCGGTCGGGGTGCAGTTCGTCGGCCGGCATCGCGGTGAGACCGAGTTGCTCGGCCTGGCAGCAGGGTTCGAGGCCGTGACAGGGTTTGCGAAGCGGAGGCCGACCGCTATCTAGCCTCTCGCTGGGGCGGGTGTTGCGGCGGGTGTGCCGGTGTGAACTAGCGCACCCGACGAGCCGATCGGGGCAACGTGCGGCTGGCGCGGGCGTCTTCTGAATAGAACGGCACCTACGACCACGACCGACCTATGCACCGAACGGACCGACTCGCTGTGACGCAACAACGCGACCAGGGCCTCGATCGCACCATCGATTCGACGCCCGACATACAGCGCCCAAGGCTCCGGATTTCAACCACCACCGTCACCGCAGGCATGGTGGCGTCCACCGTGTCGGCGTTACTCGGATCGACACTTGGTGTCGCGGGCACGCTGCTCGGTGCTGCGATCGGCGCGGTTGCGTATGCCGTGGCCTCTGCTCTGTACACGCACTCCGTGGCGACAGCGAAGTTCCGGCTGCGGACTGCACGGTCGCATGCCTGGCACGCAGCAGATTCCCACGCAGCAGATTCCCACGCAGCAGATTCACAGTTCGACACTGGCGGTGCGGTCGGCTCCGGCGCGGTCGGTTTCGGTGAGGAAGATTCTCGCGACAGTTCTCGTGACAGTTTCCTCGGCAGTTCCATCGACACACTGGTGACGCCTGATGTAGCTGTACGTGACTCGGCTGACGAAAGATTGCACGCGCCGCTGCCGCGGCGAGCGGGAGCTGGCGCCGGGACCGGACATTGGCGCGCGGTGCTTGCCGGAGCCGTCGGGAGTGCATTCGCGTTCGCCCTGGCCCTCATCCTTGTCACCGGGATCGAATCGGCCAAAGGCGCCCCGTTAGCAGGCGGGCCCTCAGGCGGGCTCACTGTGCTTGGCGGGGCTTCGTATGGCAATCCGGATCCGGCACGGGTTATTCCGGTTCCCGGCGACCGGCGTGCTTCCGTCACCAGCGACGTCACCCACACGTCGACTTCGACAGAAACCGCCACCGAAACGACGACCGCGATCGCGACGAGCACCCAGACTTCGATGGTCACGACGACACAGACGGCGCCGCCGACGGATTCGGAAGCGCCACCAGCGGCTCCGAGCACTGGCGAGGCAGCCCCGAGCGCTGGCCAATCGGCCCCGGGGACGGCGCCAGCGACTGCGGGCGCTACCCAGTCGGCTCCGCCCATGACCAGTGGTGCCTCCGCTAGTACTGCACCAACGACGCCGAGCAGCGCGGCTCCCCCGACTGCGCCGCACGCGCCGACCGGCCATACGGCGCCGTAAATTCGGCGTGTCGGCCAGAACTGTGTCACACAAATAACTCTCGGAACAGCTGTCACACCAGTCACGTAGCTCGTCGGCGTGTCGTGCGCGACACGGCGAGGCAAACTGGACCCCGGACTGCACGCGTGATCTGATGGAACTGCCGCGGAATAACACTGGTGTAGTTCAAGCCCGTGCAACGTCGGCAGTCGGACTCAAATGGGCCCGGTACGGACCGGGAGGAGGACCACCGGATGGATGTTGCGAGCGCACAAGCGCACGCCGACCTGCCCGCCGACGACGGCTTGTCCCGCCGAGACCTGGATGTTTTACAGTTCGAGCGGCAGTGGTGGCTGTACGCAGGCAACAAGGAGCAGGCGATCCGCGACATGTTCGACCTGTCGCCCACTCGCTACTACCAGGTGCTCAATCAAGTCATCGATAGCCCGGACGCACTTGCGGTTGAGCCACTATTAGTGCGCCGGTTACGCCGACTTCGGGCTAGCCGTCAAAAGAATCGTGCAGCACGCCGCCTGGGTTTCGAGCGCTAACCCGCTCGAGGATAGCGACGCTATCAGGCTTCACGGCGCTGACAGTGACGCGGGTCAGGCCCCGCGGCCCTGCCGCGGCGGGCGATTCGCGCGCAGCCGGCCCAGTCGCCTCGCGCGCGGTAAGGGGCTGCCGGACAGGTCTCGCCCCGCCACTCGGCGTCGCCTCGGCATTCGTACCGCCAACCGCAGCGGCCGCCGTGCGGCGCGCGCTACTAGGCGCCGCGCATCCGCATCCCACAGTTCCGGGTGTCGCCGCAAGTGCTGGTATCTCCACGCCGCGTACGGCAGATGCAGCAGATAGATGCCGAGCCCGAGCAACAGGATCAGGTGCGGCTCATAGAACACGGCAGCGACGCCCACCACCAACAGGACGAGTAACGGCAAGATGAGCCGAGTCGGAACTCGCACGGCTTTCAGCGCGATTGTGGGTAACTGCGACACCATCATCAGGCCCATTGCGATCGCCCACAGACCCACGAACCATGGCGTGGACCAGAATCCACTACCGAACCTCATCTGGGCTAGCAGCGGCGCAGTGACGAGCAACGCCCCAGCCGGAGACGGAACCCCGGTGAAGAAGCCCTTCGCCCATGGTTTCGGGACAGTATCAAGTAGCGAATTGAACCGAGCAAGACGCAGTACCGTACAGACCGCATACACGAGGCAGGCCACCCAGCCCAGCGAATGCCCCTCCAGCGCCCAGATATACAGCAATAGCGCAGGGGCGACTCCGAACGAGACCGCGTCGGACAGCGAATCCAGCTCGGCGCCGACCCGGCTCTCGGAGCGCAAAAAACGGGCGGCGGGTCCATCCAGCGAATCTAGGATCGCGGCGGCAGCGATCGCGCCGATGGCATACGTGTAGTGGTTGGGGAGCGACTTCTGCAACGCGAACGCGACCGCAGTTAGCCCGGAAGACACGGCCAGGACGGTGATGGCGTTAGGCAGGAAACGTACTCCTGGAACTGTCGCCATCAGGTAGCGCTGCCTGATGCCGGGCCCGGTATCTGGTCTGGGAACCGCGCGGGAAGGTGCGCCAACACGGTCTCGCCGCCCACGGCGCGTTGCCCGAGGTGTACCAGCGGCACAGCGCCTGCCGGCAGGTACACGTCCAACCGCGAGCCGAATCGGATCAGGCCGTAGACCTGACCGGCAGCCAGGTTGTCGCCAGGGCCGACATCGCACACGATACGGCGGGCGATGAGCCCAGCAATCTGGGTGACGACGAGGGTGTCGCCGCCGACATGTGGGGTGATGGTGAGCGAGTTTCGCTCGTTCACCTCCGACGCCTTGTCCAGGTCGGCCGACAGGAATGCTCCCGGGTGATAGTGCGCGGCCGCGACTCGACCTGACACAGGGGCATATTGCACATGGACGTCCAGAACAGACAGGAAGATGGAAACCCGAGTGCGCGGCGCCGCACCTAGCCCGGTTTCCGCAGGTGGCACGGCCTCGGTGATGAGCGATACGATGCCGTCGGCAGGAGCTACCACTGCGGCGTCATCCGCCGGCGGAACCCGGGTCGGCATCCGGAAAAATAGCGCCGACCCGGCCGTCGCCAGCCAACTCACGCGCCCCGCGACTCTCGACAGTCGGCGCAGACCCATGGCGCGTAGCGCCATGCGCACCAACCACGTTGCGCCCCAAACGCCAGCGATCACCACGCGTCCGCCCGGATGGATGCGCGGAATGGCGCTGCGCACAAGCCCGAAGACATGCCCGAGCGTGCTGGGTGCTGAAGGTCCGGCCGTGCGCTCGCCCGTGCTCGCGTCGGAAACTCCGGCGGCGTTAGCCTGTGTCGGCGGCTTACTCATGCGGCCTGTGGCCTTTCTGGTAGGTCCGCGGCGTTGCGCTCATCTGCTCGGCCGGGTCGTGATTGCGTAGGTGGTGTTGCGGCTCTAACCGTAGCGCGCCGCGCTGATAGTGCGAATGGGTCGCGGTCCGCCTATGTCCAGAACAGCGTCATACGTAGTTCGTCATACGTAATTAATTCTGTGGTGTTACCGAGCGGCGGCGGGTGATCCCAGCGAGTCGGCAATGGACACCATCTCACGGACTGCGTCGATCGATGTTTCCTCGCGGACGGCTTCGTTCGGCGCCTTCGACGACGTCATCTTCACGCCGGGTCGATAGGAGGAAATGTGGTTGGCCCGCGTGGTTGCTGCCCGGAAATGAAGATCGCGCGCGTGGGTCTCGGCGATGATGTGGGCCGCGTTGTGCGATCGAATCGAACCGCCGGGCATGACGTCGATCCGGCCGTTGGCCCGCGTGACAAGGCGAGCCAGCGCGGGTGCTCCGTCGGCAGCGCGCTGCATGCCGCCGCCGGTGAGTACTCGCCCGACACCGAGTTCGATCAACGTGTCCAGTGAGCGGTCCAGATCGGGAGTGAGATCGAAAGCCCGGTGGAAGCTGACCGGGTAGGGGCCCGCCGCTTGAATCAGTACGGACATGACGGTGCGGTCGATCTCTGTTTCACTTGTTAATGCGCCCAGGACGAAGCCGACTTCGGTGGTGGTGCGGTCTGTCTCGCGTCGGATCGCGATGATATCGGCAAGCATGGCGTCGATCTCGTGGGGCGCGAACACGAAGTCGCCTTCGCGTGGACGGATCAGTACGTGCACACCGATTCGCTCAATGGATTGGACCGTGGTGGTGACGCAACCGAGCGATGCGGTGAGGCCGCCGAGGATCAGCGCGCTACACAACTCGACGCGCGCGGCGCCAGCCTGTTCCGAGGCGATCGCCCCAGCGACGGACTCCACGCAGACCTCGACGCGTACTGACATGCCATGTCCCTTCGGATTAGTGGCGATCCGCGCGCATCGTCGACGGCGGGTATTTGTGAGGAGTCGTGCCCTCACGTATTGATGATTGGGGTGAGGGGAATTCCGCTACCCCTATGTGTTCGTGCCTGCCGAAATTGCGTCCGCGATGAGAGTGCTCGCACGGATAGCCCCGACCGGGACACCGCCGCCGAGAACCGGGACCTGCCGGAGAGCTGCTGCGCCGTCAGTGTTTTCGCCTAAGGCCTGCAGCGCAGCGAGCACGATGGCCGTCGTCGCTCGGGGGCTACCGTCGATGACCTTCGCGGCCACCGCGCACCCCGAGGCGCTGGCTGCCACGATCACGCCCTCTGCGCCGCCCTTGCACACCACCCCGGGAACGGTCTCCATCAGCACAGTGTTGACATGCCCGGCGCCAGCGACGTAGAACGGAAACTCCCGCATGGCGTCCACCACGGCGCGCCCGGGCGTGCCTGGGGCGTCCATCACCAGGCTGCGGATGGCGCGTGCCAGACCGATCAGGCTGACTCCTAACAATGGGGCGCCGCACCCGTCGACGGCGACGTGACCGATCGGCTCACCCGCGCGCTCAGCGAGCGTCGTCGAAATCAATTGTTGTAGTGGGTGTGTCGGGTCCAAGTAGGTGTCAGTCGGCCATCTGGAGGCCACGCACGCAGCCAGCATCGCGGAGTGCTTTCCCGAACAGTTCATCCGGACGCGCTGCGGCCCGACACCTTCGCGGATGAGCCGTCGTCTGGTCTCGGCGTCTTCGGGCATATCCGGCGGGCATCCCAATTCTTCTTCGGTCAGCCCGCTGGCGTTTAAGATCTCGCGGACGAGCGCCACGTGTTCGTCTTGGCCGGTGTGGCTTCCGGCGGCGATGGCGAGCGACTTACCTGCAAGTGGGGCGCCTGCGAGGACGGAGGCCAACGCCTGAATCGGTTTCACCGACGATCGGGGTAAGACAACCTGCTCTGGAGCGCCAAGTCGCGCACGTACGCTTCCGTCTGCGGCGAGTGCCACCAGGCTGCCGAAATGTCGACTCTCGTCGAAGCCGTTGCGCTCTACGGTAGCGAGTTCGACGTAACGGAATTCGGCCGGTGCAGTGGAGTACGTCATGGCGGGAATTATCCCTTAACTTTAAGTCCGGATGCGTGCTCTACAGACTGTTGCAGCTAGTTAGCGGGTTTCGTCATACTCGAGACTCGCAACCCCGTTGTCCAAGCCGAGGCTCCGTTCCAGGTCTGCCGGCGAATGTGATCGTAAAAACGCTTCAAACCGGCGGGCGACGGCGGACCAGTGGTCCTGGGCGGTGCGCTCGCTGATTTCCAGACGCCGGGCGATGCTGTGGAACGTCTCGCCGCGGGCTCGCCCGGCCAAGATCTGGAGCTGCCGGGCGGTCAGCTTATCTGGGAGTGGGTCGCCGACACGCGCTGCTCTGAATTCTTCGCTGATAGCGGTGCCGCCTGCCGCAATGCGGGACAGCGCCCCGGCGAGTGAATCCACTGGATCCGCCTTGGACACGACGCCGCGCGCACCTGCGGCGATATACCGTGCGATCACTGCCTGGCGATACTCGAACGTGTAGAGGCATACCCGGTAGCCTGCTCGAGACAGCGACCGTACGCCGCCTTCCGCACGGAAACCCGCGTCACCGACCTCAAGCAACGTGATGTCGGCCCGCGGGCGGGCGGCGAGCATTGCCTCGACCGTGGCAAAACTCCCGATGATGGCGAAATCGGTGAGCACCAGCGGTAGCCCAGCGCGCGTCAAGGTATTGGGATCTATCACGGAAAGGCGGGGCGGCGCTAGCGGTGTAGTCGTGCCCGAAATGGTCCGTCGGCGGTGGTGGACGTTCATGGGGTCGCTTCGAGTGGAAGCGGTTCCGTTCGGGGTGGTGATGGGAAAGACGAGCTCGACGATCGTCACGTGGTTGAGGTCCTTTCCCGGGGCCGGCGGCCGCTGGCAAACTCTTCGGTTTGATCTCAACGCGGCGATACCTGTGCGGACAAGGGTTACCGCAATATCCGGACAGGTCCGTACATGCTGTGCGTGCGGTTCCTGCAGTTCGTCACGATCCAGGAGCTGTGCTGTACGTGGGTCGAGGGTTCCCTTGTAATGGCACGTTTTGCTAGCTGCGCGCGCTCGAGCGAAACCGATCCCTACACTCTTTTCATGTTGGAAATGTCGAGCGCCGGAGTCGATCCGAGGGACGTAGTCGATCGCGTCGAGTTTGCGGCTGCACTGACAACCCTTCGCGAACGCGCCGGCCTGACGGTCCGCGATCTTGCCAAACAAGCGGTCGTCCCGACGGCCACCGTGAGTGGATATCTGAGCGGCCGCCACCTGCCGAACCCGTCCCAATCCGAGGCGCTCCTTTCCGTCCTGACCGCGTGCGGCGTTGTAGGTACGAAACAGCACGAGGCGTGGTTGACGGCGCTTCGGCGGGTTCGACAGGCGCCGGGTCGACGCAGCGCAGCGGGGCCGTCGCCCTACCCAGGCCTCGTGAGTTTCCAGCCAGAGGACGCGTCCTTCTTTTTCGGCCGCGCCGAATTGATCGCTGACATCCAGGCCAGGCTCATTGATATTCACGAAGGCCGAAGCGAGCAAGGCATAGTCGTTGTCACTGGCCCGTCGGGATCGGGGAAATCGTCTGTGCTGCGAGCGGGTGTCATTCCGCGGGCACCGGAGATGGGAATGACACCACTGGTGATGACGCCAGGGGAACAACCTTGCGACGACTTAGCGCGAGTGTTAGCCGATTACGCAGGGTTATCGCCGAGTGACATCGTCGCGCTGTTTGGTGATGGTGATGGACGGGCGCTGAGTGTCCTGCTCTCGGAACGCGAATCAGTACTGCTCGTGGTAGATCAGGCCGAGGAGATATTTACGGCGTGCACGGATTCGACGCGCCGATCCGCCTTTCTTCAGCAACTGCAACGGCTCACCGAAGACACTGATTTCGACGGTCGACGGCGGGTCGTGGTGGTGTTGGCGCTGCGGGCGGACTTCTATTCGGCAGCTGCTGATGAGCCCGTGCTATTGCCGGTATTACGTCATTCGCAGGTCGTAGTCGGGACCATGACCCGCAGCGAACTCACTGAGGCGATCGTTGGGCCTGCAGCGGCGGTCGGCCTGCATGTGGAAGACGCGCTAGTACAGACGCTGCTGGACGACCTCGCGCCGCGGGACCGGCCAGGCAGTGCCCACGATCGCGGTGCACTACCGCTCCTTGCCCACGCATTGCACGCCACCTGGTTGGCATCACGTCGCGGCCGGATGACGATTGACGACTACCTGGCGACCGGTGGCATCGCGGGCGCCGTGGAGCGCACGGCAGAAACAGTATGGGCTGATTTGGATGACGAATCACGCGAGCTGGCGCGACGGATCTTCCTGCGACTTGTCTTCGTCGATGACGAATCGATGGTCACCAGGAGGCGGGTGCGCCTGGAGGAACTGCGCGGACTGGGCGCGCGCCAAGGCAGCGGTATCCCAGACGGCGGTATCCCAGATGGCGGTATCCCAGATGGCGGTATCCCAGACGGCGGTATCCAAGGCAGCGGTATCCAAGACGGCGGTATCCAAGACGGCGGTATCCAAGACGGCGGTATCCCAGGCATCAGCGCCGAAAGAAACAGCGCCATCGGCACCATTCAGGCGCCGCCGGTCGATAGTCCGACTGTGACTGGAGTGGTGGAGCTATTCGCCGATGCTCGGCTCCTCACGCTGCGTACGGATACGGTCGAAATTAGCCACGAGGCCCTGATTGGTGCCTGGCAACGGCTGTACTCATGGATTGACGCGGACCGCAGCGCCCTGCGCATTCATCGCCAGATTTCCGACTCGGCGAGGATCTGGCAGCACGCCGGACGCGACGAGTCGTACCTGTTGCGCAGCGGACGTCTGGCCGTGATGGAAGACCTGCAGGAATCCGGCCGTGTCACATTGAACGACGTGGAGCAGGCCTTTATCGCGGCCAGTACGCGGCAACAAAGCGAGCGGCTCGAGCTGCAGCGGAGGCAACGCACGCGCTTGGTGGTGGCGTTGGTGACGGTGGCTGTGTTGGCACTGGTGGCGAGCGGTCTGGCGGTCATGGCGTTGCGGGCCGAGGCGTCGGCGAACGACCGTGCGGTTGAGGCTACTGCCGCCCGTGATGACGCGCAGTCTCGCGAACTAGCCATAGCCGCGGACCGCATGCGCGGGTCGGATCCGGCTTTGGCGGCTCAGTTGTCTCTCGTTGCGTATCGCATCGCACCGACGGTTGATGCGCGCTCTGCGGTGCTGGACACCACGGCATTGACGCTGCCGACCCGGATCCCCGCACAGGAAGGCCCCACGTTCGTGGCGGTCGACCGTGCGCACGCCGTCACGGCAGTGACGGGCGCTGTGGACGGATCGGTGACGTTGTGGTCGTTGAAGAATCCCGGTCGACCATCGAAAATCATCACGCTGGCATCGACACAGCCTGATGTGCAGCAATTCTCGGTTGCAATCAGCCCGGACGGCAGGCAGCTCGCCGCCGGAGATGCGAAGGGGCTAGTCGAACGGTGGGATATTTCCAATCCCGCTGCTCCCCGCGGCTTGCCGGGACCTGGTGTCGAATTTCCGTCCGGCGTGCTCGGTCTCGCATTTAGTCCGGACGGTCGCCAGCTCGCGGCAGGCGGCGAGGGCGGCTCGGTGCGGCTTTGGAACGTAGGCGACCTGTCGCAGGCCGTGGCACTGCCGAAAATTCCAGGCCCGGAGCTCGTTTCGTCGCTAGCCTGGGCGCCGGATGGCCACACGCTATGGGCTGGCGATAGTGGTGGCACGGTTACCGGATGGTCTGTCGACGACGGTCGGCAAGTTTCGACGAGCCGAAGCGCCGGCGGGCCGTCTGCGCCCATTACGTTCGCGACGGGGCCGTCGACGGTATCTGCGCTGGCTGTGAGTCCAGATGGGTCGGTACTCGCCGCCGGCACCAAGCGTGGTGAACTTCACCTCTGGCGGCGTGCGCCATCTGGTGCATGGGTGGCAGATGAGCACCATCCGACACCCCTCGCCGGATGGCTCGACACCATCGCGTTCGCGCCGGATGGTTCGAATATTGCCCTCGGTGGTACCGGCAATCAAATTCGGGTGGTGCGCACCTCGGACCTCGTGGAGCAAACTGCCATGGTGACTCCGGGCCCCGTCACCGGCGTTTCGTATGTATCTGCTGACCACTTGGAGGCTGGCTCGAGCGACGGATTCACTCGGATCTGGCCGGTACCGGGTTCTGTTGTCGGGCCAGTCGGTGATGCCATATTCGGTCTCAAAATGGTCAATCCGGAACGTCTTGTCGTCGGAGCCTCTCCGAAAGCCGGCGCGCTGTTGTCCTACAACGTCGCCGACCGCGACGCTCCGGTTCGCTACGCGTCTCCGCCCGCCGTCGACGATATTCGCCTCGACGGAATCTTTGTCGCTTCGTCCGATCAAAAAATGGTCGCGATGGGCTCCGGTGATGGGCGCGTGCAGATGTGGGACACGTCGGACGCCAACCGCGCCGCCACGATGGGGCCGCCGTTCCAGGCCGCCGGCGCTCTCGTCGAAACGATGGCGCTATCCGCTGACGACAAGGTCCTGGCCGTTGGCTCCGACTCTTCGGTCGTCAACCTGTGGGATGTGACCAATCCGGCTGCCCCGAAGCCACTGGCCGAAACCGGAAATGTCGGTGGCTTGCCCCTCATGGTGGCCTTCCAACCGGGCCGTCCGGTGATGGCATTGGGCACGACCAACGGCAACGTTTTGATGTGGGATGTATCCGACCCGGCGCATCCGCGTCAGATTGCGGATCTGAAGGGGCTCGACGGCTACGCTCTCGCGATCTCGTTCTCGCCCGATGGCACGATCCTTGCCGAGGGCGGTACCGGACGTGTGATCAGGCTCTGGAATGTATCTGACCCGGCGCACGCCACGCCAATTGGCTCTCCGCTCGAGGGGTTTGCGAACGACATCGGCGCCGTGGCTTTTTCGCCAGACGGTCACCGACTGATGGCCGCCACCAGTTCCGGTGTGGTGTGGATGTGGGATGTACGCAATCCGGCCAGCCCCCAACTGCTGGCTAAGGCTCGCGCGGCGGACGGCGTTCTCAATGCGGCGGTCTGGTCGCCGGACGGTTCCACGTTTGCCGCAGGTGGATCGGCACAGAAGGTATGGATCTGGACCGCAGACGCGAAACAAGCGTCGGCCGATATCTGTGCCGTCGCCGGGGCCGGGATCACGGCAGCCGAATGGAAACTCTATGTACAGGAGCGCGCCTACGACCCGCCCTGCTCATAGCGGGGTGCGCCGCAGTACGGGCACGTGCTCGCGAACTGGTTCTCGACGAATCGACCGCATGTGTCGCAGACCCGGTTGAGCCAGCAGGCGGGATCTCCGCCGACTTCTGCGGAAGAATCCTCAGTGGAAGCGTCTGGCGCTTGTGCGTCGCTCGCGTCTATCTCGCTGCTGTCCCTATCGACATCACTCATACCCACAGTGTGGCTGTGTTGGTGGATGTCGTGGTGGCTGTGGCTATCGACGCGGCTTGTGGGTGAACGCGCCGATGATCAGGATCAGCGCGATCGCACCCAACACTGCGACCCCAAATGAGGCGAAGTTGAACGCGAACGTCCACGGTTGGCGGGTGATGATCTGATAGATGAAGCCGCCGAGCAGCGCTCCGAGAATGCCAGTCGCCATGTTGGTAAAACAGCCACTCGTACGCTTATCGCCCACCACGAGTGATGCGACCCATCCGGCGAGTAGGCCAAACAGAATCCACGACAAGATGCCCATTACTCGGCTCCTTTCAACGGTGGACTGGTAGGTGATGCCATCTAGTCAGCGTCGGTCTACTCAGCAGTCGTTTCGTCACCGGCATGCGCGGCGGCCAGCTCGCTGACGATCCGAATCGCCTCTGCCCGAGGCATCCCCGCGCCTACTGCGAAGCCGATCAGGTACGTCGTCAGCGGCCCGGCGACGCGGGCGACGCCGTGCGCGACATCGCGCGTAACATCCAGCAGCTCGTCGCGCAGCGCGACGTCCATAGTGTCCGAAGGAAGGTTCAACGCCGCGGATGTATCGTCGATCCACGTCTCGAGTGTGCTCATGCCTGCCAGATTACCGGCTACTCGCTCAGTAGCCAGACTTCGACCGGGGCGCCTGACTCGAGATGCTCCACGCTCTCAGGGACGACAAACAGGCAGTCGGCATAGGCCAGCGCACCGAGCAGGTGGGAACCGGACCCACCGATAGGTGTCACGGTGCCCAGTGCGGCATCGATAGTGCCGCGGCGGAGTTGCCTCTTGCCGAGCGGCGATATCAGCGACTCGGTGAGGCGGAGTCGGACGGCGGGGCGTCGTGCATTGATGAAGCCCATCGCGGCGCGGATTGCGGGGCGCACAAATACTTCGAATGAGACGAACGAGCTCACCGGATTCCCGGGAAGAGTCACGACGGGGATTCCGTCATACTTGCCAGCGCCCTGTGGCATGCCGGGCTGCATCGCCACCTTCGTAAACGTGACGCCGGCGTTGGTGAATGCATCCTTGACGACCTCGTAGGCGCCTGCAGACACCCCACCGGATGTCAGGATCAGATCCACCCCTGCCATGTGTGCGCGCAGCATCGCGAAGAATTCGGTGACGTCGTCGGAGACGAAATGTGCCAGGCGGGCTTCGGCGCCGGCCTCCGTGACGGCGGCGGCCAACATTTGCCCGTTCGACTCGTAGATCTGGCCTGGCGCAAGCGGAGTGCCCGGGGCAGCGAGCTCGGAGCCGGTGGACAGTACGAGCACGGTCAGCGCGCGGAACACGGGCAATGTCGCGTGGCCGATCGCGGCGGCGACGCCAATCTGGGCTGCGCCCACCGTCATTCCGGCGGTGAGTACGGTCGTCCCGGCGCGCACGTCGTCGCCGGCCAGCCGAATGTGCGGCCTGTCGCCAACTGGACCGGTGATGGTGACCTGCGAGATACCGCCGTCAGTGAATTCGACGGGCACCACGAAATCGGCGCCATCCGGGACGGGCGCACCCGTCATGATGCGCGCCGCCGTACCGGGTTCGAGTGGGCCGACATCGCCTGCGCCGGCGGGAATGTCACGAGATACCGGCAGCGTGACTGCTGCAGTCACCAGAGCCTCGGCGATCTCACTTTGCCGCACGGCGTAACCGTCCATCGCGGAGTTGTCGAAGGGCGGCAGACTGATCGAAGAGGTGACATCGACCGCGAGTACTCGCCCGATCGCCGCCTGTAGCGGCACATCGATTCGCTCGGTGTGGGTGAGCAGCGCGGCGACAGCCTCGCGATGGTCCTCGACTGTGCGCAGCTCTGCCAGCGTTGCTCCGTGTTCGTCCCGTTGCGAATGATCATGCATGCCCCTATCTTGCCTGCGGTCTCATGCCGGGTGTGATACCCGTCCGCTTTGCTGGGTGTGCGGCCCGGAGTAGCGGGGCAATGTCGTACCGTCGGGGAATGGATTCTGTGGAGCCCGACGAACGCTCAGCCTCCGAACCGCCAGCCTCCGAACCGCCAGCCTCCGAACCGCGCCAAGTCGGGCCGCTGGACGAAATGACTGTCCGACCGCTGCGCGGATTGCTCACGGCGAAACTTGTCACCATGGCCGTGTTAGCGGTCGCCGCGATTGGTGCTGGAGTACTGATGGCGCCGCAGGTCGGTACCGGCCTCGGTCTCGCGCCACAGGTGTCGGCGACCGTCACCTCCATTGACCCGCTACCGGCGGATGAGACCGCATCCGGTGCGCAGTGCACACGCGAGCATGTCAACGTCACATGGGGTGACGGGAACAGCGGCTCCTTCGTCACCTGTGGTGTCCGCGATGGCGCTGCAGTCGGCGTCCACGGCGCGCCAGGGGCAGATATGCGAGTCGCGGTCGGCGATCGGCTGGAGGTACATGCAGTCGCGGGTTGGCAGTCGGTCGTGGTGGGCTCGCGCACGCCCAACGTCATCGTGGCGGTGATCCTCTTCGCCGTGCTGGCGCTGGTAGCGGTGGGCTCCATGCGGTACGTGCGGGAACGGCGTGTTATTGCGGGTTTGCGACGTGCGCCGATAGTGGCTCAGCCGCTTCCGGCGACCAGAATTGGCTTTGCTATGGCCTTCGACGTGCTGTCGCTGGGCAAAGGCAAAGGTAAACGGGCGATGCTGCAGATGCGATTCGACGACGACACACTACGTCCGCTACGGCTGCAGGTACCTGGCGCATCGGTGGAAGCCATGGAGTGGCGCACAGCGACTGTCCGCCCGGTCGGTCGGAGCCGTGACGGCGGGCTCGCGGGGCCCTATGTCCTACAAACATCCAGTGGAGTGCTTCTCGCCGCGGGCCGGCGGATCAAGCGTCGCCGTGAATCGACCGCGCGATGACCGGGTATGACGCATCCCTCGGCAAGACTCGGATCCGCGCAGTAAGCGCGATCATATTTGACTCGGCGGGGCGTCTACTGGTGATTCAGCGCGGCCACGAACCGTCGAAGGGTCTGTGGTCGGTTCCGGGAGGCAAGGTGAAGCCGGGCGAGACAGACGAAGAAGCCTTACGGCGCGAGATTGTGGAGGAGACGGCGCTCGCCGTTGATGTTGGGAAACTCGCGGGCAGGGTAGAACGGCCGGGCCTACCGGGCATTGTCTACGAGATCTTCGACTACGACGCGACGGTCGTCGGTTCGGATGGATCTTCGGACGCGGGTGCTGACACAGGTCATGCTGGCGACGATGCCGATGATCTGCGGTGGGTCACGTGCGCCGAGATGGTTGCCCTGCCGCTGACTGACGGGCTCGTCGACGTTCTCACCGCGTGGGGGCGGATGCCTCGATAATCGCTCGAGGCCTGTGGCGCCATTCACCCCACGTTGAGTGCGCGACGGTTGCACTCTCATGTGGAGAGTGCCAGACTAGGAACTGGCACTCGCACATGGTGAGTGCCAGGTCTTCTCGACGAGGGCCGGTGCTGACCGGGTCGTATGCCCGGGCTGCGCTGCTCCGTCCGTCGCGGGCGTCGGGAATGCCACTACACCTCAAGTCACTGCTACCTGCAGGGCCCACACCGGGTTCGGACGGGTATGCGAGCGAGTATCTGGAGGATTAACACCTGATGTCAAAGCTGATCGCTTTCGACGAGGAAGCGCGTCGCGGGCTCGAGCGCGGGATGAACACCCTCGCCGACGCCGTCCGTGTGACCCTCGGCCCCAAAGGCCGCAACGTCGTCCTGGAAAAGAAGTGGGGCGCTCCCACCATCACTAACGATGGTGTGTCGATCGCCAAGGAAATTGAGCTCGAAGATCCGTATGAGAAGATCGGCGCCGAGCTCGTCAAGGAAGTTGCCAAGAAGACCGACGATGTTGCCGGTGACGGCACGACTACCGCAACGGTTCTCGCTCAGGCAATGGTCCGTGAGGGCCTGCGCAACGTGGCCGCTGGCGCCAACCCGATCGCGCTGAAGAAGGGCATTGAGAAGGCTGTTGCGGCTATCGCCGAGCAGCTGCTGCTCGATGCGAAGGAAATCGAGACCAAGGAAGAGATCGCCGCCACCGCGTCAATCTCGGCCGCTGACCCGGCTATTGGCGAGCTTATCGCCGAGGCGATGGACAAGGTCGGCAAGGAAGGCGTCATCACCGTTGAGGAGTCGCAGACCTTCGGGCTCGAGCTAGAGCTCACCGAGGGCATGCGCTTCGACAAGGGTTACACGTCGCTGTACTTCGCGACCGACCTGGAGCGTCAGGAAGCGGTTCTCGACGATCCGTACATCCTGCTCTACGGCTCGAAGGTTTCCAC
>JBDTAR010000115.1:0-32038 GCA_039924545.1 Nakamurella sp. | reverse complement strand
CTTGCTTGCCCACCTGCAGACATGGCGCGTGAGCGTTCTAGAGCAGCGTCCGCCGCAGTTTCCGCGTCGTCAATTCTCGGACCGTCACCCCACACTGGTCTGGCCTTTCTAGTCGCTGCATCCCCATCCGGCTTGACCCTATCCGTTGCTCAGTGAAGGTAGCGGCCCAGCGCGTGGCGGGCAACGATGCCCAAAGCGCGTAGAATAGACAGGTTCGGGTTTCGGTGCTGTCTTAAGGCACTGGATGTCGTCATGCCAGGCGTTAAAATATCTGGTGGGAGCGATGTATCGAACATCGTCATATCTGGTCGTAATACTGCGCCGTGTGACGACCGTGACGGAATCCGCTCACGGTCGTCGTTTTTGTGTGTGGCGCCCGACCACCATCCGCGGCGAGCCAGCCTGTAGAGGCGTTGGTCCGCCACCATCGAAATGGGGTACCCGCACGTGTCAACGCGCGACGACCTGCGCAACGTTGCCATTGTCGCGCACGTAGATCACGGCAAGACCACACTCGTCGACGCCATGCTATGGCAGTCCGGCGCTTTCCGCGCCAATCAGGATATCGCCGAGCGTGTCATGGATTCCGGCGACCTCGAGCGCGAGAAGGGCATCACCATTCTCGCTAAGAACACCGCTGTGCACCGGGTGTCGGAAGACGGCACTAAGACGATCATTAACATCGTCGACACCCCTGGCCACGCCGATTTCGGTGGCGAGGTGGAGCGCGCCCTGATGATGGTGGACGGCGTCGTGCTGCTCGTTGACGCGTCTGAAGGCCCGCTGCCGCAGACCCGCTTTGTGCTCCGAAAGACCCTCCAGGCGAAGCTGCCCGTAGTGCTGGTCATCAACAAGACCGACCGGCCCGACGCTCGCATTGACGAGGTCATCGACGAGACGTATGCGTTGTTCCTGGACCTGGACGCCGACGACGAGCAGATCGAATTCCCGATCGTGTACTGCTCGGCCAAGGCAGGCAAGGCGAGTCTCACCAAGCCGGCCAACGGCACAGTACCCGATAGCGAAAATCTCGACCCGCTGTTCGACGTCCTCATGAGGTCGATTCCGGCTCACGAGTACACCGAGGGTGCTCCGCTGCAGGCTCAGGTCACCAATATTGACGCTTCGCCGTTCCTCGGTCGTATCGCATTGTGCCGCGTGCACGAGGGCACGATCAGAAAAGGCCAGCAGGTCGCCTGGTGCAAAACGGATGGCACTATCGTCCGCACCAAGGTCTCCGAACTGCTGATGACTGAAGCCCTCACCCGAGTCCCCGTGGACGAGGCTGGCCCCGGCGACCTCATCGCGGTGGCCGGTATGGAGAGCATCACGATCGGTGAGACGCTCGCCGACCCGGAAAACCCGGTGGCACTGGAAGCATTCCAGGTCGACGAACCGGCGCTGTCTATGACGATCGGCATCAACACCTCTCCGCTCGTCGGCCACGACAAGGGCACCAAGCTCACCGCCCGGCTCGTGAAGACCCGGCTTGACCAGGAGCTTGTAGGCAACGTCTCGCTGCGGGTCTTGCCGACGGAACGACCGGATACCTGGGAGGTGCAGGGTCGTGGAGAGCTGGCGCTGGCTATCCTCGTGGAGACCATGCGTCGCGAAGGCTTCGAGCTGACAATCGGAAAGCCGCAGGTGGTGACGCACGTCGAGGACGGCGTCAAGAAGGAACCGTTCGAGCGCATTACCGTTGACGTGCCCGAAGAATACCTCGGCAATGTGACGCAACTCCTCGCTGTCCGCAAGGGCCGTATGGAGCAGATGGCCAACCATGGCTCTGGCTGGGTTCGCATGGAGTTCACCGTGCCATCCCGCGGCCTGATCGGCTTCCGTACTGAGTTTCTCACGAACACCCGCGGCACGGGTATCGCCCACCACGTGTTCGATGGCTACCGACCGTGGGCCGGTCCCATGCGTGGCCGTCCGACCGGTTCGCTGGTCGCCGATCGCGCGGGCAAGGCGACGCCTTACGCCATGTTCAGCCTGCAGGAGCGCGGCACGATGCTCGTTCCGCCTACCACCGAGGTGTACGAGGGCATGATCGTCGGCGAGAACTCCCGCGACGAAGACATGGACGTCAACATCACCAAGGAAAAGAAGCTCACCAACATGCGTCAGTCCTCGGGCGACGAATTGGTGCACTTGGTGCCGCCGCGCACGTTCAGCCTTGAAGAGGCCCTCGAGTTCTGCGCAAACGACGAATGTGTAGAGGTCACACCGTTGGCCGCTCGCCTGCGCAAGATCGTATTGCCCGCGTCGGATCGGGCGAAGCGACGGTCTCGCGATTCGCGCTAGCGGAACGTAGCTGCGGGTCAAGATTCTTTTTTGACGGGGCTGCTGATGATGGGGGCTTCCTGTTATCAGCAGCCCCGTTGATCTTTTCTGCCGCGTCTGCCGCGTGTCGCCGCGTCTGCCGCACGTAACTGCCGTGAGTATTCCCGCTACGCAGTGACAGCGGACAGAACCGTGAGCGCGAGGAGAGCCCCGCCGACGAGCATTATGTAGCCATGCCAGTTCACGCTCACTGTGGCGGTCGCCGAAGACCCTTCTGAGCGTGCGCCGTCCCACGCTCGCTGAATTTCCCGCGTCAGGGCTTGCAGACTGTGGAGCCCGGACCGTTCCGGGTCGGGGTCGGCCACCGTCCGATCAGACCTGCGCCGCAGTAAGCCCGGTTGTCGTCGTGCCTCCCGAATCGATTTGATCGCACTCGGCGCGGGCGCGGCCCACGCGGCGAACCGCCCCGCGGAGGTGGTGAAAGTGAGCGACCACACCACCTCAACTTCGGTCAGACAATGCCACGGGATGTCGATGGCGCGCACGATATTGACCACCCGCACGCCATCCTCGCGCACCTCGACGAAGGGGTGCCAGTACATGGCCCACACGGCGCCCGCCAACAACGCGAGCCACGGCCCGAAGGTCCATGCCGCGGCCCAACCGTCATGGATGACGGTGATCACCAGGCCGGTCGCACAGATCACTCCGATCAGTATCGTCAGTGCCCTACTGAACCATGGGCGGAAAACCGTGTGCATGCGTCGATGATGTCACCCGCGCGGCCGGTGCGATGACGTCAAGTCGGTCTCATATGCACCGAGTTGCTGCGCCGACCGCATTGTCGGGCAGACTGCATATGTGGGACATCGGAAAGCACATGGCGGAATAGTGGCGGTGCACGCGCACCCCGACGATGAGTCGATCAGCATGGGCGCAACGCTCGCCTTTTACTCCGCGATGGGGGTGCCGGTCACGCTCGTGACGGCCACTCTCGGCGAGCAGGGCGAGACGATGTACGGCCGACTCGACGGGCTTACCGTGGACAATTCCGACCAGCTCGGCGGGTATCGGCTCGTTGAGCTGCTTCGCGCCTGCGCTGCGATGAGAATCGGCGATCAACGGATGCTTGGCGGGCTCGGACGGTTTCGCGACTCGGGAATGGTCGACATGCCCGGTGCGAAAAACCCGCGCGCCTTCATCCACGCGCAGCGCGGCGGCCCTCTGCACGACGAAGCAGTGCTGGCACTCACAAAGATCCTGGCCGAGGTGCAGCCGCGAGTCGTCGTCACCTACGACGCCACCGGTGGCTATGGGCACCCCGACCACATCGCTGCCCACCACGTCTCCGTCGCCGCATTCGATCGGTTCGTGACGACCAATGACACAAACGGGTATGACGCTGTCCCCGCCGCGCGCCTACTGGAAGTGGTGAGGCCGCGCAGCCTGCTCGCGGTAGCTCTCGAAAATCTCTGGGGCACAACACTCCCCGCTCGTTACCTCAAACCAACGGTAGACGAGCTGGGCACATTGGTTTCCGATGACGAGTACGACATCGCGATCAGCGTCGGTCCGTGGGGCGCCGCGCGTCGCGCCGCCATGTCTGCGCACGCCACGCAATTAGATGTGTGGGCCGGCGCCGTCGACGGGTTCGCGCTGACCAACCTCAAGGCGCAGCCGCTATTGTCGGCCGAGTATTTTCGGGTGCTGGCCGGCGCGTCGGCTCGCCGCGGATCAACGGACCTCATGGTGGGCCTATCGCCTACCTACATCGGGGTAGCGTAAAGGCTTTGCCGTGGACTTCGTCATACCTGCTGTGATATCTGCGGGGAAATCTGCTGTGACATTTATACGCTAGCGAGAAGGACAGTGATTTCGCACCGTGGCTCAACCTCACGAACGGCGGTCACCAGCATCGGTGCTGCCGTCGTTTCCCTGGGACACCATCGCCGAATACAAGACTCGCGCTGACGCACACCCGGACGGAATCATCAACCTCTCCGTCGGGTCGCCCGTCGATCGGGTTCCGGTGGCCATCCGTTCGGCGCTGGCCAATGCCTCTGACGCTCCCGGCTACCCGCAGGTAGTTGGCACTCCGGAACTGCGCGCCGCCTATACGAATTGGTTGGCGCGCGCCCACGGAGTCTCGGTCGATGAGGCCAATGTGCTGCCGACGATCGGGTCGAAGGAACTCATTGCGTCGCTGCCGACTCAGTTGGGTTTCGGCCCCGGCCACACGATTGTGATCCCGGAATTGGCGTACCCCACATACGAAGTCGGCGCCTTGTTGGCCGGCGCGACCGTCCTGCGAGCCACCGGCGCCGATGTGTTGGCGGGGCTATCTGCCCAAACGGTGTCCATGGTGTGGGTCAATTCGCCATCCAACCCCACGGGTGCGGTGGCGCCGCCGGAACAACTTGCCCGGCTCGTTGCGTGGGCGCGTCCTCGCGGAGTCATCATCGCCTCCGATGAGTGTTACCTCGACCTCGGCTGGGATGCGACGCCTGCGTCGATCCTGGACGATGACGTGTGCGGAGGGGACCACACCGGACTTCTCGCGGTGCACTCCTTATCGAAGCGCTCCAATTTGGCGGGATACCGGCTCGGCTTCGTGTCTGGTGATCCGTTGCTCGTCACGCAGCTTGCGACACTGCGTAAACACCTGGGGCTCATCGTGCCGACGCCGATTCAGGCCGCTGGGGTTGCCGCGCTGACTAATGATGCCCCGGTGCTGGCACAGCGCAGCCGGTACTCCGCGCGTCGCGAGGTGCTGGCGGCGGCGTTCGAGCGGGCTGGGTTTTCTATCGAAGAGTCGACGGCGGGCCTCTACTTATGGTGTACCCGTGGCGAGAGCGCGGCGGAATCGCTGCAGTGGTTGGCAGACCGCGGCATCCTCGTCGCGCCCGGTACGTTTTACGGCCCTGCTGGCGCGAATCACGTACGCGCGGCGCTCACCGCGCCCGATGAGCAGATCGCTGCGGTTGCTGCGCGGCTGGCGCACTAAGGCTCGCGCACTAAGGCTCGCGCACTAAGGCTCGCGCACTAAGGCTCGCGCGCTAAGGCTGGCGCACTAGTCGGCCGCGTGCAGCGCCGCGTTAAGCCCATTCCATGTGCCGGTGTGCGGTACGGCTTGGACCTCCCCGGTCAGCGAATGTCGCCGGAACAGCAGCCCGGAAGCTCCGGCTAGGGCGCGTGCAGCGACGACGGTGCGCTGACCGTCGGCAAGCAAAGCGACCTTGGTTCCGGCGGTGAGATAGAGCCCGGCTTCGATAATGCAATCGTCACCGAGCGGAATCCCTACTCCCGCGTTTGCGCCGATCAGGCACCGCTTGCCGAGCGACACCCGCACAGCTCCGCCGCCAGAAAGCGTGCCCATTGTTGAAGCGCCGCCGCCGATGTCAGAGCCATCGCCGACGACGACGCCTTGCGAGATTCGGCCCTCTACCATCGATGTGCCGAGTGTGCCCGCATTGAAATTGCAGAAACCCTCGTGCATGACGACGGTGCCCGGCGATAGGTACGCGCCCAGCCGTACCCGGTTCCCGTCCGCAACGCGCACCCCTGTGGGCACGACGTAGTCC
Organism: Nakamurella sp.; assembly: GCA_039924545.1. Taxonomy (GTDB): domain Bacteria; phylum Actinomycetota; class Actinomycetes; order Mycobacteriales; family Nakamurellaceae; genus Nakamurella. The sequence goes on along the minus strand of JBDTAR010000115.1, from coordinate 26,174 downwards.
GTCATCCGCGGGAATCGATCCACGCCGTGCACCTCGAGCGCGGTGCCCGCGGTCCGAGCGCGCAGCATTACGGCGGAAACGTCGTCGGGGGAGACAGGGCCCAGGGATGTCCAGGCATTGTTCGGCAGCACACCGAAAATCCCGTCGATGTTGATGGAGTTCGGCACCACGAACCGCGCTGAAAGTAAATGCAGCCGCAGGTAGGCGTCCGGCACGGTCGCTGGCGCGTCGGCGAGCGAGGCAATCACTGTTCGGATTCGTTGGATGGTCACGCCGCGAATCGAGTCGGTCCGCTCTGCCGCCTTGAGCAATCCTGCGAGTGATGCGTTGAGTGACGCAGCGAGTGATTCGGTGGCATTAGCAGTGAGGTTGCTTGCCTCGCCATCGATTTCATCAATAGGTATGACGCTATTCGCGCCAAGAGCGAACGCCCCTGCCGGATACCAGGTGTCCAGAACGGAGCCGTCGACGGCGATGGTTGCTAGGCCGATGCCCGTGGCGCCGTCCGTGACGAGTGAGGATTCGATCATGGCTTTCAGCCTATCGGGGTACCGGTGGCCCTTACGCGGTGGCAGTGACGGTAACTGAGACTGTGACAGCTCCGGGCTGAAGGCGTTCGACGGCTGGCTGCCAGGCGTGATGTGTCCATAGCTGGTCCTCGACCGCGACATCGACGACGCCGAACGACGCGGAGTGTGCGATGAACCAAGCCGCTAGTGCCCGCGCGGCGACATTGTTCGGAGCGGACGGGAGCGTGACAGTCACGGACGCGGCCGTCTTTCCGGCCGGTATCTGCGTCACAGTGAGCCCTGCTAATTCTGCCTGCGCAGCCGCAAGGAGTGTGGTGATCTCCGGGTTGGCACCTGAGGTACCGGCGAGGGCGCTGCGGACTGGCGCATCGACCGTCGAGGCATGGGCGCCGTCGCGACAAGAAAGCGTCAGGACGCTGTCGCCGCTAAGTTGATCCACCAGGGTCAGCGCGTCCCATTCCCATTTCGCATATGCGTCTGGGAACCCTGATCGCTGCACAGCCTGAGCTGCCTTAGCCAGTGACATTTCCTGCCAGCCCCGGACTTTCGCCAGATGGTTATAGAACTGGCTTGAGGCATAGATCGGGTCCATGATCTGGTCGGCGTCCCCCCAGCCCTGACTGGGGCGCTGCTGGAAGAGCCCCAGGGAATCGCGGTCACCGCGATTGATATTGCGCAGGGAGGACTCTTGCCAGGCAGTAGCTACCGCGATCACTCGCGCCCGCGGACTTTCCCCGCGTTCCAGGCCGACCGCGTTGATCGTGGACGCGTGTTGCAACTGCACCGCGTCCATCCCCAGCGGCTTGGTGTCCAGCGGCCGGCCGTCAGCGTCAACCGTGTCTGCGTCATCCGCGTCAACTGCGTCAACTGCGTCATCCGCACTACTCCCCCCAACCGCACTACTTGCCCCACTCGCGCCATCCGCCTCACTAGCTCCGGCTGGATCGACAGTTCCGCCGGACGGCCGCGGAACGGTGCATTCCGGACCGTGGGTCGCTTGGTACCTCGACACCGCCCACCACCCGCCGCCCACGATGAGAACCGCGAGTATTGCCGTTGCAGTGAGGATTGCAACATGCTTCAGGCGGCGCGACGTCATTCCACCCACGGTACCGAGTCGAGGCGTGTTACTGAGCGAGGCCCAAATGCCTCGCTCAGTAACACAAGCCGGACATAATGGTGGGTATGACGCAGCCCACCGCATTGGATCTCGCCGGCGACCCTGCAGCACTCACTGCGGCCCTGATCGATATTGAGTCGGTATCGGGCGACGAGGCGCAGCTCGCCGACGCCGTGCACCTGTCCTTAGGGGCGCTGGAGCGCTATGAGATCGCCCGCGTCGGTAATACGGTGCTGGCCCGCACCCACCTCGGCAGGCCGACCCGCGTGATGCTCGCTGGTCACCTCGATACCGTGCCGATCGCCAACAATGTGCCGTCGCGCTGGGAAGGCGATGTGATCTACGGTTGCGGCGCCACCGACATGAAATCCGGCGACGCCATGATGCTGCACCTCGCTGCGACGATCCCCGAGCCGAGCCGCGACCTCACGTGTATCTTTTACGACTGCGAAGAGATCGAGCACGACCGCAACGGACTTACCGCTGTGCAGAACCAGCTGCCGGATTGGCTGGTCGCGGACCTCGCGATTCTCGGCGAGCCGACCGACGGGCGTGTCGAGGCGGGCTGCCAGGGCACGCTCTCGTTCCGCATCACGACGCACGGCACGCGGGCACATGCGGCGCGATCATGGTTGGGACACAATGCTATTCACGCGGCCGCTCCGGTACTGCAGCGCTTGACGGACTATGAGCCGCGCACGGTCGATGTCGATGGCTGCGTGTACCGGGAGGGGCTCAGTGCGGTCGGGATCGAGGCCGGAATCGCGAATAACGTCATACCTGATCGGTGTGTGACGAAACTGAGCTTTCGGTTTGCGCCGGACCGGCCGCTCGCCGATGCCGAGGCACATGTGCGGGGCGTATTTGACGGGTTTGATCTTGAGGTCACCGATGGTGCCGAGGCAGCTCGTCCGGGTTTGAGCGCGCCAGCTGCCGCCGAGTTTGTGGCGGCGGCGAACACGACGGCGGTCGCGAAATACGGCTGGACGGATGTGGCTCGATTCGCGGCGTTGGGCATTCCGGCCGTCAACTACGGCCCCGGCGACCCCGGGCTTGCCCACACTCCCGGGGAATTCGTGTCGGCGACTCAGATTCGCGAGATGACCGAGGTGCTGCGCCGATTCCTGGCCTGAGCGTGTCGCATTGCACACCACATACGGCACCAGATACGGCACCGCATTCCGCGCCACATACGGCACCAGATACGGCACCGCGTTTCGCGCCAGATGCGTCATCGCGTACCCGACCCGCCGACCTCAGCCAGGGGTCTTTGTGTCGCCTCGGCCAGCCGCCACCGGGTATGAGGTATCCCACGGCTAGGGTCGGTTCGTGACCGATAACACGCCCCAGACCCCCCGCGACGACGTTTCGCACCAGGCGAAGGCTCGCCGCCGGCAAGATTACGACGACACCCTGCTGCAGGGCAGGTTTCATACCGCTAGCGTTCCCGACGAGAGCGACGACGGTTGGGCCGCCGTGCTGGAAGGTCGGCAAGCGCCGAAGGTGACCGCGGATCAACGACTGCTGGATTCGCGCGGCCCGAGCGAATGGGTGCACACCGACGCGTGGCGTGTCATGCGCATTCAGGCGGAGTTCATTGAGGGATTCCATGCGTTGGCGAACCTGCCGCGCGCAGTCGCCGTTTGGGGCAGCGCCCGCACCAAACCCGACGCACCCATGTATCAGGCCGGTATCGACATCGGTGCTGCGCTAGCCCACGCCGGCTTCGCGGTAATCACCGGTGGTGGGCCGGGCAGCATGGAGGCGGCTAATCGGGGCGCCCGAGAGGCTGGCGGCCTGTCGGTGGGTCTCGGCATCGAATTGCCGTTCGAAGAAAAGCTCAACGACTACCTCGACCTGGGCATGACGTTCCGCTACTTCTTCGCCCGCAAGATGATGTTCGTCAAATATTCGCAGGCGCTGGTGTGTCTTCCCGGTGGTTTTGGCACGTTGGACGAACTCACCGAAGCGCTCACCTTGGTGCAAACCAAGAAGGTGACGAAGTTTCCAGTGGTGCTATTCGGCTCAGAGTATTGGGGCGGGTTGGTCGATTGGATTCGCGGCACTGCTCTGAGCTCGGGGAATGTGTCGCCCGGGGATATGTCCCTGCTGCATGTCACCGACGACGTCGACGATGTCATGCGTGTGGTGCACGAGTCTTACAAGGCGTGGGAGAGCGCGCACTAAGACGCGGGCGAACCGATACGAGCACGATTTTGGTGGATCGACATGCTCGGCATTCGGCAGAACCGTGCACCTGCGCCTACGGAAAGTAAAGTGGTACAGATGGTGACCGTACTGCTTGTCGAAGATGACGCCGCAATCTCTGAGCCGCTATCGCGCGCTCTGGAGCGCGAGGGCTACACAGTGCTCTCGGCGCCGGACGGCGTGGCGGCCGTTGCGACGGCCCTATCGACCGATATCGGGCTGGTCATTCTCGATCTTGGCCTGCCGCAGATAGACGGGCTGGAGGTGTGCCGCCGTATCCGGGCATCCGGTCGAGACGTGCCGGTTTTGATGCTCACGGCTCGCACCGACGAGGTCGACTTCGTGGTCGGTCTAGACGCTGGCGCCGACGATTATGTCGGCAAGCCCTTCCGGCTCGCGGAGCTGCTCGCGCGGGTACGGGCGCTGATGCGTCGTCGCGCGCCGGAGGTCATCGACATCGGCGGCGTGCGAATGGAAACCGGTGCACGTCGCGTCTCGGTGGACGGCACAGAGATTGCGTTGGCAAACAAGGAGTTCGAGCTGCTGCGCGTCCTTATGGCGCGCGCCGGCCAGGTGGTGACCCGCGAAGAGATCCTCGCCGAAGTGTGGAACGACCCGGGGATGAAAACTTCGAAGACTCTCGACATGCACATGTCGTGGCTGCGTCGGAAGCTGGCCGGTGAATCCGCCGACCTCGACCGACGGATCGCCACGGTGCGCGGCGTGGGTTTCCGTTTCGATGCCAACTAGACCCTTGCCCAGCTAGTCCCTTCCCAGCTAAAAACCAGCAGAGATAAGGCCGATGACCTGTGCGCCGCCGAATCCTTACGTCGATCCTGCTGGTGATCGCTGCGACGGTATTCACGCTCGGTGTTCCGCTAGCGGTGGTGTCGTGGCGGGTCGTGGCGGATATGACGAAGCAGAATCTCGGTGATCGCCTCGCGGACGTCTCCAAATCATTGACCTCGCAGGTGTCCGAGGGCAGAGACCCCAGCGTGAACCGGCTGGACATTCTGGTTCCGTCCGGGGGTCGGCTCGTGATCAAAATCCCGGGCCATATCGACCAGACTGTCGGTGATCGCATCACCGGTGAATCGATCACCGAGAAGCTCGCCATTGCGGGTGGTGGTGAACTGCGAATGTCGGTGTCGGCTGAATCGATGCGTAGCGAACAGTACGCAGCGCTGGGCCTCGTGGGCCTTGCGGTCTTCTTGTCCGTGGTGGTGGGCACCGTGATCGCCATCATCACTGCGCGTCGGCTAGCAACCCCCATGACGGATATGGCGCGCCGTGCGGCGCGACTGGGTGCCGGCGACTTCCGCACATCGGCGCGGCGTTACGACATCACGGAACTCGATCGGGTCGCGGAGGTCCTCGATTCCTCTGCCACCGACATTGCCGCCCTCATTCGCCGCGAACGGGATCTGGCTGGCGATATTTCGCATCAGCTTCGCACCCGGCTCACCGGGTTGCGACTGCGCCTGGAGGAGCTGTCGATCTATCCGGATCCGGCGGTCGTCGACGAAGTCCAGGCGGCCCTTGACCAGACGGACCGCCTCGTCACAGTGGTGGATGACCTTTTGGCGAACGCTCGCTCCGAGCGTGCGGCCGGGGCAGTAGAACTGCTGCTCTCCGAAGAGCTCGAAGAGGTGAAAACCGAGTGGGGGCAGGCGTTCACTGCCGCAGATCGCACACTACAGATTCGCTGCTCGCGCCGCACGACCGTGCATGCCACCGGCGTGCGGCTGCGCGAGGCGATCGGGGTGCTGGTCGACAATGCGCTGTCGCATGGCGAGGGAATAGTGCGAATCTCGGTGCGTCCGGGGCCGACCATGGTGGTCGTGGAGGTCTCCGATGAAGGCCCTGGTGTGCCGGACGCGCTGGTGAGCCACATCTTTGACCGGGGTGTATCCACGGCCGACTCGACCGGAATCGGGCTGGGGCTAGCCCGAGCGTTCATTGAAGCCGATGGCGGCAGGCTGGAATTGCGCCGTGCGCGTCCGCCGGTGTTCGGAATATTCCTCGCCGCAGGCAAGAGTGAAGACCCAGACCGCGATCAGGTCGACAGTGTGCCGACGGAGATCATCGGCTCGGTTCGGCCGGTCGCGCGGTAGCGGTGGATTGTTCGATCTTTTCCGGGAATACCCACCGGCGATACGACCAGTAACGGAACAGCATGCCCAGCAGCGTGCCGATGATGTTCGCCGAGATCCAGTCGGCAGCGGTCACGGTGAACGCGCTGTAGCCGTGCTGAGAATTAATGCCCAGGAGATAGTGGCTGGTCGCCAGGGGTGCCAGGTTGATGGCGAAGCCGATCCCGTTGAAGAGGAAGAACAGCAGTGCCTCGCGTGACATTGTGCGTCCGCCACGTCCGTCGAACGACCACTCGCGGTTCAAAATGTATGACAACACGGTTGAGATCGTCATGGAGATGATCTTGCAGGTCAGTACTTTCTCGGTGAGGATCGTGTTCGTCAATACGGTGAAAATTGCGGTATCCACGATCCACGCAAGCCCGCCGACAACGAGGAATTTCGCAAATTCACGGTACTTCGGCGGCATCAGGTCCCGTACCTGGTCGACAAGGCTCACCCGGCGATTCTACGCAGATCGGCGGGACTGCTCGGCTCCGGTTCAGATTGGCGCCACGCGCCCGATCGCTGCACTGAGCCAGTCGCGTGCAGTCGCCGGCGCAATCGTCGCCCCCTGATGCTGGGGAGAATAGCTGAGAACTGCCTGCAGACCGCCGGTGCCGTCGACGATGATCGGTTTGCCCGGCAGATCTGGGTCGATCGGTGGGCCGTTCCCAATTTGCAGCACTAGGACTGGTGCGCCATCGGACCGATAGACACAGGCGATGAGGACGGGCGCAGCCGCGCTGGCGGGTGTGGCCATGGTTCTGGTGTCGGTAGCCTCAGCGGTGCCGGTGCCGGTGCTTGCTGTGGTGCCAGTGCCAGTGCCAGGCTCGGTTGTGAGCGCTGATGTCGACCCCACTGCGGACCCGGAGGCGTGTCGACCGCTAATCGGATCCAGCGTGATATCGCCCGTTAAGCGAGCGGTTTCGGCAACTTGGCCGGGAGCGCCGAACAGGTAGCCGCACAGGTTCGCGGTTGCCGCCGGATTCGCTAGACCCCCATCCTTCGGTATTCCTTGACCGCGTAAATCAATCAGTCCGTCGCCTACCAGGTCCCCGGCTGCGACGAGCGCGGCGATATCGCCGGTGCCGCCGGGCAGCGCCGCCCCCGTGGCAGAGGTGGTTGGAGCGGGCACTGTCCAGGAATCCGTCATACCTGGAGGCAGCGCAGAAGTCTGGGCACCATCACCGCCTGTCGCTACCGATATGTATGACGCTGTTCCTGTCGGCTCGCCGACGCCAGCCGGGGAGCTGCACGCGACGCACACAGCGGCTACCGCGGCGAATGTCGCGCAGGTCAGTGCGGCATCCCGGAACCTGCGGCGAGTTACGTGAGGCGTCACGTACAGCAGTATCTCAGCCGCGACACCGCCTGCGGTGGATTGACGGCGGCGAAATGGCGTTGTGGGTTCGTTCTGGGCGATAGTGTCGGTACCTGTGGACGCTCACACTCATTTACCAGTCGTCGGCATGGTTGGTGGTGGCCAGCTCGCGCGGATGACGCACCAGGCTGCCATCATGCTAGGGCAATCACTCGCGGTGCTTGCTGAATCGCCGGATGACTCGGCGGCGCTGGTCTGCCGCGACGTGCACATTGGCAAGCCGAACGATCTTGCGGCGCTGCGTGCATTTGCGGCGCACTGCGACGTGCTGACGTTCGATCACGAGCATGTTCCTGGCGAGATGCTGCGCACCCTGCAGGCCGAGGGAGTAGCTGTCTACCCACCGCCGGAGGCCTTGATCTTCGCCCAGGACAAGGCGGAAATGCGTCAGCGACTAGCCGCAATGGGTGCGCCTGTGCCGCCATTCCGGATTTGTCAGTCAGACGAGATGTCAATGGTGGTGCCAGCTTTCGCCGAAGAAGTCGGCTGGCCGGTAGTGGTAAAGATGGCTAGTGGCGGCTACGACGGCCACGGCGTGTGGATGGTTGACGATGCCTCCGAGATTCCGCCTATCCCCGCGGGCGTGACTATGGTGCTGGAACGTCGCGCCCCGCTGATCCGCGAACTCGCTGCCGTCGTCGCACGGTCACCGTTCGGGCAGGCCGCCGCGTGGCCCGTCGTGGAGACCGTGCAGCGTGACGGCATCTGCGTCGAGGTCATCGCACCGGCTCAGGGTTTGGATCCGGCCCGTGCGGCAGCGGCCAGTCAGCTCGCCTTGCGCCTTGCCGCCGAACTTGGCGTGGTGGGCGTGCTTGCGGTGGAGCTCTTTGAGGTGCCGGTCAGCGATCGCGCGCCGGATGGCTTCACTGTCAACGAGCTAGCGATGCGCCCACACAATTCCGGCCACTGGTCGCAGGATGGCTCGGTGACCAGCCAATTCGAGCAGCATTTGCGGGCTGTGTTGGATTATCCGCTGGGCTCGACCAAACTCACGGCGCCGGTCACCGTGATGGCAAATATTCTGGGTGGCGCTGACGATAGTGCAGGCGTTCGCAGGGATTCAGACGGCCAGGATTCGATCGGCAGAGATTCCGGCGGCAGCGGAGCGCCTATCGGCATGGATGAGCGCATCCACCACCTCGCGGCGCGTTTTCCCGACGTCAAGGTGCACCTATACGGCAAGTCGTTCCGTCCGGGCCGCAAACTCGGGCACGTCAATGTGGTCGGCAGCGATGCCGCTGCGCTATATCAGCGGGCGCGGCTGGCAGCGCAGTGGTTGGGTTCGGGAGTGTGGGCCGACGGATTCGACGTCCACGGGCAGGCGGACGGCACCGACCGGCAGGTAGTGTTACGCGCCGATGGATTGACCGGTGCGCGTCCGAATCTTTCGGATGGGCACAGTCTTTCGGAACGGCACAGTCTTTCGGAACGGCACAGTCTTTCGGAACGGCCAAATCTTTCAGAAGCGCCCAATCTTTCAGAACGGAAGGGCCAAGTATGACGTCATCCTCCACGAGACTCACTGCGGGGGAAGGATACTCGCCCCAGGTCGGACTTGTGATGGGCTCTGACTCGGACTGGCGGGTGATGTGTGAGGCGGCTGCCGTGCTGGATGATTTCTCGGTGCCGTACGAGGTGGGCGTGTATTCGGCGCATCGCACGCCACGTCGGATGCTGGATTACGCGAGTGTGGCAGCGTCGCGGGGCCTGCGGGTCATCATTGCCGGAGCCGGGGGAGCAGCGCACTTGCCGGGCATGGTGGCGTCGGCCACCACGCTGCCCGTCATCGGGGTGCCGGTGAAGCTCGCGTCGCTCGAGGGGCTTGATTCGTTGCTGTCGATCGTGCAGATGCCCAAGGGCGTGCCAGTGGCGACGGTATCGATCGATGGGGCTGCTAATGCAGCGCTGCTCGCGGTGCGAATCCTCGCGACCGCCCCGGACGCGCAGGGCATCGCGCTCGCTGCAGAGCTGGCCGCGTACATGGACGATATGCAGGCGTCCGTGCTCGCGAAGGATGAGGCGCTGCGAGGTCGACTCGCGGCCCAGTAGCCTTCAAGTCTGATCGACTTGCCTGAAGAAGAACCGGACAGGCCCAGGGAGGTGCGCCCAGTGGTCGAACAGGCGCGGCATGGGGAAGGCGTCATACGATGGCAGAACCGCAGCAACACCCCGAATACCCCGTACAGGAGCGAGTGCCGTGCCCCAATTTGCACTGAGCGATGATCAAAACGAGATCCGCGCGGCCATCCGCGAAATTGCCGTCAACGAGATCGAGCCGTACGCGGCGGACTGCGACGAGAACGAGCGCTATCCGATCGAGGCGCAGAAGGCACTCACGGGCGCTGGATTCCATGCCGTGCACATTCCGGAGGAATACGGCGGAGCCGGTGCGGACGCCATCACCACGGTCATCGTCATCGAAGAGGTCGCGCGGGTGTGCGCATCGTCGTCGTTGATTCCGGCCGTCAACAAGCTCGGCTCGGTACCGCTGTTGCTGTCCGCGTCGGAAGATCTGAAACGTCAGGTTTTGCCGTCGATCGCAGACGGATCCGCGATGATCTCGTACGCGCTGTCGGAGCGAGAAGCCGGCTCCGACGCGGCCGCTATGCGGACGCGCGCCGCGCGGGACGGCGACAGCTGGGTATTGAACGGCACTAAGTGCTGGATCACCAATGCTGGCGTGTCCACTTGGTACACCGTGATGGCTGTGACAGACCCCGATGCGGCGGCGACATCCCATAAGGCGAACGGTATCTCGGCGTTCGTGGTGCACAAGGATGATCCCGGCTTTGTGGTCGGCACCAAGGAACGGAAGATGGGAATCAAGGGCTCGCCTACGAGGGAAATTCACTTCGAAGATTGTCGTATTCCTGGGGATCGGATCATCGGTGAACCTGGCACCGGATTCAAGACTGCACTGGCGACTTTGGACCATACCCGGCCCACTATCGGTGCGCAGGCGATCGGTATAGCGCAGGGCGCCCTGGATGTGGCGGTCGGTTACGTGAAGGAGCGCAAGCAGTTTGGTAAGCACCTGGCCGAGTTTCAGGCATTGCAGTTCATGATCGCCGACGCTGCGATGAAGATCGAGGCGGCGCGCACACTCGTCTACCAGGCGGCAGCCGCGACCGAACGAGGCGACAAAAACAAGGGCTTCCTCGCGTCCGCAGCCAAGTGCATGGCCTCCGACGTGGCAATGGAGGTCACCACGGACGCGGTGCAGCTTCTCGGCGGCTACGGCTATACCCGAGATTTCCCCGTCGAGCGAATGATGCGCGACGCCAAGATCACCCAGATCTACGAGGGCACCAACCAGGTGCAGCGCCTCGTGATGGCGCGGAGCCTGCTGAAATAGATCGGCGCAGTTTAGGCAGTATTCGTCGGTGTTCGCCCGCCGTCGTTACCAGGAGCCGTGATGTTCTGGCACCCAGCGGACCAGCGTCAGCGAGAGCACGAACACGCAAGCCGCGGCAGCATAGAACCAGGCCTGCGCTAGGCCGGGGTCCGTGGAGGCCGCCAGCAGCGCGGTGGCGACCGACACGGTGATGATCGCGCCGACCTGCATACCGCCCGATCGAACGGCGGCCAGTGTGGCCGCGGACTCCGGTGCCAACTGCAGCCCAGCATTACGGCTGGCAGGGTTGATCGAGCCGAAGCCAGCGCCGACCAGGAACGTAGCCATCGCGAGCCACAGGTACGGCGTAATGCCGGTCGGCGGGTAGACCGCAAGCAGCGCCACACCGCAGGCGATGATGCTGATGCCCACATAGATCGGGATGCGATACCCAGTGCGCCGCAGCGCAAATGCTACTGCGGTGGACAACACCATGGCAGCGATGCCTTCCGCAATCAGCAGCGTTCCAGAGCGCAGCGGGTCGATCCCGTACCGGCTTGCCGCGTACAGGGGGACCAGTGAAACGACGCCCTGGGTCAGTCCGCTGCAAATCGAGTTAATCGCGTTGACGGCCCCAAATCCGCGGCCGTAGATCAGCCGCGGCGCAATAAAAGGCCTGGTGGAACGCGACGTGTGCAGGAAGAAGGCGACGAATCCGACCAGCGACACTGCGACGAGTGTGACGAAAATTGGCGATGTGATCGTCGAATGGCCATGGGCCAGATAACTGGCCGCGAGCATGCCTGACAACAACCCGATGCCGAGTAACACCATTCCCGGGATACCGAAAGCGGGGCGGCCCGCCGTGGGCACAGATTCGCCAGTGGGACCAGTGTGGTGGGTCGCGTCATACCTACCCCGCATCTCGGTAGGGCTGAGGTCTCGGGGGATGAATCGCAGCGCGAGCATCATGACCGCCACCCCCACTGGAACGTTCACCAGGAACACGTCGCGCCAGGACGCATAGGTGACGAATATTCCGCCAAAGATCGGTCCGATCATGGTGCCAACGGGGAAGATTGACCCGAACAGACCCACGTAGCGGTCCCGTGCCGTTCCGAAATGATCGACGATGATGCCGGTCGCGGACGGGGTGAATCCGGCGCCGCCGGCCGCCTGAACGGCGCGGAGCGCGATCAGTGTACCGATGTTGGGGGCAAGGCCGCAGGCCAGCGAAGCCGCGGTGAAGACCACGACGGAGGCGAGGAATACCCGACGCCTGCCATAGCGGTCCGATAGTTTGCCGGAAAGCGGCAACATCAGTACGAACCCGAGGGCATAGGCGGTGATCGTCCATCCGGCCCAGTTGATCGACGTATTCAGGTTGGTTTGCAGTGTGTGCAGCGCCGTAGAGACGATGGTGCCATCCACGGACATCATCATGAGCGCGAGCGCGATGGTGGTGAAGACGACAACGCGCCGAACGGGCTGCTGCGGTGCCGTTGTGGCCGCTGAAGGTGCCCCCGACGCCGTAGCTGCTGTCCGTGTAGACGATCGCGACGCCATGCCGTCACCCCTAGTCGTCGTCACGGTTGTAAGACTCTCATCGTGACCGTTTCGATACCCGATCGACTCACTACGTGACCCACGCCACTGCCGAGTGCGGCGACCGTCTGCCAGGGTCGGAGGTAGGAGCTACATTCGTCGCTACGACAACCGATGTGACAAGTGGGGCAGGAGAGGTGGAAATGACTGGTAGTGGCGCGCGCATACTGGTGACGCGCTGGATCACAGTCGACGATTCGCCGAGCGCTTCACGGTTGCGAGGTCGCGTCAGTGGCGTGTTGTTCGTTGTCGGCACCATCCTTGTCTTGATCGCTATGCGCGGACAGCCGGAGTGGGCGCAGATGAACCGCACGGCCGTCTATGTCTCTAGCGCTATTTTCGTTCTCGCTGGACTGATCCAGACCGCGATCGGCGCCCGCGTTCCGGCGATTGTCGGCTATCCAATTCTGTCTTTCGCCATTGTCGGGACCGCATATGCGCAGGTCATGACAGATCCAGCCACCACGTCGGGTCAAGCCGTTGCGATGCCGTATTTGTGGATCGTGGTCGTCGCTGCAATGTATTGCACTGTGGCGGCTACAGCCCTTCAGGTGCTCCTGGTGGGGGCTGCGTATGGAGCGGCACTCGCAGTGACGCACACCGAGGTCTGGCTACCGCAATGGATCATGGTGTTTGGTACCTGCATCGTAGTTGCCGCCGTCGTTGGTGGTTTGTCGCACGAACTGCGCCAGCGGGCCTACACCGATGTGCTCACTGGGGTCGCCAACCGGCGATCCCTGATGCTCAGATTGGGCCAGGAGATCGACAACGCGACTCGTCGAGGCACCCAGCTGGCGGTGCTCCTCATCGACCTGGACAAATTTAAGGAACTCAACGACGCACATGGCCATGCCGCAGGTGACGCGGCCCTGGTGGATTGTGCGCGGGCTTGGCAGGCGGAGCTGCGATCCGACGATTTCCTGGCGAGACTCGGCGGTGACGAGTTTTTCGCTGTGCTGCCGAGGTGTGACAACACAGCTTCCCGCAAGATCGCCGAAAGGATGCTCGCCGCATTATCGGGCTTAGCGATCCCGCTGGCCTGCTCTATCGGTATGACGGAGTTCCGGACTGGAGACACGGCGGATACCTTATTGCACCGCACGGACCAAGCCATGTATGTCGGCAAGGGGGCCGGCGGGAATAGCGTCATACATGCCGACGCCCCGCCGGATCGATGACCAACTGCACCGTCATGTGATCAGTAGCAGCGCGAGTTCATCGGGAGATGCACGCTGATTTAATTGATGCATCCTACGTTGCTGGCCTTAATTGCGTCGCTGGGAAGCGTCGTTGACAGCGCTGATGTAGCTGCCGTCGTCAGCGCGCTGCTTGGAACCGAGGGAAGCTGATTCGCCGGAATGACCTTCATGTCCGTGCCGATGACCGCCAGCACATGCCCGGCCGTGACTGCGTCGTCAGCGACCAGGTTGCCGATCTTGAGCGTCGCGGCTACCTGTGCGGCTGCAGCCTCGCCGCCCGACGGATAGCGGATCGTCGTATGGGCCTGCTGGTTGTCGGCGGACACGCCTGGATAGTCGGACAATTGCCCGCGCTGGAATCCCGCGGCTGCCACGACGGTGCCTGCCTGCGCTGCCATCCCCGGCGTCTCCGTGCCGTTTTGCACGTCAACCACCACACTCGATGGCTTCACGGTCGACTTAGCTGGTGCTGTGCTCGAAGACGTGATCGGGTCGGTCATCAGATTGGCGAATAATGCGCGTACTTCGGTCAGATCGGCATCGAGCGCGGATTTTCCATCTATCATCACGTTGCCGTGCGTCGGAATTGTCGTGAACGTGATGTTCCCGCTGGTCAGGTTCAACATCTGCTGCGCGAAGCTGAGCAGATCGAACCCTTTATCCAAGACGAGTGAGCGATTCGCTGCGTCGATCAGGTTCGTGAGTTTGGTGGGGCTGGTGAGTGTGCCGACGGTCAGGATCTTGTCGGCAGCGCCGGCCAGGAACGCCTGCTGACGGCGAATACGGTCCAGATCTTCGTGGGGCAGTCCGTGTCGTTGCCGCACGAAGGACATTGCCTTGCTGCCGGACACTTCGAAATGTCCCGCTGGGAAGTCGGCACCGGACTGCCGATCCTTCACCGCATTGATCAAGCACACGGGTACCCCGCCGATAGCGTCGGACAGCAAATAGAATCCGATGAGGTTGATCTCTGCGTAATGATCGATCTTGACACCGGTGAATTGCTGCAGCACCTTGATCAGCATCGTGCGTCCGGCCTCGGCAGAGCGGCGTTGAAGTTCCGCCTCATTTGAGACGCCTTGGGAAACCAGGTACTCACGCTCGAACGTCATCGCTGAGCCGTAGAAGGAGTTGATCTTGTTCGCCTTGTAGGGGCCCTCGGTGCCATCTGAGTACGGACCGACGACGCCTGGGGCGTGAACGATGTCGTCGCTGATCCAGGTGTCACGCGGGATGGATATGGCCGTGGCTTTAGTTCCGTTGCCGGGCACGTGCACGATCATCAGCGTGTCGGTCGAAACACCGCCGCCGTCCAGCTGGGTGCTGATCGCCTTGAGTTCTGCCGGAGTAAGTGGGTTTCCTTCGGCATCGGTGCGTGCGTCGGATCCGACGATCAAAATGTTCATGCCGTGTCTCACCGGCACAGGAATTACGTTGCCCTTGGAGTCGGTCGTCTGGGTGACGACGCCGACCGTTCCTGCCTGATCGGTGGCATCGGATGCGTTGTGCGGGGTGCCGCCAACCGCGGCCCAGGCTAAACCGGACGTCAAGAGCAGCGCGATTGATACCAGCCCGGCGATAATTCGACCGAGTACCGCGCGACCCGAGGGGCGGTGAGGTTCGGACGGACCCGATGGGCCGCCGCGATGCGGGCCCCGGGAAGGCGGTGTCGGGGGTAGGCCGCCGCCCTGTGGCGGGAACGCCTCGCCCGGCGGTGAGTCGTATCCGTACGGCGTCGCAGGGCGGTATGCCGGATCGACTGGGTAGCCATGTCGGCTTGGGTTGGAAGAGTGCTGTTGCGGAGGTGTCCCGTGTCGGCCAGATTGCGGGTCTGCCCAGCCGGGCTCGCCTGCGCGTGACCAGGTATCCGAACCGCGGCGTCTTGCGGGTGGCCCGCCATGCGGGCTGGGTCTGATGACGTGGGTGTCATCGTTACCTCGGTAGCGCGGGACGCGGTCGCCTGGCCAGGGATCACGTTGCTCGTTGTGCCCGTCGCCGGGCCAGCTGTCCGTCGGTGGTTCGGGATAGTTGCTCACGGCATAGTCCTTGGTGCGGGCGACGGAATGATCGGTGACTCGCACGCGCGTTGCAGCGAATCGGTGACGAGCACAAGATGTGCGTCGGTCACAAGACGTGCGGGGCGTCGCGCCGGTTGCTTCGGTCGGAGGAGTCTGGCCACGCTAGCTACAGTACGGTCGATTTGGCGGTGAACGGTGCAAGCGGCTTACTCGCGTGCCGCATGGCAAGTGTGTTGCACGGAAAGTTGCGCACGGTTTCGACAATGAGGGACGGAGACAGACGGTGGGACAGATCGCGCCTCGCGACGGCCGAGAATCGGATGTGGACGCGGTAGTCCTAGTCGGTGGTAAAGGCACCAGACTGCGGCCGCTGACGTTGTCCGCCGCCAAGCCGATGCTGCCGACGGCAGGTGTGCCGTTTCTGGCTCACCTGCTCTCCCGCATTCGCCAAGCTGGGATGACCCACGTGGTACTGGGCACGTCCTATCGCGCCGAAACATTCGTCGACTACTTCGGTGACGGCAGTCGATTCGGTCTCGACGTCGAGTATGTGGTGGAAGATGAGCCGCTCGGCACGGGTGGCGCTATCCGCAACGTAGCTGATCGACTGCGCGGTGACACCGCCATGGTTTTTAACGGTGACATTTTGTCTGGCGCTGACCTATCTGCGCTACTCGGAACGCATCGCGCCGCAGATGCCGACGTCACGCTGCATCTGGTACGTGTCCCGGATCCAAGCAGGTTCGGCTCGGTGTCGACGGACTCGTCGGGACGCGTAACGGCGTTCGTCGAGAAGTCAGACAACCCGCCGACCGACCAGATCAATGCGGGCTGCTACGTATTTCGTCGAGAGATCATTGAGTCGATCCCGGCTGGCCGAGTCGTGTCGGTGGAGCGGGAGACGTTTCCGGATCTGCTTGCCGAGGGTGCCAACGTTCGTGGATATGTAGACGCCTCGTACTGGCTTGATTTGGGGACGCCCGAGTCGTTTGTTCGGGGCTCTGCGGATCTCGTGCTGGGACGGGCGCCGACGGCGGCGCTACCGGGTGCAGTCGGGACGGCACTAATCCTGCCTGGTGCCCGAGTGCATCCTGATGCGGTGATCGAGGGGGGCGCGACAATCGGCGGCGGAGCGACTGTTGCTGAGCGGGCCCGAATCGACGGATCAGTGCTGTTTGCCGGAGCGAGGATCGGCGTGGGCGCCGAGGTAGTCCGGTCCGTGATCGGCGCTGACGCTGTGATCGGCGCTGGTGCGGTGGTGATCGATGCGGTCATCGGTGACGGCGCCCATATAGGTGCCCGGTGCGAGCTGACCGGCGGAATCCGGGTGTGGCCATCGGTGACGTTGCCAGCGGGTAGCGTGCGATTTTCGGCGGACGCGTAGGTCCGGCTAGCCCCGCTCCGTGGCGTGATTCGCGCGCGTGGAACCGGCGCGACGTACTGCGAGTCGCACTGCTTCGGTGAGACCGTCAGCTTCGGCTCCTTCAGGAAGCGCGTCGACCGGCCAGAACCGAAGGTCCTTCGATTCGTGGGAGCGCACCGGAATGGTGCCGTCTGGAGCAATAGCCACGAATCGCACGTCGAAATGGCGCGTGGCCACACCCAGCGAGCAGGTAATTGGGTGGATATCGAGCGCAATGGGCACCACGTCGAAATCAAGCGTGTCGATCCCAGATTCCTCACGAGCCTCGCGCGCCGCCGCCGCCGCAATCGTCTCGTCATGATCCTCGCAGTGGCCACCGAGTTGAACCCACAGCCCGACCCTCGGATGCAGCGTCAGCAATATATGACGGAGATCCGCCGAGAGCACGATCGTGGACGCGGTGAGGTGTCCGGGAACGCAGCTGCGGGCTGTTGCGTCTGGGCGGGCCGCAATGAGCGTGAGAAATGCCTGTTTGAGGGCTCTTTGACTGTGGCTCGGGGCCGACCATGACTGCAGCAGGCTGCGAGCATCGGCGCCGAGAGCTCGATGCCCGTCGGTGGTACCGCCCAGCGCATCGTGACGACCGAGCTCTATTGCCAAATCGGTGCCTAATCGGAATAGGTCGGTTGCTGCTTCACGGATCAGTGTGGCGCCGCCGCCTGTCGTGGATGGCGCGCCCGCATTTTCCGCTGCCTTGTCACTACTGAGCCCCGGCGCGTCCAGCCCTCGCACGATCGCGACCGGCACTCTGGAGAGTTTCCCCTTGACGAGATCCGCGGCCGCGGCCAGTTCGTCGCCCACCGCGACTTGGGTGACGACAAGCTCGTTGCCGAACTCGTCGATGCCGCCCCGCTGATCGTCGAGAACGGTAAAACCGGCGGCGCCAATGGCCACGTCGGTCACCCCATTGCGCCAAGCGCGTCCCTGGGTGTCGGTGATAACGACCCCAACTCGGTGGCCACGCTCCGCGAACGCGGTGACCATCGCCGCCGCGGTGGCGTCCGGATTCATCGGCAAAAGTGCGATCTCGTCCGCGTGCACATTCGACGCGTCGACTCCTGCCGCTGCTCCCACCAACCCGAGTCGGTTTTCCACTATCTTCGTCCGGCCGATTTGCGCAACGAGCCGAACGGTTTGCCCGTCTATTACGCGACGGCGGAACGCATCGCGCTCGGCGTGGTTCGTCGGCGCTTTGAGTAAGCGGCCCTCCGCCTTCGACACAATCTTTGAGGTGACAACAAGGACATCACCGTCGCAAATATCGTTGGCCGCAGCCGACCAGATCAACTGGGCGAGATCGTCATTCGGGCGAATGTCCGGCATCCCGTGCACGGGCAGGATCGTGAGGCCCGACGGCGCCGGCGCGAGAGGGCTAGCTGGTTCGTCGTGGTGCAAGGGAGTCGTGGTCACGGCGTCATTATGCCGAGCCGTGCTTCGCGGGCTGAGGCTGGGCCGGGCTGGGGTCGGGTCGCCAGTATTCAGCGTGGGACGGCGAGATCGGTGCGGCTCAGGGTTGTTCGTGTCGGTCCGGCTCGGCGTCATTAGCGCCAGAACTGGAACAGACTGGCGCCGACCGACGCGGATATGCGGCTGCCGCCAGCTAAGGACAACAAACCGTAGCCCGCATCGAACAACGCTGACATCGCGCCGGGTACAAAGAAAATCACGCCGAATACGGCGAGCGGCAGCCATGCTCCCCAGCGAGCTAGCGCGGCTGTGACGTGCCTGGGCAGATACGGCGCGACGATGCCATAACCATCAAACCCCGGCAGAGGTAGCAGATTGAGGAGTGCCGCGATGAACTGAAGTAAAGCGAGAAACGACAGTGCAGCGCCCATCGCAGAATCGAAGGGCGCTGCGACGGCGGCGATCACGATGCCTGCGAGCAAGTTGGTCACGGGCCCGGCCGCTGCGACAACCGATCCCCACCATCGGAACCGGAAGCTTCCCGGCCTCACCAACACCGCGCCGCCCGGCAACGGAATGCCCCCGATGGCTAAAACCACAATCGGGATGACGAGACTGTTACTCGTATCGACGTAGCGTGCAGGGTTGAGAGTCAGATAACCGCTTGCTCGGACTGACTGGTCGCCTCCAGCGAGAGCTGTTGCTGCGTGAGCGAACTCGTGCAGACACAGGGTAATTATCCACCCGCCGAGAACGGTAACAAAGACCCAAAAGCCGATCGGCGACGTAGCTTGGTGCGCCAAGACCGCGGCAATCGCGGTGGCCGCGCATACTGCCGGGAAGATCCATGTGCCCGAATGGCTTCTTTTCATCGCTCTCGAGTGTGCCTGATCGCGCCGGACCAGTCGTCACTGGGAATCAGAAATGCAGTCACCGGGACGGAGATAATCGGCTCTGAAGCAGCGAAAATAGTTCCGTACAAACGATTTCTATCGCCATACCACAGGCCTCGGCCTTGACGCGGGGTAGGACACACCTGTGTAATCACATACGTGTCATTCGTTACCGCTGTTGTTGGACAAAGACTCACAACGTTGTACGCAACGTATGCAACCGCACACGTTCAGTAATAACCGACTGCGCGTTGCTCGCAGCGAACTACCGGAAGGAGCGGCCATATGACCAAGGGCCAAGAAGACCCGCGAATGCGGGAGATCGCGGCCGCGATCCTCGGTACGTACGCAACCGACGACGATCGGTGGCAGGAACGGGCGCTATGCGCACAGACCGACCCCGAGGCGTTTTTCCCTGAAAAGGGAGGCTCGACGCGGGAAGCGAAAAAAATCTGTGAAGTATGCCCAGTCCGCGCACAGTGTTTGGCGTACGCATTGGAACACGACGAGCGATTCGGCATCTGGGGCGGCTTATCGGAGCGGGAGCGCCGTCGGCTCAAGCGTGCTGCAGGCTGAACTGTCGCGCTGAACTAACGCACACTGGGCCCACGCACACTGGGCCCACGCACACTGGGCCCACGAACGACGTAGCGAACTACTGACGTGTCAGTGCGGTATCGCGGCTGCGGTCAGGCCGCACCATCGCCGAGTACTGCGCTCAGTTGCTCGCCTAATACGTCCGTAACCAGATCAATTAGTTCGAGCGGCGCTGGCGAACGCAGTTCCAGTGGCCGCCGGTACACCACAATCCTGGCCTTGGTCTGTCGCCCGCGAGCGTCGACGCCGGGCGGGAAGAACCGGGCCAACGGCACGCCGTCGTCCACTACTACGTCGCTCGACGACAAAATCGCATTTGCTGGAATTGTCGGCACGTCGTCGACTGCGAACTCAATGAGATCGAGCTTGCCTGGCCAGCGCGTCTCTAGTTCGACGACTGCATCCATGACGACTTGATCGAAAAGTTCTGCCCGAGTGCGGAATCCGGGTACTTCCGGTGGCATTAGTGGAGTGCGCAGACCGCGTCCGTGCCGGTCCTGCCGCTTGCGTCGCAAACGGGCGGCGTCGACGGGACGACGGTCGCGGATCGAACCGGGAACCGCTGTGTCGGAGCCGTAGGCAGGGTTGTATCCGGACGAGGTCATGGTGACGCTAATTCTACGAGATCACCCAGCGCTTGGCCGAATATGGCGCACTATTTACTGCGTGTCGGATGGGTGCGCTGTGCCTCGGATCCCTCCCCCCGGCGCGCCGCTGGCATGCCTGTGGGGAACCCGACTAAACTGCGGGCCGTGACCAATGCGCGCCGATGCTCCCGAACCGGGTGCACTCATTCAGTCGTAGCGACGCTCACGTTCGCATACGCGGAGTGCACTGCCGTGGTGGGGCCGTTGGCGCGTAGCGCCGAACCCCACTCCTACGACTTGTGCGCGGAGCATGCCGCTGGTCTGACGGCGCCGCGTGGCTGGGACATTGTGCGGCCGGATGGTGGCTTCGCCGAGCCGGAGCCCGGCCCCGACGACTTGGAGGCGCTTGCCGACGCTGTTCGCGAGGCGGGCCGTGTCGAGCGAAGCTCCGAAAATGCGCCACCAGTAGTCACTGGACGCCGCGGCCATCTGCGTGTGCTTCGGATGCCAGAGGAGTAGAAGTCAATAGGTGCCTCTGGCGGCATGACAGATAGCGGTACACAGAGCTGTTCAAGCCGCGAATCCGAATCCGAATTGTCTCCCGCAGCCGCTCTCTCAGCGATCGTCAAGGCCTACGACATTCGTGGTTTGGTGGATACCCAGTTGACGTCGGAAGTAGTGCACGCGGTTGGTATCGCTTATGCCGAATACGTTGCTGGCGAATCGAGTTCAGTGGTCATCGCGCACGATATGCGCGCTTCGTCGCCGCGTCTTGCCCAGGCGATGGCCGCCGGAATCACCTCCGTCGGATTAGACTCACAGTCATACATGTGGGTCTCGCATCGACAGACCTGTTGTATTTCGCGTCCGGCAGTCTGAACCTGCCGGGCGTCATGTTCACGGCGTCACACAACCCCGTGCGGTACAACGGCATCAAGTTCTGTCGCGCTGGCGCAGTGCCGATGAGCCTGGAGGCCGGGTTGGGTCAGGTTGGGGACTCAGCCATCGCCATTCTCGATGTCGACCTGCCAGAACCGGCCGAAACGGCGGGCGTCGTCTCACACCGAGACGTGCTTGCGGACTATGGATCTCGGGTACGTGTCATGGTTGATACCTCCGCTTTGCGCCCACTGAAAGTAGTTGTCAACACAGGTAACGGAATGGCAGGTATGACGGCTCCCGAGGTGTTGGGGTCGTTGCCGGTCACCGTGACTCCGCTCTACTTCGAGCCCGATGGGTCGTTCCCCAACCACGAAGCCAATCCGCTGGATCCGAAGAACCTCGTCGACTTGCGGGCCGAGGTTTTGCGCGTCGGCGCGGATCTCGGGCTGGCCTTCGACGGTGTCGCGGATCGCTGTTTCGTCGTCGATGAGCGCGGCCAACCGGTGCCAGCAAGCGCCATCACAGCGTTGGTAGCGCTTCGCGAGCTGCAGCGGGTCCCTGGATCGACCGTGCTTTACAACGTCATCACGTCGCAGGCGGTGCCGGAACTGGTGACTGAGGCGGGTGGGATGGCGGTTCGAACGCGCGTTGGCCATTCGTACATCAAGGCGGACGGCGACTGGGGCCATTTTCGGCGGCGAGCGTTGGGCGCATTACTACTTTGCCGACTTCTTCCGCGCCGATACCGACATGGTTGCGGCGTTGCACGTGCTCGAAGCGCTCGGTGGTCAGGATCGGCCGCTGTCGGAGCTGGTTTCGGACTTCGCGCGGTACAGCCGGCCCGGGGAGATCAGCTCAACTGTGATGGACGCCGATGCGGTGACCGATCGCCTCCGGCTGTGGGCTGCTGAGCGAGCCGCCGGAATCGACGAACTGGACGGATTGACGATCACGTTGCCGGGCGGCGACTGGTTCTATGTCCGCGCTAGTAATACCGAACCGTTGCTGCGGCTCCACGTCGAAGCGGAAGATGCGCCAGCGATGTCCACATTGCGGGATGAAATTCTCGGGCTGATTCGCGCTTGAGCGACTGCGAGTCGCCCATCGACTCAGCGCGTGATGAATCCGGGCAGGCGGCAGCAAAGCCAGTGCTCGCCGCCGATTCGGATACGGTCGTAGGGACGGTGTCATCGGATACCGTCGCTCGTGCGGAAAAACAACTGCTGAGGGGTTTCTCCCCAGCGAAGCCGCCGTCAGCCGAGCCTCAGCCACGTGCGGGTGCGGCACACGGCGGCGGGCGGCGACAATGGAAACCGCCGTCGGCGATCGCCGACGGTCATCAACGGGAAAGGCAGCAATGGCAATCGATATCGATGCGCACCTCCTGGACGTGCTCGCATGCCCAGCCGAGGACCACGCGCCACTGCGCGTGGGCTCAGCGACCGACCCCGATGCCGAGGCCCTGACCTGCACGGAGTGTGGCCGTACTTATCCGGTGCGCGATGGGATTCCGGTCCTACTGCTCAGCGAGGCGTTGGGTGGGTCGTCGGGCGGCGGGTCGTCGGACGGTGGGTCGTCGGGTGGAGAGTCGTCGGACGGTGGGTCGTCGGGCGGAGAGTCGTCGGACGGCGGGTCGTCGGGTGGAGAGTCGTCATGACGATGCCCCGGCATACAAACCGCGTTGAAAGGGATACCCCCTGATGGAATTGATGCGGAACAAAATCCGGCCCTATGCCTGGGGCTCACGCACTGCCATTGCAGATCTTCTCGGAGCCCCAAGCCCAGCAGCGCACCCGCAGGCCGAACTGTGGATGGGTGCCCATCCGGACGACCCGTCCGTCCTTGTGGGTGACGACGATGAGCGCTCCTTGCTCGACGAGGTGCGTGGCGACCCGCAGGGCACTCTCGGCGCCGCTGTCATCGCCGAATTTGGCGATCGATTTCCGTTCCTGCTCAAAGTTCTGGCCGCCGCGGAGCCCCTATCCCTGCAGGCGCATCCGTCGGCAGAGCTCGCGCGGCGCGGATTCGAGGCCGAGGAAGAGGCGGGTATCGCCCGCACCGATCCACGCCGTAATTACACCGATCCGTGGCCGAAGCCGGAAATGATTTGCGCGCTGACCGAACTACATGCGCTGTGCGGTTTCGCTGAGCCTGGATACACCGTCGCCCTGATCGAAGAACTCAACGTTCCGGAATTGCTGCACTATCTTGGACTGCTCTCAGGCCAACCGGACGCCGAGGGCACCCGCGCGTTGTTCTCGACGTTGACGACGATCCCACAAAAGTCCGTTGCGCTGGTGCTGGATGCCGTTCTGGCGGCGTGCGTCGACAAGGTCCGCGAGGCGTCAAGCCGATTTCTGGTGCACTATCGCACCGCGTTGGATTTGGCCGAACGGTACCCGGGCGACGCCGGTGTGCTGGCGTCGCTGATGCTCAACCGAGTGACGCTTCAACCGGGGCAGGCGCTGTATCTGCACAGCGGCAACCTGCACGCCTACCTGTCCGGAACCGGCGTCGAGATCATGGGGAACTCCGACAATGTGTTGCGTGGCGGGCTGACACCGAAACACGTCGACGTCCCAGAACTCATGCGCGTGTTGGACTTCACCCCGGGCCCGGTGGACATACTAGGCGGCAAAATTGGCGGAGCCGCCGATGATTCTGGCGAGATCGCATACGTAACCCCCGCTCGTGAATTCCGGCTATCCCGACTAACCGTGAGCGCGACGCCGCGCGATATTACACATATCGGCCCGCAGATCGTACTCGTCACAGAGGGGTCCATCACGATTGATTCGGTAGACCGGCGTATCGATGCCACCCGCGGACAGTCCGTATGGATATCGGCTGCCGATCGCGATGTTCGGGTATCTGGCTCGGGGCAGGTATTCCGCGCAACCGACGGACTCTGATCTACCTGTGGTAAGCAGCTCTGCGCTTCGTCGTCCACCGCGTGCATGAGCTGTTGGCACCCACTGCAAGGATGAGAGCACCGCAGCAGTAACACCCTTCAGAAAGGCTTTGCGCATGTTCGATTCGCTCCTGGTCGCCAACCGTGGGGAAATCGCCCGCCGGGTGATTCGAACCGCGCGCAGTATGGGGTTGCGCACCGTCGCCGTTTATTCCGATGTCGATGCAGAGTTGCCTTTCGTCTCCGAAGCTGACGAAGCCGTGCTCATCGGCCCGGCCAGTCCCGCTGAGTCATATCGCAATAGTGCCGCCGTGCTAGAAGCGGCCCGCGCGACTGGCGTCGCCGCGATCCATCCGGGATACGGATTCCTTTCGGAGAATGCAGAATTTGCGCGTGCCGTCATTGACGCAGGCTTGGTATGGGTCGGCCCGTCACCCGAGGCGATCATCGAGATGGGCGACAAGATCGCTGCTCGCAACAAGATGACCGCAGCTGGGGTCCAAGTGTCACCCGGCACGGTAAACCCGCTCAGCGGCGCTGCTGAGGCCGTCGCCGCAGCTACTGGGCTCGGCTACCCCGTCATGATCAAGGCTGCTGCTGGTGGTGGCGGTATGGGTATGGCTGTGGCCGCTGACGAGACAGAGCTGGCAGCGAAATTTGACACTGTCACGGCGTTTGCCGGGCGCACCTTCGGAGATGCCAGCGTGTTCATTGAGCGCTATTTCCCGGCCGTGCGGCACGTCGAAGTGCAAATCTTGGGCCTGAACGACGGCCGCGTCTTGGCCCTCGGTGAGCGTGACTGCTCCGTGCAGCGACGGAACCAGAAGGTTGCCGAAGAGACTCCCTCGCCGGCGGTAGGCCCGGAGTTGCGCGCCCGTATGCTCGCGGCAGCTTCGGCGGCCGGTTCCGCAGTCGGATACCTCGGCGCAGGCACCGTTGAGTTCTTGCTTGACCCTGCCACGGGAGAGTTCTACTTCTTGGAGATGAACACGCGGTTGCAGGTGGAACACGGCATCACCGAAACGGTGCTCGGTATCGACTTGGTGGAGGAGCAGCTGCGAGTGGCGTCCGGCGACGAACCTGGGTTCGACACCGAGTCGTTCGCGCCGCACGGTCACGCCATCGAATTGCGCATCAACGCGGAGGATTCCAAGCGCTTCTTGCCGGGGCCCGGTCACATCACCGAGTGGGTCGAACCGTCGGGCGACGGTATCCGAGTCGATGCCGGATATGTTGAAGGCAACACCGTCACACCGTTCTACGACTCACTCATGGCGAAACTCATTGCATATGGAGCAACCCGTGCGGAAGCTCTTGACAAAGCGGCACGAGCGATTGAAGGGTTTACTATTACTGGGCCGAAGTCCAATCTCGCGTTCCATAGGGAACTACTGGCCAATGCGGAATTTCGGTCCGGAAAGTACGACACAGGTCTGATCGGTCGCATGCGATCGTGACGTAAACATCCACCGGCGACGCGATAGTGTCTTGCATCACGGGCAGCTTATTTGCTGCCCGACCGCGACGTCGGTAGGTTCAGTGCGGCCGAAGTTTGTTGCCCAGTCATCAGGTGACGGCCGGAATAAATATAACCACCACCCCAGTAAGAAGTGAGGCCGAAGTGGCACTGCCCCAATTAACACCCGAACAGCGCACAGCAGCATTGGAGAAGGCAGCCGCAGCGCGCCGGGTCCGGGCGGAACTTAAGGAGCGCCTGAAGAAGGGCCAAACCTCCGTCAAGCAGGTCCTCGTAGACGCCGAGAGCAACGAAGCGCTCGCCAAGTTGAAGGTCTCGGCACTGCTCGAAGCATTGCCTGGCGTTGGCAAGGTCCGCGCGGCTCAGCTCATGGAGCAGTTCGAGATTGCTGCGAGCCGCCGCATTCGCGGATTGGGCGACCGACAGCGTAAGGCGCTGCTCGAAGAATTCGGTTACTAAACCGCTGC
>JBDTAR010000114.1:0-30662 GCA_039924545.1 Nakamurella sp. | reverse complement strand
CGGATTGTGGGCACGCGACGATCGCGGTAATTTAGACAGTCCTAAAAACCGTGACCACCTGCACAAACACAGTGCCCCCGGCAGGATTCGAACCTGCGACACCCGCTTTAGGAGAGCGGTGCTCTATCCCCTGAGCTACGAGGGCAAGCGCAACCAGGGAACGGTCCAAAGAACTAAGCGGTTTAGGTTTCTGGGCCACGATGGTTGTGGTTTCTAACCGTCTAGAATGCTACCGGACGCAAAGTTGAAGAGGGACGCGCCGGTTGCGGCGCCTGCGGCCCTTTGCGCGCGATGCCAGCGCCGATCGCGTTGAGCACGTGGTGTTCGGCGCTGTAAGTGTGTCCGCGGTGTAAAGATTTGCGGCGGTCGGATTGTCAATGGTCGTTTTCGGCCACGTTGAGCCTGCCAGCCTTGGGTTCTTCGCTGAGGTGCGGGTCTCATCGGAGCTGGGATGCTTTCTTGCCGGCCGAGGGGAGCGTTGAGGGAGGATGTCACCTGCAGGCATGATCCGGTTGCCCGTGATGACCGGAACTATCAGGATTTGAACAAGCCCGCCGAGCTGATCGCGAAGGCTGCGCCGTCGGCGGTGCAGGAACCGACTTCGCTGCCGATATTGGAGATGTTGCTGCCATCGGCGCCCACCGCGAGAAGCCGCCAAGGGCGCGCGCCGTGACCGCGATGGAAGGTGATGCCGGTTCACGACTCACAGTTCGGAACTTCCTCCTCCCGGGATATGGGCGGGTGCGGGCTGCTGCGCACCTCCGAGGGGATCGTGGACGAACTGCAGGTTGCGCTAACCGCCACCCGGCAGCGCCTTGCTACCTTGTTTGAGGCGACGCCAGCAGCCTTGGCTGTGAGTCTTACGGACTCCGGCGTCTTCGAGTTCGTCAACCAGGCAATGTGCGACGTGGTTGGCTATGGTCGCGATAAGCTCCTCGGCCACAGCGCCGCGATGTTCATGCATCAGGATGACGCAGTCCGCGCCGACGCGCTCGGTGCTGCTGCGGCGAAGGTGCCGGAACGCCGATTCACGTCGCGGACCCATTTCGTTCACCGGTCGGGACGCACGGTGATTGTCGATGTCACGCTCGCCTGGATCGACGATGACGGCACTCTGCTGATGCTGGCCCAGATGGTTGACGTGAGCCGGTACATGGCCGAATCGGAGGAACTGCGGATCCGATCGGAAACCGAGGCGCTCACCGGACTGCCGAACGGGGTCCACCTAACGCGTGCGCTCGCGGAAATGGGCGAGAGTGGCTCAGCCTGCGCTGTGCTCTTCCTTGATCTAGATGGGTTCAAGCCGGTCAACGACACCTGTGGCCACGCGGCGGGCGACGAAGTGCAGGCGAGCCTGGCCGGTTCGCGCCAGCGGGCTCAGGACTGTCCCTGGTCCGATCTCCGCGATTCAGGAAAGATTTGTGCAGCGCCGTTAAGGGACTCGTCCTGCCGCCGATTCATGTTTCAGACACACACGGCGACGAGATCGAGGGGCAACTGTGACCGACTGGACGGTGCGCCGATGGGCGCGTTTCGGACGCGAACGCCTCTACGCTGAAACTCCCGGCGGGGCCGCACTGGGCTACTTCGATGTGAAAACAGGCCAGTTTCACTCGGACGACTTTTCGAATGTGCCGCTGCTCGAGCGCGCCATTGCTGATTATCGCGCGGAGAAATCGCTGCGCG
This sequence comes from Nakamurella sp., assembly GCA_039924545.1. Taxonomy (GTDB): domain Bacteria; phylum Actinomycetota; class Actinomycetes; order Mycobacteriales; family Nakamurellaceae; genus Nakamurella. Next base: position 28,976 of record JBDTAR010000114.1, on the reverse strand, counting down.
GGCGCGCGCCGCGAGCCCAATTCGCACCGGACGCTTTAGAGACTGCGCTGCACTTAGCGACGCCTACAGGAATCTGCGCGCTCGCCTCGCCGTCCGCGTCGCCGTCCGTCTCGATGGCCGACGCGCTGAACCCACCAGCGCTCGAGCAGTTGCCAGTTCCCGAATGGAGCGACATCAGCCAGACCCGCCCCGGCGCTGCCGCGCGCGAACGGGCGATTGCCGAGCGGCGAGCCGCTCCCGTTCGCACGACCCTGGCGCGACTGCTCGGCGTGAAGAACGACGAACGCGCCTGGCGGATCGGCGCCGACGGCGAGGAGGCAGTCGCTGCCCAGCTTTCCACACTCGGGCCCGAGTGGCGGATCCTGCATGCCGTGCTCGTTGGTGACCAGGGGTCGGACATCGACCATGTCGTGATTGGGCCAGGCGGTGTTTTTACGGTCAACGCGAAACACCACCCGCGCGCGGCTATCTGGGTCGGAGGCGACACGTTCATGGTGAATGGCCAGCGGGTTCCGTACATCCGCAACAGTCGGCACGAGGCGCGGCGCGCGGCGCGGCTACTCACCAACCACGCAGGTTTCCCCGTCAGCGCTACGGGCCTCGTCGCCGTCATGGGCGCTCAACGCGGCTTCACCATAAAGGAGCAACCACGCGACGGCGCTGTCGTGGTGGTGCAGCGCAAGCGGATTCGCCAGCATCTGCTCAGGCAGGGAACCCAGTTGTCTGCCCCCGAGGTCGCCAATATTTATGACGTGGCACGTCGCTCGACCACGTGGCGATAATTCCGTACGAGAATAGCGCCGACCACCCGGGATAATCGATCAGCCAGTTCGTCGGCCCGCCGGCGACGGAGCGAACTCCGTTAGACGCGTCTTACTAGCTTGATACGGTCAGGGGAGCACGCCGCCAAGGTGCAGCGTTGTGTCGTGATGTCGGGTCCAGCCTCCTTCGACGACGGGAAGGTAATGCTACATGCGAATGCGCGACATTTCTGTGGGGTTTGTCGGTGTCGGCACGATCGCGTCGTCGATAGTCGAGGCGCTGCTCAGTGGCCCGAACGCTGACCATATAGAAGTGGTGTTGTCGCCGCGATCGGTGTCGCGTAGTGCTGATCTCGCCGCGAGGCACCCTAGGGCGTTCGTTGCTGCTGATAGTCAGGCTGTTGTCGACGCGGCGGAAATCGTCATACTTGCCGTGTTGCCGACCCAGGTCGAAACGGTGTGCTCGGCGTTGAACTTTCGGTCTGGTCAGGTCGTGGTGGGCCTTCCCGCTGGCTGGTCGCCTTCCCGGCTTGGCCCGCTTGCCGCCCCGGCCACCACGGTGTGCCAGATGATTCCGCTGCCGATGATCGCCCTGCACGCAGGGCCTCTGGTGCTCTTTCCCCGCGTTCCCCCGGTGGCTGATTTGTTCGAAGGGTGTGGACGTCTGATCGTTCTTGAGCACGAGGACGATATTCCTATCCTCAGCTCCGCGTCGGCAATGATGTCCTCGTTCTTCGCCGCGCAGGCCAGCGTCGTCGACTGGATCGCCCAGCATGGGTTCGCGGAAGATGTTGCGGCAAGCTACGTCACGGCGCTAGTACATGGTTTGGCCACTGAAGGGCTGGCGCGGAATCCGTACGATGCTGCCGGTTTGATCGTCGACCACGAAACACCTGGCGGGCTTAACGCATCCCTGCGGAGGTCACTCGAATCCGAGGGCGTATTTGACACACTCGCCTCGCATCTCACCGAGATAGAAACTCGCCTGCGCTCATGACCGGACGGCCCATTCGTCACAACTGGAGGGGAAAGAGCCACGTGAAGACAGCGCGAAGTGAACTACCTACTGTGACGGTATTTGCATTAGGCGGGACTATCGCCTCGACGAAATCTTCACAGAGTGAGGGCGGAGTCACGCCGCAACTCGGCGCAGCAGAGCTGATCGCTGCGGTGCCGCAGCTGGACGAAATCGCACAACTCACCGCCGAAACATTTCGACAGACCCCTTCTGGTGATCTCAGCTTCCAGGACATAGTGGCACTCGCGGCCGCGATCGAGAAGGCCCGCGAGGACGGCGCTTCAGGAACAGTAGTGACCCAAGGAACTGACACGATCGAGGAAACGTCGTTTGCCCTGGACCTGCTCCTTCCTCCAGGCCGACCCGTGGTCGTGACCGGCGCCATGCGCAATCCAACACTCGCGGGCGCGGACGGCCCGGCAAACCTGCTTTCCGCAGTGCAGGTTGCTAGTTCGCAGGCGGCGGCAGGACTTGGAGTCCTAGTAGTGCTGAATGACGAGATACATACCGCGCGCTTTGTGCGTAAGACGCATACGTCGAGCCCCGCGACATTTCGGTCGATCACGGCTGGGCCAATTGGATGGGTCACTGAGGGGCAGGTACGTGTTGCTCTAGCCCCCACCGGGCCCACGCCGACATTGGTGGTGCCGCAAGGAAAGCCGCCTGCCGTCGCATTGTTGACAATGAGCCTTAGCTGCGACAGCCGTTTGATCGACAGCCTCGAAAACCTCGGCTACCAGGGGTTAGTCGTCGAAGGCTTCGGCGGTGGCCATGTGCCGGCACAGCTTGTACCTGCTCTCGAGCGACTTGCCGCCAGGTTGCCAGTGGTACTTGCGTCAAGGACTGGCAGCGGCGAAACCCTGCAACAGACTTACGGATTCCCAGGATCCGAGCGCGATCTGCTTGCTCGGGGCCTGATCGCGGCAGGATTCCTCGACGGACTCAAGGCGCGAATTCTTCTGACATTTCTCCTCGCTGAGAAGCGCGACGTCACCACAATCCGTGAAACATTCGACAACTTCAACGGCCGGCAGCCCGAGTAGACGTGGTGGCCGACCGAGCGGATTAGCCCAGCCCATTGGGAAGTGGAAGATTCTGGATGGTGGGCCAAGCGCGTGCATTCTGCGGGGCAATGCGGCAGGATTAATGCATGTCAGGACCACGCGCGACGATCACCGATGTGACAGCCAGCGGAGTCACGCCCGATGCATTGAGACGATTGCACCGGTGGAATATCGGCTTGACCGTGCTGCACGCCGTTCAGGGTATCGCTGTCCTGCTACTTGCGAGTGGGTTCTCGATAGCGGTGACCTCGTCGTATCCCACTGGTCCTCCGGGATCTGCGGAACCCGCACCGTCGACGCTATTTAGCGTCGACATCGGTGTGGCTGTGGCCGTTTTCTTGTTCCTCGCCGCAGCTGATCATCTCCTCACCGCGACGCTGCTGCGCCGACCTTACGAGGCGGACCTGCGGCGGGGAATCAACCGATTCCGGTGGATCGAGTACTCGCTGAGCTCCACGATCATGCTGGTGCTGATCGGGTTCTACTTCGGCCTCACCGGCATTGGAACCGTCGTCGCGGTTATCGGTGCAAATGTGGCGATGATCCTTTTCGGCTGGCTGCAGGAACAGATGAACCCGCCTGTCCGGTCGCACACCACCATGATGCCGTTTTGGTTCGGCACTCTCGCCGGCCTAGCGCCGTGGGTAGCGATTGTGATCAACCTTGTCGGTTCCGAGCAAGTACCCGGCTTTGTAATCGGCATCTTCGTCTCGTTGCTGATCGCGTTCTTCACTTTCGCCGTCAACCAGTGGTTGCAATACCGAGGTGTGGGCCGCTGGCGTGACTATGCGTTCGGCGAGAAGACCTACCTGGTTCTCAGTCTCGTCGCCAAGTCGCTGCTGGCATGGCAGATCTTTGCCGGATCACTGGCGGTGTGATCGAGGTTGAAGACCAGCGTGGCGCTGCCGTGAAAATACCAATCGCGTTCGGCTACCCGAAGCTCCCTGGAACCATCGCGAAGGCGCGGGTCGGGAACCCAGTCCCTCCTGCCAGTCTCGGTACGCCAGCGATGAGCAAGGCGCCGACCGGCGGTAGCTGATCGAGGTTGGTGAGGTTTTCCAGGTGCCATAGGCCGGCACGATGTGTCACCGTCCGGTGTACGGGAGCCATGCCGGCGTTACCCGGATCGATTCCTAACGAGTCGACGCCCAGACCGACGACGCCGCGCTCAACCAACAGACGCGCGGCCTCGACCCCAAATGCTGGAAAGGCAAAGTCAGTCGCAGCATCGGCGAAGTGGGGGGTCCAACCGGTGTGCAAGAGCACGGCGCTGCCCGGCGGGATCGGTCCGTATTCGCTTTCGTGGGCTAAGACGGTCTCGGGTTGCAGTGTGGCGTTGGGGTCCCGCCGAGCCTGCGCCGAGATGTCCAGCACCCTTGCTGCGACGACTAGCCGATCCAGGGCCAGAGTCGCAGTGTCATCACCGCCAGGTACGTAGTGCGACGGCGCATCAAGGTGGGTGCCGGAGTGTTCATGTAGTTGCATCACCCGGGATGTGGAACCATCTGCGGAATTCTCCCGGTCGATGACCGACGGTGCGAGGCTGCCCGGCCACATCACGCTGTCAGGGCCGAGGACTCGGGTGAGATCGACAAGGCGCACGTCGCCGCCCAGCGCGGATAGCGCCGCGTTCCTGGCTTCTGCGATCGCGCCAATGATCGACTCGGCGTCGGCAGCCCCGCGATCCTGGTCGCTCACGCGCCCATGAGACCGGCGAAGGCCTTGTCATAGCGGTCCGCTTGATCTTCGGTCAGCGTCATAAAGACATGAGCGCGCTTCATGACGTCATCTGGCGGGAAGATGAGCGGGTTGTTGGCAACATCGGGATCCTTGGTGAGAAGGATTTCCTTGGAGCCGGCGACCGGCGTGATGTAGTTGATGTAGTCGGCTACCTGCGCCGCGATCTCCGGCTGGTAATAGAAGTTCATCAGCAGTTCAGCGTTCTTCTTGTGCTTGGCGCCCTTGGGAATCATCAGGTTGTCGCTCCACAGCATGACGCCCTTGTCCGGCAGCACGTACTTCAGATCCGCGTTGTCGATCTGCAGTTGCACGATGTCACCCGTCCAAGCGGTGCACGCGGCGATATCACCGGAGACTAACCCTTGGGCGTAGTCGTTGCCGGTGAAAGAACGGATCTGCCCGGACTTGACCGCCGACTGCAGCATGGTGATCGCAGCGTCGAACTGCGTGTCAGTGAAGTCGGTGGGGTCGGCTCCCATGTCCAGCATGGTGAGTCCCATGGTGTCGCGCATTTCGGTGAGGAGCGCGACCCGTCCCTTGAGCGCGGGGTCGGTGAGAAGCTGCGTCATGCTCGTGATCGCCTTGCCACCAGTCGCCTTGGCGTTGTAAGCGATCCCGGTGATGCCCGACTGCCACGGGACCGACAGATGCCTGCCAGGATCGAAACCCACGTTAGCCAGTTCAGGGTTGAGGTTCTTTAGGTTCGGGATGTGTGTCTGGTCAAGTTCCGCGATGAACCCCAACCGGATCACCTGTGCTGCCATCCAGTCCGTGAACATGAACATGTCTGCAGCAATTGGCTGGCCCGCAGACAGTACCGGCTGGATTTTTGCGAAGTAGTCCTGGTTGCTGTTGATGTCCTCTGTGTAGACGACCTTGATGCCGGTCTCCTTGGTAAATTCGTCGATACTCGGGTGGTCTCCCGAGTTCGACGAATCGGCATCGATGTACTCCGGCCCGTTCGACCAGTAGACGATCTTCTCATCGTCCGTTCCGCTGGCTGCGGACTGTGACGTATCGGCGTCGGCTGATCCGGTAGGTCCCGGTTGTGAGGTACCGGTGCCTTCTCCGGCGGGCTTGATGCCACATGCTCCGGCGAACGCGACGACTCCAGCGAGTCCCGCCGACCCAAGCATGCGTCTGCGCGTCCAGCCGGGCATCGGACGCTGTGGAGCGGATGGCCGAGCTGGCCAACGATCGTTATCTGAATCGCTCACAAGTGTCTCCTTGGATGGCACCGCTGTTGCGCTGAGTGGGCGTGGCGAAGGTCATAGTGCAACACGGCTGTGTGAACACTGTCAACCCGCGAGGCCATTCTTAGATTGCTTGTCTGAACTGCAGCTCAGAGCGAGCCCGCGCGAGGATGCTGCTGCCGTACCTCCCTCGACTGCGCCGTTGAACAGTGCCAGGGCGAAGCGCGATTTAGACCCCCGCGGCAAGGATCGCGCCCAGTGCGTCGAGAAATATCTGCGCGTGCACTTTGCCCCAGATCAACGGGGGCCGGATCTTAAGGACAGTGCCGCTTGGCCCGGTGAGGCCAGCCAGCACGCCCTGCTGCCGGAGAGCTTCGAGTACGCCAGCGGCCCACGGCCGCGGCGCGGTGCCTGCCGGCGGCACGAGGTCGATGCCCATTAACAGGCCCGTCCCGCGTACCTCGCCGAGCCGCGGGTGTGTTGCGGATAGTTCGCACAGCTCGTGGCGTAGGTACTCGCCGACCTGCACTGCGCGGGTAGGGATGTCTCTGTCCTGCAACACATCTAGCACTGCGAGGCCAGCGGCGGCAGCGGCGGGGGTGGCGGCAAAAGTGGAGAAGTACTCGTAGTCGCGGGCCAGTGAGGCCGCGATGTCGCGCCGGGTGACTAGAGCGCCGATGGGATACCCGGCGCCCATGGGTTTGCCTAGCGACACCATGTCCGGGACCACGTCTGCCAGGGCGAATCGCCAGAGCTGTGGGCCGCTACGGCCGTAGCCCGCCTGAACCTCATCGGCGAGGTAGAGGGCACCCGCCGCATGAGCACCGGAAGCAAGGCCGCGCATGAATGCTGGCGGCGCATCGAGGATCCCTTCGCTGGTGAACATGCTGTCTGCCAAGAGAAGAGCTGGCACTTCTCCGCTGGACCTCAACGTCTCGGCAGCATCCGCGACACGCGTTTCAGCGACGGAGATCTCGCAGTCTTCACCCAATCCGCGCGGGGCCTGAAATGTGGCCACATGTCCAGGGCGATAACCCTGAGGCCATTCGTTCGAGCTGAGGTCGGCCATCCACCGGGTTGAGCCGTGATAGGCGTGCTCCGCGATCATTGCGCCAGTGCCGCCGGTGTAGGCCGTGGCAAGCCTCCATGCGAGCTCGTTGGCCTCCGTGCCTGACGTCGTGAAAAGGCAGGTGTCGAGTCCTTCTGGCATTGTCTGCAGAATCCGCTCGGCGAGCTCCACGATCCCGGCGTGCAAGTATCGCGAATGAGTGTTCAGCAGAGCGAGCTGTCGCGATACTGCCTGGGAGACAACGGGATGTGCATGCCCAACCACGGCAACGTTGTTGTAGGCGTCCAGCAAACGTGTGCCGTCGGCCGTGATCAGCCACGGGCCTTCCCCACGTACGACATGAAGCGGCGTGCGATAAAACAGCGGCGAGAGAGCGCCTCCCATGACACTCTCGCGCCGGGTCAACAGGTTCTCGTCCAACTCAGGGCCTGATGTCGTGGTGGGCGAGGGATTCCGCTGAGGTGCCTGGTCACGGACGTAGCCGGTGCCGGTAAGCCGACCGAATCGGCGGCTCAACTCCGTAGGATTCAGCGCGGAAAGCTCCTCCAACATAGGCCGGTTCGCAGCGTCGTACCGGGCGATATAGGCGACGTTCTCTGGGTGCTGAGCAGCTCGACGGGCGGAGATGGCCTCAGTGGCCGTGAGCCTGGCCAGTACCAACTCTCCGAGAATCTCGGCCTCTGCGGGTTCGAGTAACCGCCGCCGCTGATACCCATCCAAGACGGCTGCTGCTAACGCCCACGTACCGACGCGATTGCCTGACGCGGTGTTGCGCAGAACGGACGCCAGCGTGACCGCCAGGTCGCAGATGGCCGCAGTGTGGTGCATATCGCCGAAATCGATGACACCGGTGATGATGTCGCCGGCGCCAAGCACGTTCGTCAGCGTGACATCAGCATGTTGAATCCATGAAGGCAGTGCCCGAGTAGCTTGCAGTGCGGGCTGCACCCGGTCAGCGAGCGCGGCAAGTGGCCCGTCAGATGGCACCACTGTGCGCAGTCGTCGGATGTCCCAGCCGATAGTGCGGCCTCCGGCCGGATGGAAGAAGCCTTGCAGCCCGAGTTGGACCTGCGCGGCAACGCCACCGACCCTTTCCGCCACCTGTTCGGTGATCTGGCTGCCCTCCAAGGGGGCCCCAGCCAGCAGAGTGATCAGCCGGGCCACACAGCGACGCCCGGAGTCATCAGTGACCGTAGCCGTCGCAGCGCCGTCGACCGTAGGCAGGGTGATCGGTACTGAAAGTTCCGGAGCGAACCTGCTGAGGTGCGCGACCGCCGCGACCTCCATGTCGACTGCCTCGGCTGATTCCGCAGGGTTGGAGATTTTGAGGACTAGCGCCCCATCCACCAGCACATTCAGATCACGTTCCGCTCCCAGAGGTCGTAACTCCACCCCGGTCCGACCCCAAGATTCGGCCAGCAGCGCCCGGAGCGCCGGATCACCGCATGCGGGGGAGGGTTCGGTCAGGTTATCGACCGGAACGACAGCAGGGTGCGCGGAAGAAGCGCCGGGCCGGGGATTCGTCATACGCGTTATTCCACCGCACGAAACCGATGGTGCCAAGCCTGAAGATCAGAGATCTCGGCACGGTGTGGCACCGTCGCGGCGGTTTCCGCCGGGGGCTACCGCCTGTTGCACCGCGGTACGGCTGTTCACGATGGTGACCGCAGACGTCGTCAGAAGCCGCTGTGTCACCATCGAAATACCCTAATAGGCGAAGCGGAGCCGCGAATCGAGATATCTTGCGTCGAATTTCGGATCAAATAACGCCGATGGGTACAAAGGCGGCGAATGCCGAGCTAAGAACAATCACGCTATTGGTCCTTGTGTGGCATATCAGTCAGATCTAGCGTCAGTAAATGGCGTTACAGGCTAGCGAAGACCATGCTCCTCACAATTCAAAGGTATTGGCATCCGCCATTTGACGTCGCTGACTTGCACCCATGGCTGCTGAGCGATCAGCTTTTGTATTCGCATGGAATCCCACAAATAGAAGTAACTCTCGAGGAGACAACGAACATGGTCAGTGCACGGGTGCGGCGGATGGCGATTGTCGCTGCGGGCGTTATTGCAGTCGCTTCGGGGCCGGTGTTCATCGCGAGTGCGTCGTCGTCCATGCCACGTACGCAAGGCGGTTCCGTGCTAGCTGTGCATGCTGCGCAAGGCGGTCCCGTCTCAGCGTGGCGTCCACCCAACACCCTCGATCACGTGTTCATCATCATGGAGGAGAACCACGCGCTGGATCACACGATCGGCGATGTCAACTCGGTAACGCACAGGCTGTCCATGCCGTTCCTGACGGCGCTGTCGAAGGAATACGGGCAGGCAACGAAATACTACGGAGTCAGCCACACCAGCGAGCCCAATTACATCGCCGCTACCAGCGGTAGCACCTGGGGTGTGAACAACGACAACGGTTGGCACGCCGGAAGCACCGTGGCGGCTAAGTACATCGAGGGCGCCACCACAATCAACAAAACCTACGCGCTGCCGGCGAACCACTACAACCACACCAATATCGTCGACGAACTCGATGCCGCCCACATACCGTGGGCGGCCTACATGCAGGCCATGCCGACTGCCGGTTTCCTGGGTGACAGCGCCAATGGGGGGCTGTATCTCAGTAAGCACAACCCATTCGACCTCTACAACGACGTCCACAACAACTCTGCGGTCGCCAAGAACATTAAGCCCTACAGCGATATGGCCAGTAACCTGAACAGCCGAAACGCCCCTCGGTACGTGTGGATAAGTCCAGACATTTGCACCGACATGCATTTAGGCATCTATACCACGGTCGGGGGATTCGCGAAGGAGACGCCGTGCCCCTACTCGAACAAGATCGGCGATCCAATTGACGAGGCCTCCAAGACTGTTGCTGACAACTTCGTCAAGCAGGCTGTGACAACGATCATGCACAGTCGGGCGTGGACCGGAAATAGCGCCATCTTCATCACTTCCGACGAGTCGGACTACGACGCCAACAATCCCGCTATCGGCGACTACTACTCCGCTGCGGGCTGCTGTGATTCACCCGTCCTGCCCCCGGCCGATCCAGAGGTCAGCGTCGACTTCCCAGGCGGCGTGTATGGCGGTGGCCTGGTGCCCATGGTCGTAATCAGTCGTACGGGCCCACACCACGCGACCGACGCAACCGCCTACAACCACTACTCGATGCTGCTGACCATCGAGGAGGGTCTTGGACTGGGCAAGCTTGGCTACACCTCTGATGCCGCGCAAGTGAAGCCGATGTGGCCGCTCATTAGTAGCCACCGATAGGCGAGGTTGGGCACACCGGCCGCTCGCGGCAGCATGGAGCACTAGCTCAAGGCTGATCGTGCCGACCGGGCTGAGGGTGGCACCGACTCGCGTGCGTTGTCGCAACCTGAATTCTGTGTTAGGCTGCTCGCCGCATTCGCTCCGATACTCGCCTGCTTGGGCCCCACCCCGTAGTACGTCCCACGCTGCCGTCGTCGCCCCGGTGCACTGACTCGGCTTCCAACATTGCCGAACTCGCGCTGATATTCGACACAGCACGATTCCGTGGGCTACCCGGCCTCCGGCTCCCGTCGAGCGTTCAGTGCGTTCTCCCTGTTACCAAAGGACTTTTTTACCGATGGCTTCTGCCGAGATCGACGAACAAACATCTCATATTCCAATACTGTCGCACCGACAAATCTTGACCATCCTGTCGGGACTGTTGTTGGGCATGCTGCTTGCGGCGCTGGACCAGACAATCGTTTCGACTGCGCTACCTAGCATCGTCGGAGACCTACACGGCCTGGAGCACATCTCCTGGGTGGTGACCGCGTACCTGTTGACGACGACGGTATCCACCCCACTGTGGGGCAAGCTGGGCGACTTGTTCGGCCGCAAGCGGCTATTCCAATTCTCCATCCTGCTTTTTCTGGTCGGCTCCGCTTTATGCGGCTCGGCCCAATCGATGTTCCAGTTGATTCTCTACCGCGCGCTGCAGGGCTTAGGCGGCGGCGGGTTGATGGTCCTTGCGCAGGCGTCGATCGCCGACGTTGTGCCACCCCGCGACCGCGGCAAGTACCAGGGCTACTTCGGCGCGGTGTTTGGCCTGTCCAGCGTAGTCGGGCCACTGCTCGGCGGGCTATTCACCGACCACCTGTCGTGGAGATGGATCTTCTATGTCAACATTCCGATCGGCATCGTGGCACTGGTGGTCACCAGCATCGTGCTGCCGAACTCTATCGTCCGCACCCGGCCCTCAATCGACTACCGCGGTTTCACCGCTTTGGCCATTGCGATCTCTTCCCTCGTGTTGTTCACCACCTGGGGCGGCGCGCAATACGCCTGGAACTCGCCGATCATCCTGGGGCTAATTGGGGCCACCGTGGTGTTCACCGCTGTCTTCTTGCTAATTGAACGCCGGGCGGCGGAGCCCATCATTCCGCTGCGGCTGTTCCGCAACGGCACCTTCAATATCTCCAGCGCGGTTAGCTTCATCATCGGCTTGGGTATGTTCGGCTCGATCATCTACCTGCCGCTGTTTTTGCAGTTGGTCTCCGGCGCGAGCGCCACGAATTCCGGCTTGCTGATGCTGCCACTCATGGGCGGGCTACTCGTAGCCTCTATCGGCAGCGGTTTGATCATTACCGCCACCGGCCGTTACAAGATCTTCCCCATCGCAGGCACCATGATTGCGACAGCTGGCATGTTCTTGCTGTCCACCATGAATGCGACCACGCCTCAGTGGCAGTCCAGCGTCTGGATGGTTGTGCTCGGCGTTGGAATCGGCTTGGTAATGCAGGTGATGGTGCTGATCACTCAGAACTCTGTGAAGCAGTCTGATTTGGGCGTCGCAACCTCGTCGGTGAGTTTCTTCCGTTCCGTCGGTGGCGCCGTGGGCGTGGCGGTGTTCGGTGCGCTGTTCACCAGTCACCTCACTAGAAATCTGATCCACAACCTGCCTGCCGATGTCGTGTCGAAGCTTGGCCCATCCGGGGGCAGCCTGAAGACAGTCGCCACCTTGACACCAAAGCTGCAATTCGCCTACAAATCGTCCTACGCCGATGCGCTGACTACCGTGTTTGCGTACGCCATCCCCATTATGGCCGCAGCTATTGTGATCGCGTTTCTGATCAAGGAGGTTCCGCTACGCCGAACAACGGGGCATCAGAAAGCCCCCGATGTCGGCCGCGAACTGTCGTCAGGGGCCGCGCCCGGCACTGCAGAACCCACCGCCCAGACTCTGGATAACGCCGTCGGCAGCCTCGACGCTTAACCGCAGGGGAACGTGGAACTGCTGCCTACATCGTGGGAGTCGGCGTCGCAATGATGCCGGCGAGCAAGACGTGAATCGCCCAACTGATGCGCTGGTCGGGGGTACCGGAGAGCAGTGCGGCCGAATGCTCTGCGATATGCGGCGTAGTGCGGGGATCGGCTGCGAGAAACGCATTGTTGAGGACGCGCAGTGCCTCTTTGCCTTCGGCGGCGGGATCGGTGACGCCCGGTGTCGGCGCGCTGTGCTCGGCAATGGTGGCGGTGACGTATTGCAGCATGAGGTCGACGCCCCAGGCGGCAGGCTCTGTCGGGAAGCCGCCTTCCAATAGAAGGCCGAGCACGGTGTCGTAGAGACGGACAGCATGTGTCCCGGATGGTCGAAGAAGCATCGCCGAGCGAGCCAGCCCCGGGTGCTGGTCGAGCAGATCTGCGTAGCTGCCCAGCAGGCCCTCCAACTTGCTTTCCCAATCGCCGTCTCCCACGGGCGGGAGCGACTCGAGCAGCTGGTCCAGGACGGCTGCGTGCAGCTCAGCGGTATTGGCCACATACACATAGAGCGATGCGGGGCCGGTATCGAGCGCCTGGGCGACACGACGCATCGTCGCCTTCTCCAGCCCTTCGCTTTCCATGATCTTGATCGTCTCTGCAATGATCCAGGCTCGCGAAAGCGGCGGTTTTGCTGGCCGATCGCGCCTGCTCTTCGGCTCCTTGGTAGCGGACATCGCCCCTCCTACGTGGTCTTCCGATGTTATTGGCCGCTCGACGCCTTCGCACATCGGCCAGCGCGTCAGTTTCCGGGCCAGCGGTACCGATGCTCGGGTCGGCCTGTTGTGCCATACCTCAGCCGGAGTTCGATTACTCGGTGCTGGGCCAGATAGGCGAGATACCGCTGCGCAGTGGGACGGCTGATGCCCACTGCTTCGGCGACTTGCACGGCGGACACATCCGAGGACGTCCGTTGGACGGCTTGCCGCACCAAGTGCATCGTGGAATCCGATTGCCCCTTCGGCGCGGGGATCATGGTGGAGCCGCCAAGGAGTGCGAACAGGCCGTCGATCTCGGCCTGCTCGGCTTCGTGCGGCCCGCTGCTGGTCATGGCAATCATTCGGCGCCGGAGGTCCCGATAGGCGTTCAGCCTTTCGCCCAGCAGCGCGGCGCCGAACGGCTTAGCCAGGTATCCGATGGCGCCCTGTTGCATAGCTCGACGAATTCCCGCCAGGTCGCGTGCCGCGGAAATAACCAACACATCGGGCGGGTTGGGTGCTTCGGCAATACGGTGCATGAGATCCAGACCGTGCTGATCTGGCAGATACAGGTCCAGCAATGTGAGGTCTGGGGCGAGGTCGACGACCATCTGCAGGGCTTGCGCTGCGGTGTGCGCAATACCTACGACCGCGAACCCTGGCACCGCTTGCACGTATCCGGCGTGTACATCCGCCACGCGGAAATCGTCGTCCACCACCAGTGTGCGGATCGCAGCGTTCGTCATGGCGTCGCCTGTGTGACTAACCCGCGAACCGGAAGCGAGACGGTAAACGTCATACCTGGTACGAGTGGATCCGCGGTGAGGCGGATTGCGCCGCCCGCGCCGGTGACCGTGCGTTGGACCAGCGCTAACCCAAGGCCACGACGGCGAATCCCGATAGCCGGTTTGGTGGTGAAACCGTCGGTGAAGATGCGGGGCCAATCCTCCGGTGGAATGCCCACGCCGGTATCTCGCACCTGTACCGTGACCTGGCCGCCCGGTTCGGCGCGGATAGTCACCTGCACGGCATGTGCGTCACCTCCGACGGCAGCGTCGATGGCATTGTCCACGAGATTACCGACGATGGTCAGTAGCGCAGCAGGATCACAGTCGCCCTCGCTGAGGGCCGAATCGTCGCTCAGGGTCAGTGTGACGCCACGTTCGGCAGCCACCACAGACTTGGCTACCAGCAGCCCGACCACCTGCGGGCTATCGAGGCGTTCTTGCAGGCGCTCTGCGAGCCCCGGTTGGATGCTCGATAGTTCACCGGCATACTTCGCGGCCTCTTCGTAGCGGCCCAATTCGATCAGCCCGGCTAAGGCGTGCACGCGATTGTCGTATTCGTGTTGCTGCGCGCGCAGCGCATCTGTCAATCCCCGAACACTGTTGAGCTCGCGCAACAGGCTCTCATGCTAGGTCCGGTCCGACAAGGTGATGACTGACCCGACGTCTCTGCCCTGGAAAACCACGGGCATCCGATTCACGACCAGACAGTGATGTTCGGTGAGCACCACCTGATTCGAGCCGCCTTCTCGACCCGTCAGTACATCGGCGAGTCGACCGGCCGGCAGCAACTCGTCCAGCGACTTGTCGCGGCCACCTGCGTTGAGCCCCAGCAGCTTTCGCGCTTCGGCATTGACCAACGTCACCCGGCCCCGTGGATCGATCGCGATGACGCCTTCGCGGATTCCGGACAATGTTGCTTCACGCTCTTGGAGCAGGTTTGCAATCTCGCCGAGCTCGAGACCGAACGTTTGCCGCTTCAGTCGTCGGGCAAGTAGCAGCGATGCCACGACCCCGGCGCACAAGGCCAATCCGAGATACAGGGCAACGCCGGGAAGTAGCGACAGAAGACGGGAGTCGATCTCTTCTGCGCCGATGCCGACGGAGACTTCACCAACGATGCCACCAGCGGCGTCCCGCAGGGGAACTTTGGCGCGAGCAGACAGTCCTAGAGTGCCGCGCTGCACGGCCAGAACCTCGTGACCGGACAATGCGCCGTCCGGGCTAGTGGATACTTCGCGACCTATCTCGTCAGGGTTCGGATGCGAGTACCGGATGCCTCGTGCATCGGTCACCACCACGAATAGCGCGTCGGTGCTTTTGCGGATGGCTTCCGCGCGCTGTTGAACCAGCATGGTGGGGTCACCCGCAATCACTGCATCGGCGATGCCTGGTTCGACCTGAACCGCCTGCGCTATCGCCAGCGCGCGTTCCTCGTACTGGTGCACCAGCATCGAGCGCACCTGGAACACGATGAGGCCGAAACCGACCAACAGTGTGCCTACCAGGATCGCCACCTGCCAACGCAAGATCCTCGTGGAGAGTCTTCGTGAAGCCATGCCCACCTGCCCGTCACATCGTGTGCATTCTGACACGCCAGGCGGGGATGCGACGGGTAAGTGCCCGCGAATTTTATGCACAAAACGCGCATGAACAAGCAATAGCGCGGCAACCCGCGAAAGGGTGCCGCAGATGCCGGTTCCCTTTCTAGTATTTCGCCACCAGGCGAATTGCACACGAAAGGTGACGGAGACCATATGGCAAGCACGCTAAGCCGCCCGATGAACGATGAGCATCAGGATGCGCCCGCCATCGTCATGACCGGCGTCACCAAACGGTTCCGTACACCCACCGGAGGGATCTACACGGCTCTGCAAGATCTCGATCTGACCATCCAACGCGGCGAGTTTTGCGCTGTGGTCGGGCCCACCGGGTGCGGAAAGTCCACCACTTTGACCCTGGTATCGGGGCTGGAGCGGCCAAGCAAAGGCGAAGTCCTGGTGCACGGAACGCCGGTGCACGGAATTAATCCCGATGTCGGTTTTATGTTCCAGGCCGACGCGGTGCTGCCATGGAAGACGGTACTGGGCAATATCGCCGCCGGACCGCTGTTCCGCGGTATCAGCAAACCCCGGGCGCTCGCCTCCGCGCATGACTGGATCCGGCGAGTAGGCCTCACCGGGTTTGAGGACCGGCATCCGCATCAGTTATCCGGCGGGATGCGTAAGCGCGTGGCATTGGCCCAGAGCCTGATCAACGAACCGCGTGTGCTGCTGATGGACGAGCCATTCTCGGCGTTGGACGTTCAAACCCGAGCGCTGATGTCTACCGAGCTGCTCACCATCTGGGATCAGACCCGTCCCGCAGTGGTGTTTGTGACCCACGATCTGGAGGAGGCAATTGCGCTGTCCGACACCGTGGTCGTGATGACCGCCGGCCCGGCCACCGTCAAAGCGATTTACCACATTGATCTGCCCAGACCCCGCACCGTACAAGAGATCCGGTTCGATCCGACATTCATCGAGATCTACCAACGGATCTGGGAAAGCCTGCGTGACGAGGTGCAGCTGGCTTACGCACGGCAGACCACCGCGGATGACGGGCCGGGCTCCCGGGCGTCGTCATTGATACCGCTCGCCGCGGCAGCCCCCATGTCCGCAAGCACGACGGAGAAGTGACGGCAGATGACACAACGTATGACGACATCCTCGGCGAAGCCAGCGGCGAGCTCCAAGGCTTCGACCGGTAGCGGGGGTTCGCAGGACACGGTGCTGGACCCGGAAGCCGTCCGCGAGGCGCGTCGACGCAGGGCCTTGGTGATCAGCTTGCAGGTAGCGGTGTTGGTCGTGGTGACCGGCGGTTGGGAATTGTTAGCTCGCACCGGCGTGATCGATCCGTTCTTCTTCAGCTATCCGTCCGAAATCCTTGAACAGGTGTGGACCTGGGTCACGAAGGGTACCCAGGCAGGCCCGCTATGGGTTCAGGTCGCGGTGACAGTAGAGGAAGCAGTGATCGGCTTCGTCATAGGCGTGATAGCTGGCGTGGTCTGCGGCGTTGCGCTGGGCCGAGTGCGCCTTTTGTCCGAGGTCTTCGGTCCCTATATCAAAGTGCTCAACTCGATTCCGCGGATCGTGTTGGGTTCCATCTTGATCGTGTGGCTGGGGCTCGGTATCTCGTCCAAGGTCGCGCTCGCCGTCGTGCTGGTGTTCTTCGCGGTGTTCTTCAACGCGTACCAAGGAACCCGAGAGGTAGACCGGAACCTGGTTGCCAACGCGCGCATTCTGGGTGCCAGCAAGAGCCAGGTCACCCGGCAAGTGGTTCTGCCGTCCGCGTTCACCTGGATTATCGCCAGCATGCACACCAGCTTCGGGTTCGCGCTGATCGGCGCCATCGTGGGTGAGTTCCTCGGCGCCATGAAGGGGCTCGGGCTGTTGATCACCACGGCGCAAGGCACTTTCAACCCGGCTGGCATCTTCGCCGCGATGCTCATTATCGCCGTGGTCGCGCTGATCGCCGAAGGCCTCATCAGTCTGCTGGAAAAGCGGCTGCTGTCTTGGCGGCCGCCGCAGCTATCCGGCGCCGACCTGTAATTGCAAAATCCTGGAGTCTCCCTGCCTTCTGCGCTGGCGGGCAGCCCTAATCCATTACTGCGACGCGGCGTCCGCCGTGCCGCGATCGTTAATCAAGGAGATAGATGTGAGAAGGCAGATCGCGATCGGCGTCGTGGCGGTACTGGGCGGCGCGCTGCTATTGGGCGCGTGCGGCTCGAATTCAAGTGATAGCGCGGCGTCTTCGGATGCCGCAGGCGGTTCCGCGTCGTCCCCGGCCAATGGCAGTAGCAGTGTTGCGGCCGCCCTGGAAAAGGTGTCGATCATGGTCGGCGGACTAGACAAGCAGATCTATCTGCCCGCCGAACTCACTAAGGACCTGGGGTATTTCAAAGACGCCGGGCTCGACGTCGACCTTCAGTCGGAGCCGGCCGGGGTGAACGCCGAGACTGCGATGCTCTCCGGCAGCGTAGATGCCGTAGTCGGCTTTTACGACCACAACATTCAGCTGCAAGCCAAGGGCAAGTCCACCGAGTCCATCGTCCAGTTCTCGCAAGTACCAGGCGAGGTCGAGCTCACCGTTGACAAGGCCACTGATGTGAAGTCACCAGCGGACTGGAAAGGCAAGACTGTCGGCATCACCGGCGCTGGCTCGTCCACGGACTTCCTCTCCCAGTATCTTGCGGTGAAAAGCGGACTGAAGGTCAGCGATGTGAATCGGTTGCCAGTGAAGTCCGGACAGACATTCATCGCCGCCATGCAGCAGGGCACCGTCGTTTCGGGTATGACGACCGAGCCGACCATCACCCAAGCGGTGAGCACGGGCCTGGCGCACGTCATGATCGATATGCGCACTAAAGCGGGGACCGTGGCGGCACTAGGCGGCACCTACCCGGCCGCGTGCCTCTATGCCAGCACCGAGTGGGTTAATTCCCACAAGGACGTGGCGCAAAAGCTCGCTAACGCGTTTGTCCGGACTTTGGCCTATATCAACACCCACACGGGCGCAGAGATCACCGAACATGTGCCGGGGGACTTCTACAAAGGCATCGGTAAAGATGCGTACGCCAAGGCGCTGGACTCAGGCAAGGGCATGTTCACCAGCGATGGCGTCATGCCTTCCGATGGTCCGCAAACGGTGTTGTCTGTCTTGCAGGCAGCGTTGCCGGACGTGAAGAGCGCGAAGATCGATCTGTCCAAGACCTACACCACCGAGTTTGCCAAGAACGCGCCGGCTAGCTCCGGAAACTGATCTACCGCTCTCTGGCGGTGTACTGATGCGCGTAGGCGTGCGGCACACCGCCAGAAAGCGCTCGGTCATGTCGTTGCGGAACAGCGTCGTCACGGACCGGTTACCAGTCCAGCCCGCTTACTTCGATTCCGTAGCTGGACACCGCCACGAACCCATTTTCGTGCGGGAACGGTGTGCCCAAGGTGGATGACTTCTCTGGGAGATCGGTGATAGGTTCCCAATTCTCACCATCTGAAGAGGTCCACGCGCTAGTTTCGAACAGCTTCAACGCTGCGGTGAGAAGGTATCCGTCGTCAACCGCCGCGATCATGCCAAGCTCTGCGCGCTCGCCGGTAGCCAGTTCCTGCCCCTGCCAGCTCTTGCCATCGGGGCTGGACCAGACTGCGAGCACGCCCGGCGCCTTTTTCAATGGTGCGGCAACAACGATCCCAGACTTCCCGACAGCGCTGCGAAGTCCGGCCATGCTTGCGGGCTTTCCGGGTACTACCGAAAGTGACCAGTCGCGGCCGTTAGCCGAGGTCCACACATCGAAGGCGCCAGATTTGTCCCAAGTGTCGACGATGACGCCGACGCGATTTCCGAGGGTGAAAACACCGAAAATCCTGGCGTAATACTTGCCGCCGCCGAGCATTTCGGATGTTTTAGTGGAATACACTTCCCACTTCCCGGAGGGCCCCTGCGTGGCACTGAACGCGTCCTGGGAACCTGTCGCAAAGGGTTTCCACCATTGGCCTTCACCAATGGCGACCCGCTGACCGTCGATGTGTGTGAAGCCAGCGATGCACATGGTACGGAAGGCGTCGCCGCCTTCGTCCGGTGGCATGATCTCGAGCCCGCTCTTGGTGGGATCTTCAACGGTGACTGTGTCGCCGTCGATGTTGACGAGCCAGATCTTGTTGAGCAGCCCAGATCCTTGGTGGGCGCCATAGTTCGTGTAATAAACGATGGTGAATCCCGTCTCGCGCTGGTCGACGACGAGGCCGTGAGAACACCCCGAAGTGCCAGGATCTACCTTCGCATCGGCAGGAAGGCCATGCTTGGTGAGATCGAGGGTGCGCCATGATGTTCCATCGGTGGTGCCGTACAGCACCGACTGCTCCTCGTCGTCACCTACCCACAGCGTGTTGGCGGCTGAAAACGAGTAGTAGCTGCGGCCTTTGTGCAGGGGGCCCGATGGCTCAATTCTCCGCCAGTCGATACCCGCGACCGTGGTATCTGTCGGTGTGGTTTCGGGTGTGGCGGCACTAGAGGCGTCGGGAGGCGTGCTTCCGGGTGCGGCAGATGTCGAAGGAATTGCCGCCGTGCTTTCGATTGCGGCGGCGGTCGATGTGGGCCGAGGCGCATTTTCGGGTACCTCACCGGTGGACCCGGCGGGCGCAGCGCACCCGGAGAGCACAAGGCTCGCCGCCACTGCACCGACAAGAACGTGTATGACGATCATCCGATATGCCGTGACTCGGGACATGACGTCTCCTTGACGGAGCGCAGTGCACTCCAGCTGGGTCGCGAACTTAGCGGTATCGTACAGAACTTTGCCCCAGGAAGCGCCCGCCACCGTGAATTTGTCACCGAATATTAGCCCGTGATCAGGATCACGATCGCGCGCCGAAAGCGGCGGAGGCCGAGCCTGTGCGAACTGGCCTGTGCGCTGGTAGCGTCCGACTAAGTGGCGCTAGATGTCCGAATCGGCGCAAAGTGCGTGACCCGGTCCGATCCGTCGGCATGCGCAGGACAATAGGCAGAATGCGAAAGGTCGAACGAACATGACACAGCACAAGGCACCTCGTCGTGTGGTTGTGGTCGGCGCGGGAATGCTAGGGCTGTCCACCGCCTGGCACCTGCAGGAACGGGATATCGAGGTCGTCGTACTCGATCGATCGGGAGTGGCGGCAGGCTCCTCCTGGGGCAACGCCGGTTGGATCTCCCCGGGTTTGGCGATCCCACTGGCTGAACCGAGTGTCATCAAGTACGGGTTGCAATCCCTGCTCGACAAGCACGCTGCTCTCTATGTGCCGTTCAAGATTGACCCGAAGCTGTGGCGCTTCCTTATCGGCTTTGCGCGGCACTGCACCATGAAGCAGTGGCGGCGCACCATGGCGGCGTATGTGCCGGTTAATCGGCTAGCCATCGAGGCTTATGACCAGCTGGCAGCTGGCGGGGCCACCGGCGAGACGCACGAGGCGCCGATCATGGCCGCGTTCCTCACCGAGGAGAAGGCCGCCGGGCTGATCCGAGAAATCGACCTGATCCACGAGTCCGGGCTCGAGCTGGATACCGAAGTCATCGACGGCGATACTCTTCGCGAAGAACTGCCGATCGTCTCGAAGGACGTGCAGACCGCCATTCGCATCAACGGCCAGCGGTACATCAACCCGGGCGAATTTGTGGAGTCACTAGCCGCGGCCGTCAGGGATCGGGGCGGCGAGATCCATTCCGGCGCAAGCGTTCGTGCACTGCGCCAAGGGCCCGGAGGGTTCACTGTCGAGCTCTTTGGTGGTGAGCCGATCCGCGGCGATGCTGTGGTGATCGCCACCGGCTCATGGATGCCGGAACTCGCAAAGCAGTACGGCGTCAACGTACAGTTGCGCGCCGGTCGCGGGTATTCGTTCAGCGTTCCGGTGTCGTCGCCGGTGCCTTGTCCCGTCTACTTCCCGTACGAGCGCATTGCCTGCACGCCGATCGGCGACCGGCTCCGCGTGGGTGGGACCATGGAGTTCCGCGACGTCGATGCGCCGCTGGACATGGGGCGCGTTGACGGCATCGTCGAAAATGGGCGCCCGCTCTTATCTGGCGTCGACTGGAACGACAAGCACGACGTCTGGGTCGGCGGTCGCCCCGTCACCGTCGACGGGCTGCCCGTCATCGGCGCCACCCGCAACCCCAATGTGTACGTCGCAGGCGGACACGGCATGTGGGGTATCACCCTCGGGCCTGTGTCCGGCAAGCTGCTCGCGGAAGAAATCGCGACCGGCAAGGTCCCAGACCTGCTGCGCCCGTTCGACCCGACCCGCTGATCTGGGGCGCGGGGCGATGCGTATCGAACTCGCATGCGGCGACATCACCGCCATGTCGGTCGATGCCGTGGTCAACGCAGCCAACAACGCGCTCCTCGGCGGAGGTGGGGTGGACGGAGCCATCCACCTCGCCGGGGGAGCGGCCATTCTCGAGGAATGCCGCGAGCTTCGCCGAACCACTTTACCGAACGGACTGCCCACCGGACGCGCAGTCGCAACGACTGCTGGCAGATTGCCTGCCCGGTGGGTGATTCACACTGTCGGGCCTGTCTACTCGACCGGTGAGGATCGCAGCGCGCTGCTGCGTTCTTGCTACACCGCGAGCCTTGCCGTCGCCGACGACCTAGACGCCGGGACAGTCGCATTCCCGCTGATTTCCGCAGGTGTGTTCGGCTGGCCCAAAGGCGACGCCATTCGGCAGGCGCTCACCGCGCTCGGCGCAGCTTCCTCGTCCGTGTCGCAGGTGACCTTAGTGCTTTATGACCGCACGACGTTCGACCTAGCCGCTTCGATCCGCGATGCCGGAAAGTGACTTCCAGATTTACGCGCGACTCGTAAAGCCGCAGTTCGCCACCGCTCGAAGCGAATCTGGAGGGCACTTTTCGGAACTGCCGGGCTGATGTCGGTGGCCCGCGTTAGTCGTCCGCGCCGCGGGCGATGAGCGCCTCGCCGAGCGTGTCCGCCGCCCGTAGCGACCGGATCACCACTGGCGCGCCCAACGCGACGACCGAAAAGCCCAGCCCGCGCGCCTTTCTCGCCTCGGTGACCGTGGTGACAATCCCCGCCACGAGCGGAATACAGCGGATAGTCACGGCCAAGAGCAGCGCAATTCGCTCCGGGTCAACGCCTACCCTCCGCAGCGGGCCGAGCACGGTGGACAGCGCATCCAACATGGCGGTAACCCGTGTGGTGAGCGTGACCAGCGCCGCAATCGATACGGCGAGCACGATGGTGCCGCATATCTGCACGGCAGTCTGCCAATTCGCCAACCACAGTTGCAGCACCACCAGTACCGGGATGAAGTACTTCAGCGGGCGGAGCTGCGTCCATGCCACGCGCGCCGGAATGCGGGCTGCGGCGTAGCACAGGGCCACTACACCTGCTGCGATCGCTAGTTGCCACCATTGCCGCAGCAGCACGATCGCCACCACTGCGATCAGCATTGCGGCTAGCTTGCTACCGGCCGACATACGGTGCACCGCAGTCGATCCCGGATGATACAGCCCGAGGGTTGCTGCACTCATTTAGTGACCGCACTCACGGCTGATGTGCTCATGATTGACGCAGCCCCTCGTCGACGAGGGTGCGGTAGAACGCAATGGCGTGGCTCGGAGCGGCGTCATACACGACACGTCCGCCGTCTATGACGACGATCCGATCGAAACTCGTCAGTAGATCCAGTTGATGCGTGACCACGACTACCTGCTGTGGCAGCGACTGGATCATGTCGCTGATGATGCGGGCGTTGCGCAGATCTAGCAAGGTGGTCGGCTCGTCGGCGATCACGATCTGCGGCTGACGTACCAATACGGCGGCGAGCGCCAACATTTGCTTCTGTCCACCGGATAAGAGGTGCGCTGGATGATCGGGGAATTCGTCGAGACCCATGTGCCGGAGCGTGGCTTGGACCTTGTCCGCGATCTCGGATTTGGACAGGCCGCTACGCCGCAGCGAAAACGCGACATCCTCTGCGACAGTGGGCATCACGATCTGTGTATCCGCGTCGGTGAACACGAAGCCGACCTTCTTGCGGACCTCCCGGCCGTGCCGCGAAACGTTGACGCCATCGACCGTGACCGTTCCCGATGTTGGCTCGACGAGCCCGTTGATCATTCGGGCCAGCGTGGACTTGCCGGAGCCGTTGGCTCCGATAATGCCGATGGAGTGTTCGGTGAGCGTCAGATTGATGTCGGCCAGTACACGGCGGTCGCCGTAGCTGTGCGAGACGGCATCGAAATGGATCGTCGTCATACGGCGCGCCTCGCAACCCGATCCGGCGGCGTGGAGCCTGTCGCCAGCCGGGTTTCGAGTGAAGGCTTGCCGATACGTGGAGTCACGATGCCTGGCGCGCCTCATCTGGTGATGCTGGCGAGGTGGCCGCAGCGTTCCGCGGGTGACGGCGTGGAATCAGGCCGGGGTAGGCGCGGTGCACCTGCTTGGCGATCACTGCCGTCGCCACTACCTTGATCGCGTCCCCGGGGAGATAGGCGAAGTTAACGATCGTGGCGGCCCACAACGGCGTGTGCGTCACGACAGCCATCCACGGGATACCCACCGCATAGATCGCGAGCATGCCGCCGATAGCCGTGACGACGATGCCCAACCACAGTGGGTACTTCGGCAGGATCAGCCGGGTGAGTAGGCCGACCACGATCGCCCCGAGCAGGAATCCCCACGCGTATCCGGAGGTTGGCGACACGGTGAAGTAGGCGGGGCCGCCGCGGCCGCCGGCCAACAGCGGCAAGCCGACGAATGTTAATGCTTCGAAGACCCCTACGGCCGCCACACCTTTCCACGGTCCAAGAATCGCGCCTGCGAGCATGACGCCCAGCGTCTGTAGCGTGATCGGCACGGCATTGCCGCCGATAAACAGCGTGCCAGGAACGCCGAGAGCGGCGATGAGGGCGGCGAACACCGCGATTTGCGCGAGAACTCGGGCATCGGTGCGACGTCGGGCGTCTGTCACAGGGGTCTCCTCTGATGCGTGTAGCCGGTGGGGCGAGAATACCGCTGTGACCGAAGCCGATACCGCCAGCCGTGCCACTACGCCCGCTGTTGAGCCGCCCGCCGTGCTCACCCGCCACTCGGTGACCGCCACCGACGGCGTACTGCTGTCGGTGCTCGTCGCCTCGCCGGGCGAAGGCATCGAGCCGGCCCTCGGACTGCCTGCCGTCGTTGCGCTGCACGGGTTTGCGTCGTCCGCGGAAGGCGGCTGGGGTCGGACGGGCCACCTCGACGCGCTCACCCGCGCTGGCCGAACGGTCGTCGCGCTCGACCTGCGCGGGCACGGGCAGTCCGAGAAACCGCACAGTGTTGCCGCTTACACGCTCGCAGCCGCCCTCGCGGACATCGCCGCCGTTGTCGCCGAGATCCCGCGCCTCGCCGCAGGTGTCGCATCACGTATGACGATGTTCGAAGCCGGGGCCGTCGACCTCATCGGATATTCCATGGGGGCACGGCTGTCCTGGGCCGCGGCGTGCCACTCGACCGTGCCGGTTCGGCGCATGGTGCTCGGCGGCTTCGATGGGCGCCCACTTTTCGGAGGGGTCGACGCCGAGCGCCTAGAAAAATTGGCCGCTGGGGTTCTCGGCAACGATCGGGCTGCGCTCGCCGCCCTGGTCGAAGGGCTCGCTGGCGCTGGCGGTAGCAGTTCGGAGGCACCGACATCGGACGCGCCGACGTTGATCGTCGCCGGAGCGCGGGACATACTCGCAACCCGCGCGAAGCAGTTCGCTGCGAGCTTGCCGCACGGAGAATTCCTGGGCATTCCCGGCCGTAGCCATATCAGCGCAGTGCCTGCCCGTGCGTATCGCGCTCGATTGGTGCAGTTTCTCGCCGTGCCCGAGCGCCTGCTGCGGGGGCAGTCGGCGTAGGTGAGCGCCGGTCGCTAGGCTGAATCAACGCGCCCCGCAGGCCACCCGGTCGGCACGTGTGCATTTCTGCACACGAGTGCGCGCGACGTGGAGGAGAAGTCCGTGACAGTCCCGCAACCACACGTTGGTCGAGCGCTGATCGTGTCCGTGTCCGATCAGCTGGTGCATGGCGACAACGATTCGGGTGCTGGCGCGTTGGTGACCGAGCTCCTGGTGGAGGCCGGTTTCACAGTGGATGGCACGGTTGCTGTGCCCTCCGACGAGACGCAAATCCGCAACGCGATCAATACGGCAGTCATCGGCGGTGTGGACCTGGTCGTGACCCTTGGTGGCACCGGTGTCTCGCCGCGTGACGTGACCCCGGATGTCACCGCCGATGTCATCGACCGCGATCTCCCCGGTATCGCCCAAGCGCTGCGCTGGTCTGGCATGGCCGCGGGCGTCACGGATGCGATCGTCTCGCGCGGCCTGGTGGGCGTATCCGGCTCCACGCTGATCGCCAACATCGCTGGCTCCAGAACTGCGATTCGCGACGGGCTGGCAACCCTGATCCCGCTTGCTGGCCACGTGATTGCGCAGCTGGCCGACCCGGAGTCGTGACCGAGCGCGATAGCCGTTCCGCTACGGATGGCTCCGCCGAAGATCCTGCGGATATGACACATCCCGGGGCCGATGCCGCTTCAGCAGGGTCCGGTGTGCCTCAGGCAGTTGCTGAGAATCACGCGGTCGAGGGTAGCAAGGCCGCAGCAGACGAGAGCGCCGCCGAACATGCCGCGGAGGCCGAAGCCAAACGCGATCAAGCCCGGCGGCGCCGGCGTATCGATCAGATCTTTGGAGACGTGCTGCCGGACACGACTAGCGACGAACGTGAGCCCGGCCATCACGGCGGCTTCTCGCTGGAGCACTACCGTGCGAGCAAGCCGCCGCATTGGGGCGAAAAGCTCTAGCTACCGCTAGACCCGACGCTGCGCCTGGAGCAGGTCGCGGATTTCGGTGAGCAGCTCTGTTTCGGTCGGATCTGCTGGCTCTGCTTCGAGTGTTCCGGCCCTCCGTGCACGACGCTCGTTGATCTTGTTCATGGGAACGACGAGGAGGAAGTAAATCAGCGCTGCGGTGAGCACGAACACGATCACCGAGTTGAGTAGCACTCCGACATCGATGAAGGTGGCGGCATTGCCGGAGCTGAGATAAAACCCGAAGCCTTGCGTCTGGCCAGGTGTGATGACAGACAGAATCGGCTTGATGATCGCCGAGACGAACGTGTTGACGAGCGTTGCGAACGCCGCTGCGATGACGAACGCTACCGCCAGCTCGACAACGTTGCCGCGGAGAACGAAATCCTTGAATCCTTTGAGCATCGATTGTGCCTTTCTTCTTGATGATCCTCGTGGCCGCTTGCGCGACCACCGGGCAGTGTGCCCGAGGTGCTACAGATGGTCAAGCACCGATATCGGTGCGCGTCGGTGCAGTAATGCGCGTGCTGAGCCTACAGCGCGTGACGGATATCACGGGCCGAACATCACGGGCCGAAACGAATGGTGATCGACCCGGCCGCTGCCGCTGCAGTGACCGCGTCTGCGACATCGCCAGGCACACCTACGACGATGACCCGGTTTCGCACGGCGCCGATACTGCCGCCCGCTGGCTCCGGCACGGACAGGACAACTGCGTCTGCAGCAAGTACCCGGACGGTCGGTGAGCCGCCCGCCGCTGCCACGGGCTCGTGTGCGGACCCCGAGTGAACGTCCGCCTCGTGTGCGGCCTCGGTCCAACCGTCCGACTCCGGTATCCACACCAACACCACGTGCATCCCGGGCGCCAGTAATGCTGCGATAGTGGGGTCGGCCAGCGGCACCGGGACGGCCGCCCGCCCCGGCCCCGGGTCGGGACCCCGATCTCCAAGAATCCTTGCGTCCGTGAGGATTTCACCGCGTCGAACAGGACTTGATAACAGTGCACCATTCAGGTCTGCGCGGTGCTGCGGGGCGAGGATCCCGTCGGGTGGGGTGCGCACAGTGCGAACCTTGATGTCTCCTGCGGAAAGGATGGCGCCTGCGGGCAGGTCGCGGGCAGAGACGAGCACGTCGGTGCCTTCGGTAGCGGACGTCGGAGATATCGACGCCATGACGCCGGCCGCCAGCAAAAGAGCGACCGCGATGAGCCGGCGCAGTGACCGCACGCGTCGGCCGCCGGGTCTCAACCGAAGCAGTGCCGATGCCGCGCGGTCTGCCAATCCGGGTTGTAGTGCGGCGGCGTCCAGCCTGGGTTCGGTGCGCATGGCGCGGACGTTACGGGCGGCATGGCGTCAGCGAACAGAGTCATAGGTGCGCTGTGGACAAAAATCGGATAGGTGGATAACCGGCGACATAACATAACTGGCGACATAACTGGCCACGCGCCCAGATCCGTGCGGCAGCCGTTACTCGAAGCACTGCGCCAACCTCACACTGTCAGCTGGCAGCTTTCGCCGGAGCTGAGGAACGAGATGAAGAGTCCGATGAGGAACGAGATGAAGAGCCCGACGACGAGCGAGATGATGAGCCCGAAGACGGACCCGTCGACGAACGAGACGAAGAACTCGACGATGATCCATGAGACGACGAGTCTTTAGATGCCTTCGCAGCGACAGCAGTAGCGGGGGAGCTGGGCTTCGACGACGATGCCCCGGATTCGGAACTCCCGGACCCGGGATTTCCAGACTCGGACCCGCCGGTGGAGCTGCTGCTGTGCGACTCCGACTTGTGATCCGCGGTCAGGCTCGCTTTGTTCGCGCCGGCGCGAGAATCCGTCCGGTAGAAGCCGCTGCCCTTGAAGACCACGCCGACTGATCCGTACACCTTTCGCAGGTGTCCCTCGCAGTTCGGGCAGACGGTGAGCGATGGGTCGGAAAACGCCTGGAACTGCTCGAAGTGAACGTCGCAATCCTTGCAAGCGTACTGATAGGTGGGCACTGGTCCTCCTGGCAATGCCCGGCGGGCGTCGGGCAGCGTTGATTCGTTGCGCAGTCGAGTCGAAGGTCATTGCGCCAAAACTGGCACTCCCAGTGGTCGACTGCTAAATCAATAGTGCGCTGCGGAGGGCGTCTCGCGCAAGACGAGGTCCCTGAACTGCGGTGATCGCATCTCGGCGTTGGCGCTGTGGCTAGGCCGCACCAGCTACTCCGCCGCGCGGAGTCCGCGGAGTGGGGAGACGACGTGGGTGACGCGAGCATCATGCGCCTCATGTGGGATGGGCAGGTCGACTTCATCGTCGAATACCACCGCTACCCGCCACACCCCATGTATGACGGTGTCCTTAGGTATGACGCTGCTTTTTGGTATGACGCTGTTTTCGTCGGGGCCAGCCCTGGCGGTGCAGTTGGCACTGTCGCCCAGCAGTGCCAGCGTCCTGTCGTAGAAGCCGCCGCCGCGACCCAATCGGAATCCTGATGGGTCTGTGGCCAGCGCCGGAACGAGGATGAGCGCCGCATCTCGGACTGCGCCCGGCCCGAGTCGTGGGCCGGATGGCTCGAGGATTCCGAACGGGCCTAGGACAAGGGCGGCGCCCGACAGCTCGCACCAGTCCAACGGTTGGTGGGGCACGGTGATCGGCACCAAGACTCGAAACCGGCGTGCGGCCAGCAGGAGAGCCAGGTCTGCGGCGAGCGGTTCGCTGGGCATCGGCAGATATGCGCACACAGTCAAACCTGGCTCCGTCAGGCCGAGACCGGGTAGGTCCGCGAGGACGTGGGCAGTGATCGCAGTGTGAGCGCGGGCGCGCTCTGCGGGCGGGCGCGCCCGCCGTGCTTTTAGTAGACGAAGGCGCCACTCGGCCTTGGCAGCGGGATCCGTCATACTTGGTGTTGTACCTGATGTCACAGCTGCATCGTTGCATGGTTGCTGGGCCGGTGCTGAAACTGTCACCGGCGACGGTTACCGCACTGCTTCGCGGTGTCTACCCGAATTGT
>JBDTAR010000113.1:0-8094 GCA_039924545.1 Nakamurella sp. | reverse complement strand
CGCCGAAGCTCAGCCATCTCGCCGAAGCTCAGCGCGCACCAGGCCGATAGCGATACTGCGAGCTTCATACGGTCGGGCATGCATTCCACGATCACGGCCAGTTCTGCGACGCTCGCCGATTTCGTCTCCCGCACTCGCTGTGAGCTTCCGGCGCCAGGGATCCGGCATGGCGATGCGTCGATGAGGTCTTCGGCGACGGCGGTACTGAACACGGCGCGGATCACCCGGTAACAATACGACCGCCACGCGGGCCGGTCGGCAGACAGCGCTGCATACCAAACTTTGATGTCCCGAACCTTCACGGTGTCGAGCGTCATGCTGCCGATCCGGTCGGCCTCGACGTGAAGCTCCCATACGCGGATGTACTGCGCTTTGGTCCGGGGCCGCAGGGGTTGCCCCGAGGTGGTGACGCGTCCCTCGATCCAGTCACGAGCGTAGTCGGCCACGGTCGGCAGCACAGCGCGCTCTCGTTCCTCCTGCCAGGCGCCGCTCGTGATCTTTGCACGCTGCGCCGAAAGCCACGCATCGGCGTCTGTCTTGGTTTGGAATGTGGTCGGCGCGGTGTGTCGCGTGCCGTCCGGAGCGCGATACCGCGCTTGATATGCCCCGCTGGGCAACTTGCGAATGGCTCCCCAGGTGCGCTTGCTGCGTGCCATAGTCGTGCCCTCCGCGCCCAATGCAGGGCGCCGTGCCCCACCCGTGCCCCAAGTGTAGGCAATTCAAGCGCATTCGTGTCCACGCGTGTCTGCTTCCAGACCGCACAAAAAAGGGTTTAAAGCGGGTATTTCCGCTGGTGAGAGCACTGTTTGTGCTGGTGACGCTGCCGAGCCGCCTCGGAGAATCGAACTCCGGACCTTCTCATTACGAGTGAGACGCTCTACCGACTGAGCTAAGGCGGCAGCGCAAATTAGTCTACCGGGTCCCGTGACCAGATCGGAACCATGCCGCTAGTTTCCTACGACCGTCGAATCAGGTGACAGCGCAGACAACGTTTTCCACTCAGCCCACGGAATCGTCCAGTCATAAATGTCGCCATCCTTACGCGACAACTGCATGGAGGTGCCAGTAATCTCCACCGGGTCGCCGTACATGGCCGATTCGAAATACGCCTTCGCATCTTTCCAGGACATGTTGATACATCCGTGCGTGACGTGGGAGTTCGCCAACTGCCACGCGCTCGTGCCAGGGTTGTTGTGCAGGAATTCGCCATTATTGCTGATCCGCACCGCCCAAAATTCTTTAGCATCCGTGTACCCATAAGCAGGATTACTCATGTGGTAGACCTCGTGTTTACTGGTCACCACGTGAATGCCGGACCGAGTCACCAGATTCGGGTCACCGGTTTTGTCTCCCTTGCCGAACGACCCGTTGTACTTCGCAAACAATTTGCCGTCGCGCAACACCGTGACACTGTTCGTCTTGGCGTCTGCCTTGACGATCTGGTTGCGGCCGATGACAAAGTCGACAGCGACATCTTCGCCGCCGTACCACTTGTCAGCAAACTTCAGTCCGTACAGATTCGCTTCTACGTGAACTTTCGTGCCCGCCGGCCAGTACTTCTCCGGCCGCCAATCCAGCGACGGGTAGGTGTAGCCTGCATGCTGGATCCATGCCCAAGCGCCTTCCACCGGCGGGTCTGTCACTACCGATACGTTCTTCTCGATGAGAGCCAGATCGTCTGGTCGGTAGCCCAGTGACACGATAATCGGCGCGGCTATTCCGACTTCCGCACCGTTTCGCGGGGAGATGGACACGTTCACCGGGTCCGTCGTGGTCGCGGTGGTGTACGTACCAGTAATCGGAGTTCGTAGGCCGTCGACGTTCACCGCGGTACCGGACACGGTGTACGTGTGGCCAAAACCGAGTTTGGTGCTCGTCGTCCACCCGGTGCGATCCGCCGACAGCTCGCCGGGAACCTCGCTACCGTCTTCCTTGGCGAAACTGACCGACTCCAGCGTGCCGCCAAGGGACGTCAGAACAATCGGCTCGCCGGGCGCAACATCAGTACTATTCAACGCCGGGGATCCCGTGACAGTCGCCGGCGGAAATTGCGGTGCGCTACTGGAACTGGTGGTCTCCGTGACGCTGGGCACGGAGCTGGCGGCAGGCGATTTATCACCATCGACCGGCAATGGGGCGACCGTGATCGGAGCGGCTGAGTTAGTCACGGAGCCAGGCTGGCTAGTGCCGACCTGCACTCCATCAGTACCTGCAGCCTGATCCAACCTCGTACACGCGGCGGTGGTGAGCAACACCCCCAGCACAGCGCACGCCGCGACAGCCTTGCGAACGAGCCCGACCGACATTGCCTCTCCGTTCCTATCGGATTGCGGCGGATCGCGCCGACGTCTGCTTCTGTTGTATACCGCACCACGCCGACAATGCCGCGTGACCAGCGCACATATTCCACTGTGCCCCAGTTAAAGACTTAGACGGACCAGACGGTCACTTCGTTGCACAATGATACCGAGACGTGACCTGCGCCCGGGTCACAGATGGCCGGAGATGCATATCAGGTACCACTGAAAACCGACGATTGACGCCACTTCGTTCATCGAAGCCGGTATCGCCGTTAATGTCACCGTCACTGTGTATGACGTGTTTCGTAAGATTTGCGAGCACTGCACACCGATGCCCTGGGGCACAC
This sequence comes from Nakamurella sp., assembly GCA_039924545.1. Taxonomy (GTDB): domain Bacteria; phylum Actinomycetota; class Actinomycetes; order Mycobacteriales; family Nakamurellaceae; genus Nakamurella. The sequence continues at coordinate 5,447 of JBDTAR010000113.1, read as the reverse complement.
CTGATGGGAGCCGTCTGCGTTCATCCGAAGAACGACCGAGTCGGTGGGCACGGAATGCGCCACCACAGTGCCGGGCCCTTCGGGCGAATCTACGGCCGCGCCTACTCGCGGAGCCGACTTCTTGAACTCTTGATACAGCGGATGCTCAAATTTCAAGCAGCACATGAGCCGCCCGCACACTCCCGAAATACGCAGGGGGTTGGTCGGTAGATCTTGATCCTTAGCCATCGCAAGAGTGATCGGCTCGTAGTCCTTGAGAAACGATGAACAACACGTTTCCCGACCGCAGGACCCGATCGCACCAACTGCACGGACAGCGTCTCGATCTCCGAGTTGTCGCAGCTCCACACGCACCTGCAATGTCGCAGCGAGATCGCGAAGCATTGCGCGGAAGTCGACACGCTCCGGCGCCGAGTAGTAAATCACGGTTCGCCCGGTATCGACTTGTGGATCCGCAGCCAGAACCTTCATGACGAGCCCATGCTGCCGCGCCAATTTGCGGGTGGCCACTATGACGCGGGCCTTGATCTTGCGCAAGTCCTCCTGATCTACGACGTCCGCATCGGTCGCCATGCCGAGCACGGATGGAAATCCGGCGGTGTCGTCCGAAACCCACTCGGAGGCCCACACCACGGTTCCTACCACCGCGCCATGATCGGCAGGCAGCAGTACCTTATCGCCCACTTCAAGGCTGAGGCCGCCAGGCTCGGCGTAGTGCAGCTGGCCTCTATCGACCAATGTCACCGCGCACAACATCCCCATGAATGACGAGGATACCGGCTATGCGGTTCGAAGATGCATCATCAGCGCCTCGACGGCGAGATCCGGCTTCACGTTACGTTCGAGCGCGGCGCGGCAGTCGAGTACCGCATCGAGTCGGCGTAGCGCTCCTTCAGCACCAATCCGAGACGCTGAGGTATGTACCTCGCGCGCGACGTCCGGGTTGATCAGCCCGACGCTTGAGCCCGAGGCGTAGACAATGACGTCGCGATAGAAACCGGATAGGTCCACCAGAGCGCCGTCCAAGACGTCCCGAAGAGTACGCGTTGACCGAGCCTTCTGTTGCCGTTCCAGGTCCTTGAGGGCGCCCGCCATCCCACGCGTCGCCGTGGCGGCACCCTTTCCAGTACCGCCAGCTCCATACGCGGTCTTGAGTGCGGATTGTTCTGCGTCATCGCGGCGCTCCGATTGTTCGGCAGCGGCGGCCTTCGCACCTTTGAAAAGCTCATCGGCTTCCGCGAATACATCCGCGAGTGTGCGCAGCGCACCCGGTATGGCGAGGACGGTCGCCCGCTGTGCGCGACTCACTTCGCTGCGCGCCAACGCGCGGGCTCGTCCCACGTGCCCGCCGCAGACGGATGCGGCCCATTGCGCCATGCCACGCTCTATCCCATCGCGCTGCACCAGCACGTCGGCAATCGCCTGAGCTGGCGGTGAGACCAGATTCAGCACCCGGCAGCGGGAACGGATCGTCACCGACACATCGTCCGGGTGAGTGGACGGCGCACATAGCAGGAAAACGGTGTGCGGTGGGGGCTCCTCGATCGACTTGAGCAGCGCATTCGACGCCCCTTCGGTCAGTCGATCAGCATCTTCTATGAGAACAATTTGCCACGGTGCCGTGGACGGTCTGGACGCGGCTCGCTGCACGACCGCGCGCATTTCCTTCACCGAGATCGTGAGCCCCTCCGGCACCACGGCCCGTACATCTGCGTGCGTGCCGCCGAGCACCGTGCGGCACGCGAGGCAGTGGCGACAGCCGCCATCGGGGCACTCTAGCGCCGCAGCAAATGCGCGGGCCGCCACCGATCGCCCGGAGCCAGGTGGCCCAGTGAACAACCACGCATGCGTCATGGCTGGGCCGGCATTGCCGGCTCCGCTACGTGCTGCAGCTACCGCGGCACGGCAAATTGCGACCGCCGCGGGCTGACCGACAACGTCCGCGAATACGTCCTGCACAGCGTCCTCCACAGCGCTTCCTCCAGCGAACCCTAAAGCACCCGGCACCATCACACTGCCCGGTACACCCCAAGGAACGCGGGATGCCACGGTAGCGCCCGCCAGATCGCCCCTCCTACGAACGGGGCAAAGCTGTAGGACGCGGTTGAAAACCCGTGTTGCTCAGCCAGTTTCGAAAACTCACGACCGGACGGACGGTAGACATGAGTCGGATCCCTATCGTAGGAGCCGGCATACATTCGGGCCTGGACACGATTGCCGATCGTAGGCAGGTGTGCCACCAGCAACCCAGCAGGGCGAAGTTCTGCACGGACAGCGTCAAGACCGGCGCCAGGATCGTCGAGATGCTCAAAGATGTTGATCGCGGTGACGACATCGAACTTTTCGTCGAACGGTAGGCCTTCAGTGAGGCTGCCGACCGTGAGTTTCGCCCCCGGCAACCGGTTCCGCGCCTGAGCGACCGCGTAGTCCGACAGATCGATGCCATACAGCTCGAATTTGCCGCGCATGGTCTCGAGAAACAGCCCGAGCCCGCATCCCACGTCGAGCAGCCGCCCGCTGGGCACCCGACGCAGAATCTGCCGTCGGATATAGCCGTCGCGCACGCGATCAACGATTCCTTTCGCGCCGGCTTCGGGTCGAGAAAACTGGTAGTACTCCTCGGAGTACGTTTCGCCGCTGGCCATGAACCGCCTTCCCCTCACATAAGTCTTCTGCGCCAGCTGTTTGCTGCCGACCGTCGGGCGTTGCTGCTGTCGCCAACGTAACGCACGGGTCCGTCAAGGAGTCCAATCGGCGAGCGGCTCGGACGACCTGTCTTCGTGGATCACATCTTTCCCGTCGGAAGGTGAATCCTGCGGGATGACGTCATCCTCGCTGGACGGCGACGCATCCTGCGATGCATCGAGCACTTCCGTTTTCAACCTGTCAGGCAGTTCATCACTCGCGCTGCCATTCGATTCACCGTCGACATGCCGGGGTGAACGCTGTCGCAACGCACTGGACAGCTCATCGAGAACGCTTTCGACAAGTGTGTCATCGCCTGGAGAAACAGTGACCCGAACGTAACGTTCCGAGGCCGCCGCGGCCAGTTCCTGGTACGCCACCCGCGACGCGACGAGATCCGGATCGGTGTTGTCTGAGTTCTCGACGCCGTCCGAGGTGTCTGGGCTATCAACCAGAAGAATGACGTCGGGCACTAAGCCACCACTCGACCAGTTCGCCATACGCAGCATTCGCTCTTCGCCGAGTCTGGCCTGGGCACCAAATCGCACGACAATTGCATCCCGATAGTCGGCGCACACCACCACGTCACCGGCTTCGAGCGCAGGCCGTATACGGTGCGTGACCAATTCGGATAACTCGGCCAGGGCACGAAGTGCGCCGGATTCGGAGTCGTCTGCTAGATACGCGCCCACAGTCTGACTTTCGGTGTGGGTACGCCAGCCGGAGTCTCGCAGGTGCGCGGCGACGACGCTGGCGTATTGATGCACAAGCACCGGATTCTCGCCAACCACTGCGACGAATACGCCGCGCAGTTCGTCGCTAACAACGATCAGCTCACGGCGCCGTCCACGCAGCAACCTGCGGGCAATCTTGCGCAGGAAATGGCCGCGCAGTCCCCCGACTTGCCGCCCAGCAAATAGCGCCACGCCCACGGTAAGCACGCCGCTCACGGCGAGAACCAGGCCGGGGCCGGTGAAGACCACGCTGAAGGTGCCCACCCGCATTGTGTGAAAGCCGATGCTGTTCGCCAAGATCGGCCCGACCGCGATCGTGCCGAGCAGCATAATGCGAACCGACGACATCACGAATGCGAAAACCCGGCCGCGCAGTCTATCGGCGACCTCATGCCCGATCATGGTGAAGCCGGTGATCCAGGAAATTCCGGCGAACAGGCCCATCACCATCGACGTGATTGCCGCGCCGACGAAGTCCGGGATCAGGCTCATCACGACCAGAGCGACTCCGGCAACACCGATGCCCAAGGTGAACACCATGCGGCGCGGCATCGCTGGTAATACCTTCGGCCCAATCAACATGCCTAGCGCCAGGCCAGAGAACACCGCACCAAAGAGGATGCCGTAACCAGCGTTGCCGCCGCCCATGGTCGCGACGTAAGCCTGGGCAACACCAGCGACCAGGCCCCCTGCGGCGAACGCACCGAGGATCCCGACATAGATCGCCCGCATCAACGGCGAGTTCTTCACGAAACCAATGCCCTCGCGAACCAGTGAAAACACGGATTTCGCCGCTTCCCGCTCGCCGAGATACGCCGGGATCAGGTGCCGAGTGATGAAGAGCACGGTGGCGGCGAGGAAATAGGTGGCAGCGTCGAACACCAGCGCCACATTGATCGCGACCGATGATGTTCCGGAAATCAGCGCACTCGTCGCGCCTGCGTCTGACACGGGCGGCGCGCCGAAGAACTGCGACACCGTTGCGAGCAGAGCGAACAGCACTGCAGCGACAGGAACCATGCCGTAGACCGACACATAGTTGAGCTGATTCGCTACGGCCAACCGCTCGCGCGGCACAATATTGACCCATAGCGTCTGTTTCGCCGGGTTGGAGAACAGGCCCACCCCTTCGACCAGGAACTGCGCGATGAACAGCCACGTCAGGTTTCCGACCAGCGGAATCGACAGGTACAGCAGCCCCGCGGCCGCATCACCGAATATCGCCACATAGCGGCGGTCGAATCGGTCGACGATCGCTCCGGCGATAGGCCCGAGGATCAGGTCGGGCGCGAGCCGGACGACAAGGACACCGGACACGGCCGCGCCCTGTGCGAAGTTCGACGAATCCTTGGTCAGGTACGCGGCCAACGCCGTCGTTGCAAGTAGACCGAGCCAGTCCCCCAAACTGGACGTGGACAGCGCCAACCACATGCGCCTGAAGGCGGTAATGCGCAGGAGTACCGCGAGCGAGTTCTCCTTGCGCGTCATCGATTCAACAGTTCCGTAATGGTGTCCAGCAACTGACGACCCGTCCCGGAAATGAAAAGGAAAAGAATAACGGCGAGTACTGCGGCCCACACGCCGCCCGTCTTACGAGGCGCCTGGTTCGACTGCGGCGGGTTTCGCTTCCGACGTTTGGGCGATACGAACTGCCACGAATCTGATGACGGCTTGGGCATATTGGGCGCCCGGCCGAACTGCATCGGCGGGGCCACGCGTCCCGACGCCGCACGCTGCTGGGCGGTGCGCGGCGGCATTCCTCGGGGCTGGGAGGCTCGTGGTGCAGCTGAGCCGGGCGGATACGCCGCGGGCGGCGGCCACCCCGTGTACGGCTGCGGACGCGCAACGCCAGGCTGCGCTAAGGCACCCGGCATTGGACGACGATCACCCGGCTGCGCGAAGGCACCAGGCTGCGCATAGGCACCCGGCATTGGACGACGATCGCCCTGCGCCAATCGCATCGGGCCATGTCCGCGGGGTAGCGCAGGCGCCACGCCCGGTCCGACACCTGGTGTCCGGAGACGTGAT
>JBDTAR010000112.1:0-7115 GCA_039924545.1 Nakamurella sp. | reverse complement strand
GGAAATCGGTTCATTGTCGTTCGACGAAGAGGTCGTGGGTTCGAATCCCGTCACCCCGACACCGCCACCACGACGCAGACTGTGGGCATAGTAAGCGTGCTCGTTTTGCCCACACCGAGGGTAAGTGAAGAGGCGCGAATCGTCGATTATCCCGTCACATATGCGGTGTGACGACAGTGCAAAGGCTCGGACCAGCGAATATGGGTTTGAGCTATTTCTTTGCGTGAGCTGAGCGGTTTTCAGCGGCCACCTCCAAGTAGCCGCCGTATTATCCCGAGGGACTGACTACATGTAGGCGGCCGTGCCTAGACGCCAATCCATGCTGTAGCCCGGTTCGATCTGGCGCCCAGAAACGTCTTCCGGGCTGATGCGCATCCACAGGTCGTGTTCGCCGGGGGCCCACGGCGAAACGCCAGTGGCACGAGTCCGCTCGATCAACTCGTTGCGGTCTTCCACCGTGAGCGCGTTGAGCTGACCCCGTAACAACACACTCCAGCCCGACTTGCGCTTGGGATCGAACTGATCGATCTGAAAGCTGGCCTTCGTCAGATCGGCGCGCCCCACGACGGAACCTCGGGCCGTACGAACGACCACCGTTTCCCCGTCCATGGCATAATTCACCGGAATGATTACCGGGTAACCATCGCTCACCACACCGATCCTGCCGACAGAACGCTCTGCCAAGAGCCGGTAGCACCGTGAGCTGGAAAGCACATCCATCGTCGAGTCGTCGTCTCTGTCGCTCATTACACACCTCCATGACCGTCGGTCGGACGGGCCGCCAGGACACCACTCCTCGGTCCACTGGGTCGACACTCTGCTAGGTTCCGGCGTACCCACCCAAGCCTTGCACACTTTTCGCCAGGTGCGCCGGGCCGGCTGGCACAACGATGAGAGGCTTTGGTCCCTCCCGCGCAATCAGCAAGCAATTCGCCACGCGGATGTGCGAACCCGCCGATCACTTCGGGCTGAGCGCATGGCCGCCAGTGCTGAAACGTCCGGCGCGGCGCCGCTGACGGCGACGGCGCTTCTGCTGGGGACGGAGGGTGCCACTCGCAGGTGACTCATGCCGGAAAAACAACGCCTTGGCGCCTTCAATCAACACCAGATAACACACGGCGAGGACTGCGAGCGCCGCCCAGTACAGACCCGGTAACGGTGTGAAGCCGAGCACTTCGCCCAGACGGGTGGACGGGAGAATGGCCCCGAGCGCAACAACCCCAAGGGCTGCGATGGCCAGTGCCATTCCCGGTCGGCTGCGGGTAAATGGCACTCGCCGGGTGCGGATCACGAAGATCACCAGGGTCTGTGTGGCCAGTGATTCGACGAACCAGCCCGAGCGGAACTCGGCGGGCCCGGCGTGCAGTACCCACAGCATTATTGCGAACGTCGCGAAATCGAACAACGAGCTGATCGGACCGAAGATGAACATGAAACGACGGATAAGCCCGATATTCCAATGCGATGGCCGCCGCAGTTGCTCCTCATCGACGGTATCGCTGGGAATGGCCAACTGGCTGCTGTCGTAGAGGATGTTGTTCAGCAATATCTGTGACGGCAACATCGGCAGGAAACTCAAAAACAGCGACGCCGCCGCAGCGCTGAACATGTTCCCGAAATTGCTGGACGTTCCCATCAGGACGTACTTCATCGTGTTGGCAAAGATTCGACGGCCCTCTGCGACGCCATCAGCGAGGACCGCCAGATCCTTATCCAGCAAGATGACGTCCGCGGCATCCTTTGCCACGTCGGTCGCAGTATCGACGGATATTCCGACGTCCGCCGCGTGCAACGCGAGTGCGTCGTTGACGCCGTCGCCGAGGAAAGCCACGTCATGGCCCCCAGTACGTTGCAACCGTACGATCCTGGCTTTCTGTTCGGGCCCGACTCGAGCGAAGATCGTGGTATTTGGTAGCGATGCTGCCAGTTGCTCGTCGTTGAGCGTGTCTAGGTCCGCGCCGGTCAGTGCACCGGTACCATCTAGCCCGAGGTCGTTGCAGACTTTGCTTGCAACAACGGGGCTGTCGCCGGTAATGACTTTCACCGTGATCCCCAATGCTGCAAGTCGCGCGAGGGCAACGGCCGCGCCTTTTTTGACTGGGTCCAGGAATACCAGCAACCCCTGCAGATCGAGGCCTGCTTCGTCGGCAGCGGTCACCGTTTCCGCGCCCTGCGACGGTCTGGTAGCGACGGCGACAACACGGTTACCGGCGGCATATTCGGTGCCCAACGCTTCCTGGGCAGCGGCGGGAACATTCTGGCAGCGGGCGAACACTGCCTCCGGTGCTCCCTTCGTCACCAACGTCACTACGCCATCGAGTTGGCGAACCAGCACCGAAACCATTCGACGATCGTGGTCGAATGGCAACATCGCCAACCGGGTAGCGGCCGCAACGGTCCCCTGTTGGGAGGCCGTCGCCGGGCTTCTCCACAGTGCCTCGTCCAACCCGCCCGTCGCCGCGGCCTTTTCGCCGGACCCGCCCGATTCGGTGCACACCAACCCCCACCAGGTGACCTGATCGGGTGTGCGGTCGCCAGCCGGTATCGGCCGCAGGTAGCTGATGCGCCCCTCGGTCAAAGTTCCGGTCTTGTCGGTGAACAGCACGTCAACGTCGCCCAGGTCTTCTATGCACACCAGCCGCTTGACCAGCACCTTGCGTTTACTCATCCGCCGCGATCCGGTCGCCAGGCTCGTAGACACGACAGCAGGTAGCAGTTGCGGTGTGATGCCCACAGCGATCGCAAGTGAAAATAGCAGCGCATCGATGACGGGCTTGTGCAGCAGCACATTTGCAACGAAGATCGACCCGGTCAGTGCCGCAGCAACATACACCAGCAGCATCGAAAAGTGGCGCAAGCCGATCTGGAACTCGGTTTCCAACTGGTGCAGGTTCAAGCCTGCGGCGATGGCGCCGAACTCGGTCGCGGCACCAGTCGCGACGACCACCCCAGTTCCGCTGCCGGCGTGCACCACTGTTCCCATCAGCGCGCACGATGTCAGATCGGCCAGCATGGATCCCTGCGGCACGGAATCGGTCTGTTTGAGCACCGGCATCGACTCGCCCGTGAGAATGGCCTCGTCGCACTCCAACCCGACAGTCGACAGCAATCGGATATCAGCCGGGACAATGTTCCCCAACCGCAGCGATACCACGTCGCCAGGAACTAGATCGGTGACATCCACCTGGACAGGGCTGTTGTCGCGCATGGCGACGGCAAAGTGATGGATCTGCGAATGCAATGCATGAGCCGCCCGCTCCGCTCGGTATTCGTTCGTAAAGCCGAGCCCGACAGACAGCGCGACGATAGCCGCGATGATGACGGCATCGCTGGCCTCACCGACAAACGCAGACGCCAATGCCGCCGCCAATAACAGGGCCAATAGCGGTGAACGCACCTGGTGCCATAACACCAGCAGCGCACTAGCGTGGTGCGAAACCACTGCATTCGGGCCGTACACCGCGATCCGAGACTGCGCTTCTTCACCGCTCAATCCGATCCCGGTCACGTGGAGATCAGTCAACACCTGAGCGCCGGATATAGCTGCGCTACGAACGGCTGCTCCGGCCGTTACCGATGCCTCGCCTGCAGCAATCCGATCCACCACGAGATTCAGCTAGCTTCCTCAGCCCTGATTATCTTGTAGCCGAGTCGAGAAATGTAGCGAACACCGGCGGCACACCAAGCACCAGAGTGTTTTGCTGGTGAGTGAGCCGCAAGCCACGCGCGTCCCAGCTCAGTTCCCAGCCGTGCACGTCGGTCAAGTGCCCTATAGTTCGGATCAACCCATCTTCGCGCTGGCTGCGCGTCCAATCCACGGCATCGCTTTCCAGTGCCACCTGCAGCCGGAGTCCGTCGGCGTCCAGTTGTCCAAGGCGATCGATACGAGCGTCGATAGCGAGAACGACCGGTGCGAGATACAAGTCGGTGGGATTGCGTGGCAGGGTTCTCATGGCCGTCTCCTGATGGTCTGACTGGTCGCGGCGCCTGGCTGGGACCGTGCAATCATCCTGTCGAATAAGAACAGCAGCAGTACAGAGTCGGATTCCTCTAATCCGTGACATTGGGCCCCTGCCTGCGCGTGATACCGCGCGACGCGACAAAACGATATGTTGGACACCACTGGCGTCACCGGAGTTATTTCAATGGTTCATCCGTACACATCCCGATACCCTGCCAACGCCGTACTCGGCGGGCGACCGGGCCGACCGAAGTCCACCGGCGAATCGTGCGGGGCGCGCCCACTCGCGCTCCGTCGACCGCACTCCCTCGACAAGATAAGAGCCCATCACCATGACGAACCGCTACGCCGACACTCTGGACGTTCTGCACACCGCCTCGGATACGCTCGCCGACCGCACTGCCATGGCCGCCGATCTGGCAATGAACGCCGCGCACAGCGCAGCGGCGTGGGCCGAAAAGGCGCCAGGCCAGGCAAAGGACATTTGGGACGACGTGGTCAGCAATGTCGATGACGTCATCTTCTCGAAGCGTTCCTGCAAGTGCCATAAGCGCGCATGGTTGATCGGTGTGGCCGTCGCGGTCGTGGTGGCAGTCGTCATTTCGCGGCGTCGCAAGGCCCACGCTGCGCAGACGAATCCGACTACGGACGCGTCGTCGTCACACAAGGGCTAGCCCTTTTTCAGCCGTGTCAGTGAAGATCCGTCTGGAACCGCCGTCTACTGCGCCGACGCCGTGAACTAGGCTGCGGAGCCGACGCCGTGAACTACGCCTGCGGCCAGGCCCAATCGGTGATTGCCGGATCGTCTTCGCCGTACTCACGCGTGTATGCACGAGCGGCGAGGCGCGCATCTTCCATCTCCTGACGCAATACGGCAGCGCTGCCGCCCAACGACGGAACACGATCTATGACGTCCATGACGAGGCGGAACCGGTCGAGGTCGTTGAGCATCACCATGTCAAATGGTGTGGTTGTGGTGCCCTCTTCCTTGTAGCCGCGGACGTGGATGTTGTGGTGGTTGGTGCGGCGGTACGTGAGCCGGTGGATCAGCGCCGGATAGCCGTGGAAAGCGAAGATGACGGGCTTATCCTGGGTGAATAGGGCATCGAAATCACGGTCAGAGAGCCCATGCGGATGCTCGGTTTCTGACTCCAGACGCATCAGGTCCACCACGTTGATGACGCGGGTCCGCAGACTGGGCAGATGTTCGCGGAGCAGTGCCGCTGCCGCCAGCATTTCCAGCGTCGGCACATCTCCGGCACACGCGAGCACCACATCTGGTTCGCAGTCCGGCCCGGTGTCCGCGGTGCCTGCCCAATCCCAAATGCCCACCCCTCGGGTGCAGTGCGCGATCGCCGCATCCATCGGTAGATACGAGAGCGACGGCTGTTTCCCAGCAACAATGACGTTGACGTAGTTGCGGCTGCGTAAACAGTGATCGGCAACGGAGAGCAATGTGTTGGCATCCGGCGGCAGGTATACCCGTGCGATCTCGGCCTTCTTGTTGATGACATGGTCCAAGAAGCCCGGGTCTTGATGAGAGAAGCCGTTGTGGTCTTGACGCCACACGTGACTGGAAAGCAGATAGTTCAGTGATGCTATGGGTCGGCGCCACGGGATTCCGCGGGTGACCTTGAGCCATTTGGCGTGCTGGTTGAACATCGAATCCACGATGTGGATGAACGCCTCGTAGGACGTGAACAACCCATGACGGCCCGTGAGCAGGTACCCCTCCAGCCAGCCCTGGCACAGATGCTCGGAGAGGACCTCCATCACGCGCCCATCCGGACTGAGGTGGTCATCACCCGGCACTGTGCTGGTATCCCAGGCCCGGTCGGTGGTCTCGAAGACCGCAGTCAGCCGGTTTGAGGCAGTCTCGTCCGGCCCCATCAGTCGGAAGTTGTTCGGATTGGCGGTGATGACATCCCGCAGGAATTTGCCGAGTTCCCTTGTGGCTTCAACCTGCCCGCTGCCGGGGGTGTCGACCGGCACGGCGTAGTCCCGGAAATCGGGTAGCTCTAAGTCGCGCAGCAGTAGACCGCCGTTGGTATGCGGATTGGCGCTCATTCGTCGCTCGCCGCTCGGTGCCAGCTCCTGCAATTCGTCAATCAGAGCGCCCTCGTCGGTGAACAGCTCCTCCGGGCGGTAACTACGCAGCCACGCCTCAAGTAGGGCGCGATGTTCCTTGTTCGTGCGGGTCCCCGAGACCGGCACCTGGTGCGCGCGGAAGGTTCCCTCCACCGGCAGGCCGTCCACTTCCTTCGGTCCGGTCCACCCCTTCGGGGTGCGGAGCACGATCATCGGCCATGCCGGCCGCGGCGACGAGGGCTCCGCGCGGGCTAGGCGTTGGATGGTGGCGATCTGCTCAACAGCGGTCTCGAGCGCGGTCGCGAGCTCCTGGTGCACGATCTCCGGGTCATCTCCGGTCACGAACAGCGGCTCATGCCCATAGCCGTGCATCAGCTGCGCAAGTTCTTCTTCAGGGATGCGAGCCAGCACTGTGGGGTTCGCGATCTTGTATCCGTTGAGGTGCAGCACCGGCAGCACCGCGCCGTCACGAGCCGGGTTGACGAACTTGTTCGAATGCCAGCTCGCAGCCAGCGGCCCAGTCTCTGCCTCTCCGTCGCCGACGACGCACAAGACCAACAGGTCAGGGTTGTCGAATGCGGCGCCATAGGCGTGGACCAGGGAGTAGCCCAGTTCGCCACCCTCATGGATCGAGCCTGGAGTCTCCGGTGCGACATGGCTGGGGATTCCGCCGGGAAACGAAAACTGCCGGAATAGCCTGCGCAGGCCGGTCTCATTGCGACCGATACGGGAGTACACCTCGCTGTAGGTGCCCTCGAGGTAAGCATTGGCCACCAGGCCCGGTCCGCCGTGACCGGGGCCCGTCACGAAAATCGCGTTGAGGTCGCGCTGTCGGATCAGCCGGTTCATGTGCGCATAGAGGAGGTTCAACCCTGGGGTCGTGCCCCAATGCCCCAACAGGCGCGGTTTGATGTGCTCCGGGAGCAGCGGCTCTCGCAGTAGCGGGTTGTCCAACAGATAGATCTGGCCGACAGACAAGTAGTTCGCCGCGCGCCAGTACGCATTGATGCGGCGGAGTTCGTCGCCGGAAAGCACACCTGTGGTCATGTATTACCTCGCGTTGTGT
>JBDTAR010000111.1:0-19047 GCA_039924545.1 Nakamurella sp. | reverse complement strand
ATCGGTACCTGATCATGGCGTCCAAGGGCGGCGCACCAAAGCATCCACTCTGGTACTTGAACTTGGTGGCCAACCCAGAGGTCGAGCTACAAGTCGGTGACGAGAAGTTCGCGGCCCACGCCAGTGTCGCTGCCGGCGCCGAAAGGGCCCGGTTGTGGAAGATCATGGCCGCGATTTGGACGTACGACGACTATCAGGCCAAGACCGAGCGTGAGATTCCGTTGGTGATCTTGGAACGCGTATGACGATATCCTCGGCGAGGTCCTTAGAGCGCCTTTGAGTCGGACAGCAGGATCGTTCGGTCGAAGAAAAGGAGCCGCCCGAGGACAGCGTCATACCTAAAAATTCGACGCAGCGAACCCGATCCGCTGTCAAAAACCAGCCACCGCATGCGGCTCGTAGTCGGCCGTGAGCTCGGCGACCTCCGCATCGTCGAGCACGAGGTCGACGGCGGCAACCGCATCGGCGAGATGCGCCAACTTGGTCACGCCGACGATGGGCGCAGTCACCCGCGGGTCGCGCAGCAGCCACGCGAGTGCCACCTGGGCTGCAGACACGCCGCGGCGCTCCGCGATCGCCACGACTCGCTCGACTATCGCCCGATCGGAGTCGCGATACAACGTCGATCCAAACGTGTCCGAATCGCTGCGCAGCGTTGTCGATCCCCACGGCCGAGTGAGCCGTCCGCGCGCCAAAGGGCTCCACGGCAGCACGCCGATACCTTGATCCGCGCAGAGCGGTAACATCTCGCGTTCCTCTTCGCGGTAAATCAGGTTGTAGTGGTTTTGCATGGTGGCGAATCGCGGCCAGTCGTGCGCATCCGCCGTGTACAGCGCCTGGGCAAACTGCCACGCACACATCGACGACGCCCCGATATAGCGGGCCTTACCGGCGCGCACCACATCGGCCAGAGCTCCGAGCGTCTCTTCGATGTGAGTTTCCGGATCCCACCGATGAATCTGGTACAGGTCCACGTATTCGACACCGAGACGCCTGAGGCTGTGGTCGATCTCGGTCAAGATGGCTTTGCGCGACAGGCCTCCACCGTTCGGGCCAGGACGCATCCGGCCGGACACTTTCGTGGCGAGGACGATGTCGTCGCGCTGGGCGAAATCGCGCAGCGCACGGCCGAGGAACTCCTCGCTGGTGCCTTCGTTGTAGACGTTGGCGGTGTCGATGAAGTTGATGCCCGACTCGAGCGCCTGCCGGATGATCGTGCGACTCGTCTCCTCGTCGAGCGCCCAGGGCCGATTACGCGGTTCGCCCAAGCTCATCGCACCGAGACACACTGCAGATACCTGCATGCCGGTCGATCCGAGTCGTCGATACTTCATCTGCGCCACCGCGTTCCGTTGGGAGTGTGCCTTCAGTTGATGCCCGCGCACCTACGTCTACGAACCTACGCCAGTGCGCTCAGCAGCCCGCTACTTCTGCTGCTCGGCAGGCAGGTCCAGACGGGTCGCGATCGCGATGCGGTTCCACACGTTGATGGCGCCGATCGCCATGATGAGCTCCGCGATTTCCTTTTCCGAAAACGCGGCTTGGACTTCGGCCCACACATCGTCGGTGACGCCGTGTTCGCTAATGAGGGTGATCTGCTCGGTGAGCGCAATCGCCGCCCGGTCCCGGTCGCTGTACAAACGTGGGGCTTCGTGCCAGCCGGCCAGCACATCAATCTTCCGCTGCGGAACGCTCGCAGCGCGTGCCTCCGCGTTGTGCATATCCAGGCAGTAGGCGCACCCGTTGATCTGCGACGCCCTGATCTTCACCAGCGAGAGCAGCTGTTCGCCGAGAGTGCCGGAATGGATGTACTTTTCCATCGCAAACATCGGCTTATAGGCTGCCGGGTCCGCCTGCGACACGTTGATCCGCTGCTGAAATGCCATGAGGAGCTCCTTCGTTGTAGGGACGTACGCGAGCCGCGCAACACGGCTTGTGGACACGTCACCAATTCCTATAACTAGAAAGTGGGTAAAATTATGCCCGCATCGAACCCATCACGCCGGCCGAACCGGTCACTTCACGCGGGCTGCGCGGCCGAGCGGGTTTGCGGCGCATCTCGCGGCTTCCCGTCGATAGTAAAACCAGATATGACGCCGCCCGCAGCGCAGAGCCCCGCCGAAATGATCATTGCGACAGCGAACCCGCTTCCGAGTGGCTCGCCGGGCGCTGCGGTGATGCCCGCGACTGCCGGTAGCGCGGCCACGGCGAGCAATCCGCCGATACGCGAAATTGCGTTGTTCACGCCCGAGGCCGCCCCCACAAATGCCGGTGGCGCTGCGTCCAGCATTGCGGACGTCAACGGGGTCACGGTGATCGTCAGGCCGATCGAGAACACCACTACCGCTGGCAGAACTGTGCCCACGAAGCTGCTGCCCGGCACAATGAGCGCCATCATCGCCAGCCCTACTCCAGCGACGATAGGGCCGATCGTCATGGGGATCCGCGGGCCGATTCGCGCGGCGAGGGTGCCGACGCTGGGCGAGCCGATCATCATGATGATCGTGGTAGGAACGGTGGCGGCGCCGGCCGCCAAGGCCGAATATCCGAGCGACTGCTGCAGCTGCAACGTGAGCAGGAACATGGAGACGCTCAGTGCCGCATACACCACGAATGTGGCGGCATTCGCTCCCGAGAACTGTTTGGAGGCAAATAGTTTCAGCGGTAGTAGCGGCGCGGGCGCCTTCGTTTCGCGCCACAGGAACGCAGCGAGCACGGCCGCTCCGACAGCCACCGCCCCGATAGTTGCCGCATTCCAGGCTAGTGACGAGCCTTCGATGAGCCCGTAGACGAGTCCGGCCAGGCCAACCGTGACCAGCACTGCCCCCAGGATGTCGAACGGGCCGCGCGCGCGGGCGCTGTCATCCTTGCTCTCCGGCACATGTTTCAGCGCCAGCGGTAACGCGATGGCGGCGAGTGGAACATTGATCAGGAAGACCCATCGCCAGCTCGCGGCATCGACAAGGTAGCCGCCGAGGAATGGGCCGAGAGCCGAGGTGACGCCGGACATTCCGGCCCAGATGCCAATCGCCCGGGCGCGGTCGCGCGGATCGATCGACGAGGTGATCAGCGCCAACGACCCGGGGATCAGGGCCGCAGCGCCGATGCCCTGCACCATCCGGGCACCGATCAAAACGCCAGCGTTCGGCGCCACGCCGCACGCGACAGACGCCACCGTGAACGCCACCAATCCATACAGAAAGATGCGCCTTCGGCCATAGCGATCACCCGCGGCTCCGCCAGCTAGCAGCAGCGCGCCGAGGGTGAGCAGGTAGCCGTCAAGCACCCACTGCTGGCCTGATAGGCCTGTCTCCAGGTGTTCGCCAATGGACGGCAGCGCCACGTTGACCACGGTGCCGTCGAGGAAGGCGATGCCGGAGCCGAGAACCGCCACGACGATCAGCCAGCGGCCGGACGCAGAAGCAAGTCGCATCACGATCACGCCTCTCATCTGGTTGAACTCTCGGCCTGTGCCGCCCTGATGTGGTGCGGCCTCTAGGCGAATCGTAAGCACGGCCCAGCACCCACGCGACCGCAGGGCGAGCGCTAAGCAAATGTGAGTCGATCACGATCCAATGACTTCGCGGCTAGACGTGTAGCCCCGCACGACGAACTAGTTGAGCAGTCCGCGAATGTCGGCGGCGGTCAGACCCGTGGTGCCTATCCCACCGTCGTCCATGACCGACGAAACCAGGGCGGCCTTCCGCGCGCTCAGCGCCATGACCTTGTCCTCGATCGTGTCTTTGGCGACGAGCCGGTAGACCATGACTGGTTTCGTTTGACCGATGCGGTGCGTGCGATCGATCGCTTGCTGTTCGGTCGCCGGGTTCCACCACGGGTCGGTGAGCACGCAGTAGTCGGCCTCGGTCAGGTTCAGACCCACGCCGCCCGCCTTCAGACTGATCAAGAAAACTGGAGCAGTCCCGGATCGGAATTCGGCCAACACCGCGGCGCGGTTGCGGGTCCGGCCATCTAAATAGCTATAGCTAATGGACGCCGCGTCCAGGCGGTCGCGGGCGCGGGCCAAAAACCGAGTGAACTGGCTGAATACCAGCATTCGGTGGCCTTCGGCGGCGGCGTTTTCCACGAGTTCCATCAGCGCGTCCAGTTTGGTCGACGGAATCGCGCCGGCAGCCTCGTCGTCCGGGTCCACCAGCGACACATCGAGCGCTGCCTGGCGCAGCAAGGTGAGCGACCGAAAAATCTGGAATCTGTTGCGATCCATATCGCCAATTAGGCCCAACACCTTGCGCCGCTCACGCTGCAGAAGCCGCTGGTAGGCGCGCCGGTGTTTCGTACCCAACTCCAATTCCATGACCTGTTCGGTTTTCGGCGGCAGGTCGGTCACCACTTCGCTTTTAGTCCGGCGCATCAAAAGCGGCCGGATCCTTCTACGCAGCTGCACGAGTCGCTCGGTGTCCTGGGCGCGCTCAATGGGGTTGCGGTACCGCTCCGCGAACTCGGTCGGAGTGCCCAGTAGGCCCGGGGCAACAATCGAGAACATCGCCCACAGTTCCATCAGATTGTTTTCCATGGGCGTGCCGGTGATCACCACCTTGAACGGCACCGGCAAGCTTCGCGCACAGCGATAGCCTTTCGCCAGATGGTTTTTGATTTGTTGCGCCTCGTCCAGTAGCAGTCCGGACCACGAGATCGCTTCGTACGCCTCGTATTCCAGCCGAAACAACGAGTATGACGTGATGACGATGTCCGCCCCTGCGCATACGTCAGCCAAGGGCGCCCCGCGCCGCGCCAGGGTGGCCGTGATCTGCACGGTTTTCAAATTCGGTGCAAACCGGGCTGACTCGTCGGCCCAGTTAGGCACCACACTTGTCGGCGCTACTACGAGAAATGGCGCGGCACCGGGCTTTTCGGCGCGAGCGCGGCAAATCATGGCGAGCGACTGCACTGTTTTCCCGAGCCCCATATCGTCTGCGAGCACACCGCCAAGCTGGTGGTCGGCAAGGAAACTCAACCATGCATAGCCAGCCTGCTGGTACGGGCGAAGAGTCGCTGTGAATTCGACAGGAGTTGCGGGGTCGGGGATCTCGCTAATTCGGGCCAAGCTCCGAATTGACTCGGACCACACCCGCGTCTGTTCGTCGAGCACACCCATGGCGTCGAGCTCTGCCCACAGACTCGCGTTGTATCGGCTTGTCGGCAGCGACTCTGCATCGCGGTCCGCCAGCGACCACGACTCTTCGATCAACGCACGCAGCTGCTGGAGTTCAGGAAGGTCCACCAAGAAGTACGTGCCCGAGGGCAGAACCAGCAATTCTTGACCAGTAGCCAAGGCCCGAAACACATCTGCAAATGGCACCTGCTGGCCATCGACGGAAATCGTTACCGTGAGACCTAGCCAGTCGGTGTGTGATGCTACCGATCCAGACACCGTCACCACTGGAGCGGTAGTGGCCTCGCGGAATGCGAATGCATTGTCCGAAATATCGATGTCGAGACCGTCTAGCGCTTCAAGCTTTGGCACGATATTGCGCGCGAACCGGACTGCGTCGAGCATCGTCAGCGTCGCATTGGGAACCAGCTCCCGGCCCAACGCGCCGCGCCGCCGCAACGGCAGCAGCTCCTGCACTATATCGAGAACTCTTGCCAGCAGGGCGTTTTCGGCGTCCATATCGCGCAGTTCCGGGCGGTCAGCAGCGCCGAGCGGGATATCGATCGACTCGGTGTCCCAGACGTACCGCCATTGCCACGCGACTGTGACACGCCGCTCGCCATCACGCCGAACCGCCAACACCAGCCGGCCGGGCGCAGGCGTGGGCAAGTCGACCGAGCCGTCCCGCGAGCCGATCGCCAGGTGACTCATGATCACCGGAACGTAGTCACGGATGAAGCGTCGCTGGCCGGCAGCGGGCACCGTCACCGCAGTAGATGCGGAGATCAAGCGGCGCGACGCCGCTTCGAGCGGACGGACGAGGCGGGCCAAGTGCAATACCTGCGTCCCGTCGGGCGACGTCATCCAGGCGACGCCATGCGCAGGGTCGCCGAAAAGCGTCATATCCGATTCGATCGGAACACCGCCGATGGAGATCTCGGGTCGCACCATCCACGCGCCACCAGCACCAGCACCAGCACCAGCACCAGCACCAGCACCAGCACCAGCACCAGCACCAGCCTGAATATCCAACCCGGCCAGCGCAGTTTCCCGCTCCAACTCCACCGGGGTTCCCTCGATCGAGCTGATCAGCAGCATCGACGCGGCCCGCGCTTCGGTCAGCACGGACCATATTCGGGAGCTAGGAAGCGAGACCAGGTCGATGGTCGTCGGGTCGGAGCGGGAATACGCATTTCCGCTGCCGTGTAGAGCCAGAATCTCCTTCAACAGTGCCGTCGGCGCCTCGGGGATGTGCTGGGTCGGATACGTCATATCCCGCCAGGAGACGCCGGAGCGCTCCCACCGTCCTCGGTCGCCGAGCAGCACTGGCCGCATCGACAATGCCAATGTTCCGCCGGCCCGCAGCCGCGGCTCAATCAGCAGCGCCACCCGCGGCGGAGCTGGCCGCGCCGCATCAAGGGCGCTGCCACCGGCGACCGTGCGCAAGTTCAAGGCCACTTCCCAGTCGGCGACCTGCAGGCCCGACGCCTGACCCGAGCCGTCGACTGGCGGCCTCACACGACCGGCAGCGAACATCACCGCAGCCACATGCTTGCAGTTCACACCGACTGGGCAGCTGCACTCACCGACGATGCGGGCGTTGCTTCCGCTTTGCCCCGCCCACGGCGTATCACCCGGGTAGACCGTCACCGAATACGGCGCGGCGACGCTGCCTTGGACGATGGCGTTCAGGACCAGATCGCCGTCGTCGAGGCCGGAGGACAGCGACAGGACAGCGCCCGACTCAAAATATGCCAGCCCCCGCGAGCACGCCGCCGGCCCGACCGTGCGCATCACCGCCTGAATATCGAATGGGGCACCGAACTCGCGCATGACGCCGACCCTACGGGCCCCGTCCGACCGAGATCCCAGTGCCGCGTGCATGGGCGCCATCGGGCAGCCGCAGGCATACTGTCGGCATGGCAAAAAAGCGTTGGAGCGACCTGTCGGGCCCGGCCCAAGCGGTAATCATGGGCGCAGCAGCCTTGGAGGCAGCATTACTCGTTGCGGCCCAAAGGGACATCACGCGACGGCCTGCGGCTCAGATCCGCGGCGGCAAACTCCTGTGGCGGCTGGCCTCGATGGTCAGTTTCGCCGGCCCCATCGCCTACTTCACTCGCGGCCGGAAGCCAGGTACGACGACGCCCGCTGCCCAACCTCACTCGATACGCTAGAGGCGAGGCCTTCTCTAGGCCCGAGACAGCGAGGGGATGGCTGTGGAAGGCGCGATAGCGGCTGACACCGATGCAGACGAAATTGCCGCGGTCGACACGGTTGGCGAGCCCGACGATTCACTGCTGGAATTCGCGCGGCGCACCCGAGCGGACTTTGCGCGACTACTGATGGAATATCAATTCGCCGTGGACGAGGTGTCGACAAAGATTTCAATCCTGCGACGCGAGTTTTTGCACCTGCATAGCTACAACCCGATCGAGCATGTCACGACCCGGGTGAAGTCCGTGGAGAGCATTTTCGAGAAGCTGCTGCGGAAAGGTTTCGAGCCGACGATTGCCTCTGCGCGCGAGAATCTCACCGATATTGGTGGCGTGCGCATCATCTGCAGTTTCATCGCCGATACCTACCGCGTGATGGGCGCCCTGACCAAGCAGAATGATCTGCGAATCGTCACCGTGAAAGACTACATCAAGCAGCCAAAACCCAATGGCTACAAAAGCCTTCACTTGCTCGTCGAGGTGCCCGTATTCTTGTCCAGCGGGCCGCTTCCGCTCACGGTGGAAGTACAAATCCGCACTATCGCCATGGACTTCTGGGCGAGCCTTGAACACAAGATTTACTACAAATATTCGGGAGACGTGCCCGCACATCTCGTGGAGAGCCTGACCGAGGCCGCAGATCTGGCCGAGCAACTCGACGTGCGGATGGAACAACTGCATTCGCAGGTGCACGGGTCGGGCGGCGCCGACGTTCCCCGCGGCGGGATGCTCGATGAGTCCGTGGTTCGCCGCATGTGGCAGCAATCGCGACATGCTAGTCCTGGTGGCCCCATTTCGAGTTGAGGTTTCGCCGTTCGTTGGGTATGCCGGTCGCGCCGTTGACGCGGTCTGTCGTGGTAGGAAGATGACTGGCCATGTTCGTGCTGTTCGCATCGTTTGCGCTGGCAGCGGTGTTTCTGATTGTGCTGCCGGGTCCGGACACTGCGATAGTGCTTCGTTCGATTGTGCGGGGCGGACGCGCCGAGGGCGCCTGGACCGCATTCGGTGTGTGCTGCGGGTTGGCGCTGTGGGTGTTAGCTGCAGCGGCCGGCTTGTCGGTGCTGTTGGCCGCTAGCCGAACCGCATACGAAGCGCTGAAGATCGCGGGCGCGATCTACTTGGGCTGGCTAGGCATTCGGACTCTGCTGGCCACTCGTCGGACCCACAAAGCCGCAGTTGCCGGGCATGACGCGGATCGCGCCACCGGTGTCCACCCGCCCCGGGCTACGCCCTCACCCCGGACCCGGCGCACTCGCCGGACCGGGCGCACTCCCAGAATCCGACGCGCCGGCTTCTGGCCTGGCCTCACCACCGACCTGCTCAACCCGAAGGTCGGCGTATTTTTCGTGACCTTTCTCCCTCAGTTCATCCCCCACAACGCACCCGTGACGCCCTATACGCTGCTGCTCGGCGGGCTCTACATCGTCGGCACTGCTGCCTGGTTCGCGCTGCTGGTGCACCTTTCCACCGCTGTCGGGGACTGGCTGCGCCGACCGCGCACGCAGCGCTGGTTGCAACGTGTCACCGGCGTGGCGCTACTCGCATTCGCCGTCGGGCTTCTTGTGGAGTAACCACAGGGTCTTCGAACTCGGGTCGGTTTCGACGGCGAACTATTCGGGTCACGGTCACCGCTGGAAACTGACGGCGCGCGGTGAATTAGCCTGAGTAGCATCGCATTTCGATCGACGGACGGGACGCCCCATGCGGATAGTACATATCTCCGATACCCATCTCTTTGGTGACGACACCCTGCATTACGGCGTTGTCGACACCACGGGAGCCCTCGAACGAGTACTCCAGCGGGCAGAGGCCGTGGCGGATGTCGACGCCGTGGTACTCAGTGGCGATATCTCCGACGATGGGTCGCAGGCCTCCTATCAGCGGGCCAAGGACATGGCCGAGCCGTGGGCAACCCGACATGGGGCGCAGCCAATATTCGTGATGGGAAACCACGACGTGCGCGCCGGCTTCGAGGCGGTACTCGGCGAGCGCATCGGCGTCAGCACTGCCGCCGGGCTGAAGATCATCCGGTTGGATTCGTCGGTGCCGTTGGCCGGATACGGTGACATCAGCGCGGACCAACTCGCGTGGCTGCAGCGCGAGCTGGCTACCGGCGAGGACTGCGTCATAGTTCTGCATCACCCACCCACCAAGGCATACAGCCCACTTTTGCAGGCGTTGCAACTACAAAATCCGCAGCGATTGCTGGACGTATGCCAGGCGGGAAATGTTCGGGCAATCCTCGCCGGGCACTATCACCATCCAATGGTCACCATGGAGCGCGGAATCCCGGTAGTGGTCGCTCCGGGAGTCGCCAACACCACCGATGTGTGCGCGCACGTCGGCCACGAACGGGCCACGGTCGGCGCGGGTTTCGCCGTCATAGATATTGCGGCCAGGGGAACCCACGCTGGCGACGTACGGGTCACATTCCTCACCGCGCCGTCACTCGAAGACGGAACGGAGATCTTCGACCTGGACGCCGCGAAGGTTGCCGGGATCGCCGCATCGGCTGGCCCGAAAACTAGCTAGATCCGTTGCGTTCCAACGCGTTTCACTCCGAATAGCAAGCAGTTCAGATTTGATGACGCGCGCTAGCATCCACGGCGTGTATAACGATTACCATATCAATCCTGGACATTTCGTTCATCTGCAATTTATCGTCTGGACATTGCGTTCATCGATAGATCGGATTGACGATGCCACCGCCCGCAGTGATTTTCGACTTCGACGGCACAATCGCGCTTGGTAGCGGGCCGTTGAATGCGTATGCGCGCTGCATCGGCACGGTCACCGACGAGCGCATCGGCCGCGCATGCCTGGCAATCATCGAGGAGTTCGATGCAGGCACGACCGAATTCGCCGACGCCTATGACGCTGTCCGCGCTGTCGCGGTGGAGCTCGGCGTCACCAACGCACAACTCTCCGCGGCCTACCTCGCCAGCCGGAAACTGCTCGCCACCGACGAAGCCCCGATCTTCGCGCCGGAGGGCCTGGGCGATTTCATGCGCACCCTCAGCAAGCACGCCACCTGTGTTTTAGCGACCAACGCCCCGCATATCAGCCTCGACCGCGCACTCGAAACCCTCGGTGTCGCGGACTCGATCTCCGAGATCAACGCCGACCTGGGCAAACCCGCCGGACTCGAGCTGGTCATCGCGGCGCATATCGCTCGCGGCGCCACGTTGGCCGTGGGGGACCGCTGGGACAATGATCTCGCGCCAGCCGAGAAGTTCGGCGCAGCAACAGCTCTGGTGGGCAGCGGAGCAGCCTCCGGTCGGCCCACCATGCGCGGAGCGACGTTAACAGACATTTATGACGCGATCCTCGACTGGGCTAAGTCGCCAGTCGCGCTCCACGCCGCACCGGGCGCCGTCACAACCACGCCCGACGGAAAAACCACCACAGACATAGCTCAGCCACCGAGCTACGTCGACCCCCACTGAGAAAGGCTCGTCCGACATGCGTCTTACCGCAGCACTATCCGCTATCGCAGTCGTTTCAGCGCTCACCGTCGCGGGATGCGGCAGCAGCGATAGCAGTTCGAACACGCCCAAGGGGTGGCCCAGTGACATCACTATTTCGCTCGTGCCCTCGATCCAAGGCGCAGACCTCGCCGAGGCACTTGACCCGCTCACCAAATACCTGTCGGACGGACTCGGCATTCCCGTGAAGGGGGTCGTCGCCACCGACTACTCCGCCACCGTCGAGGCACTAGGAGCCAACCAGTCGCAGGTGATTCTCACCGACGCCGGTTCGCTCTACAACGCAATCCACCGTTACGGCGCGAAGCTCATCCTTCGCGACGTCCGCTTCGGCGCCACATCGTATGCATCCGTCGCGTACACCAATAACCCGAAGAAGTACTGCTCCACTCCCGTCGTCGAGGCAACGTATCCAGCAAGCGGCGACAAGTTCTCATACTGCAATGGCATTGAGCCGAACGCAGCTGCCGCCGCCGGTAAGGGCCCGGCCGGTATTGATGCGCTTGCCAAGATCACGCCCGGCACCACCGTCGCACTGCAGGCCTCGACATCACCGGCTGGATACCAGTACCCCATCGTCAACATGCGCGAGAAGGGTATCGACACCGACAAGGGCATCAAGCAGATCCCTGTCGAAGGCAATAACAACGCGATCCTAGCGGTGTACAACGGCGACGCCGAAGTGGGCTTCGCCTATTGGGATGCCCGCGTCACCGTTCTCAAAGAGGCGCCGGATATCGCCAAAAAGGTCGTCGCGTTCGCCTACACCGATATGATTCCCAACGGTGGCGTGGCGGTATCGAAGACCCTGCCGGCAGACCTCGTCACCAAGCTCACCGGGCTGATGGATAAGTACGCTGATTCCTCGGCAGCAGCAAAGAAGGTTATGTTCACTCTGGTGGGGTTGTCCGATTGGACGCCCAACACTGCCCCGGCCGAGATCGAGCGTTACGGAACGATTCTCGCCCAGTTCTCCAAATAGTTCTCCCACTCACAACGAGGGTAATCCCCATGGCCGAACAGGTACCGACGAACACGGCAGCGAATTTCGGGCCGAGTGCCACCACACCGTGGTCGATCCACATGACCGACGTATCGGTGACGTATCCGAACGGGACTCACGCCCTGAGGAACGTCTCGCTCTCGATCGACGCGGGAGAAATCGTGTCGATCGTCGGGCTGTCCGGCTCGGGGAAATCTACCCTCATCCGCACCATCAACGCGCTGGTGCCCGCGACATCCGGAACTGTCATTGTCGGCGGCAATGACGTCACCCAGATGCGCGGGCGCCAACTGCGGGAACTGCGCGGACATATCGGCATGATTTTCCAGTCGTTCAACCTGGCGGATCGAACCAGCGTATTGAACAACGTGCTGGTAGGCCGATTCGCTCATACCCCGACCTATCGGACCGTGTTCGGCCGCATGACCGCCGCGGACAAGGAATTGGCTCTGCGCGCACTCGACTCGATGGGGATGATCGAGAAGGTGTGGCTTCGGGCCGGGTCGCTGTCCGGCGGGCAAAAGCAGCGAGTGGCGATCGCTCGGGCGCTCACCCAGGAGCCGTCGATCATGCTGGCGGACGAACCCGTTGCAAGCCTCGACCCGCCCACCGCTCATTCGGTGATGGCAGATCTGGGCCGGATCAACGCCGAGTCGAACCTGACCGTCCTGATCAACATCCACTCGGTCGACCTGGCCCGCCAATACGCCAACCGGATCATTGGCTTACGTGAAGGCGAAGTCGTCTACGACGGGCCCGCCGCTGAAACCACCGATGCCGATTTCGAGATGATCTACGGCCGCCCCATCCAGACCAACGATCGGGTCGGCGCGGAATCATGACCGTGCCGACGACCGCGCCGCTAGCACAGCCGGCGACGCCCCTGCGGCAATCGGGTTTGTCGGGTCTACCACCGCGTCCACACCACGCCTGGCGCACCGTAGGCATTGTCGTCGCGCTCGGCGCATTCACGACCCTGACCCTCATGCCGGCCATCGGCGGTATTCAATTGGACTTCACGGCCTTGGTACGCAACTGGTCGAACAGCCTGCCCACGATCCGACAACTGCTGCGCCCGGATTTCGCGTTCCTGCCCCGCACGATCGCGCCGATGGCAGAGACGCTCGAGATGGCCGTCGCCGGAGCGGCTTTCGCTGCCATTGTGTCGATCCCCATCACGCTGTGGGCGGCGCGTCCCAGTAATCCGAATCCTTTTACCCGCCAACTGGTTCGATTCATCATCAACATCAACCGCGCGGTGCCGGACTTGGTATTCGCGATCGTGCTCGTGGCTATGCTCGGCGTCGGCGCACTCCCGGGTTTTGTCACACTTTTCTTGTTTGACCTTGGCGTGGTGGTCAAGCTGGTGTCCGAGGCGATCGATTCGTCGGACCACGACTACATCGAAGCCGGTCGCGCCGCCGGCGGAACCCAAACGCAGATCAACCGCGTGACCGTACTGCCGCAATCGTGGACTTTGTACGCGAACCAGTGGCTATATTCGCTGGAGCTCAACGTGCGCATCTCGGCCATCCTCGGGATCGTCGGCGCCGGCGGTATCGGCCGATTGTTGGACGAGCGTCGCGGCTTCTACGCCTACAACGACGTATCGATCATCATCTTGGAGATCCTCGTCGCGGTGATCGTGATTGAGTTCGCGTCTAACGCCCTGCGAAAGAAGTTGCGATGAGCGCCCGGGCGTCCGTGAAGAGCAGGTATGACGGCTACCGCGTCATGGCGCTTCCGACACCGCCGTCCCGCACGAGGGCCACGCTGGTCGCTGTGGCGGTCGGCATTGTGGTGCTCGTCGCCACCGGCAGCCTGAACATCAGCTGGACCCACTTGGGCGATGTTCCGGCGCGGGTCGCCAAGTATCTCGGCTTAATGTTTTCGTCACCCAATTGGGACAAGTTCCCTCGAGCGTTGACGGAGACCTGGCGGTCAATTTCGATGGCGTGGCTCGGCGCAGTCGGCTGCGTCTTCATAGCTACTCCGCTGGGCATGCTGGCGGCCCGCGGGGTGGGTCCGGCATGGTTGCGTTTCATCCTGCGCAGAATTTTTGCCGTCATTCGTGCAATCCCAGAGGTGATCCTCGCGCTGCTGCTGCTCACCGTAACGGGGCTGACGCCGCTCACCGGGGCCCTAGCGCTCGGTATCGCGGGAATCGGGACCCAAGGCAAATGGGTATACGAGACGATCGAATCCGCCCAGGTCGGGGCTGCCGAGGCGGTACTCGCGGCTGGCGGGAACACGGCGGAAGTGACTCGGTGGGCACTGTGGCCGGCGGTGGCACCGGCGTTGATGTCTTTTGCCCTCTACCGATTCGAGATCAATATCCGCACGTCCGCAGTGCTCGGTTTGGTCGGAGCGGGCGGTATCGGCAGCATGTTGGCGAACTACACGAACTATCGCCAATGGGACACGGTCGGAATGCTGTTGATTGTGGTCGTAGTGATCACGATGATCTTCGACGTGATCTCGGGTGCGATCCGTCGACGCATCATGGCAGGGGCAACCACGAGAGCGAATATCAGTGACGTGGACTGACCAGACGGACGCACCGGCATCGGCGCGCGCCGCCACCCTCGCACCATCGCTGCCCCCGAGCGAGCGGCGGGTCGTCAACACGTTGCTCGCGGACCTGTCCGGCGTGGTGGATTGCACGGCGCAGGAATTGGCCGAGCGCGCCGGCGTCAGCCGCGCATCCGTGATCCGAACCGCGCAAACCCTCGGGTATGACGGCTATCCGCAGCTGCGCGTGGCACTAGCGCGGGAGCTCTCACTGACCGCACCGAGTTCGGGCTCGGACGCCGACAGCAGCACCGCGATAGGTATGCTGCGCACGTCTATCGACCAGTTCGCCCGGAGCCTGCCGCGCATGATGGCGGCGTTGACCGAGGAGACAGTCACCGCGTTCGTGCAGGCCTGAGACACGGCGCAGCGCCTGGTGGTGGTGGCACCGGGCCTATCGTCACCGCTGGGACTCGATACGGCGATGCGACTGAGCGCCGCCGGCCGACCGGCTGAGTTTTTGACGGACACCCTTGCGCAGCAGATCGCAGCTTCCCAGTTGGAGCCCGGTTCGGTATGCCTCGTGTTGTCCGGCTCCGGCGCGACGCAATCCAGCATCGAGGCCGCACAGGCGGCGCAGGCGGCCGGCGCGACAGTGCTGGTGGTGACATCATTCGCGCGGGCGCCGCTGGTCGGCTACGCGACGCATGCGCTGGTCGTTCCACCCGTTAACGAGTCTTTCTCCGACGAACTGGTGCACACTTCGCGCGCGGCACTGGCTTTGGTTCTTGAATCGTTGGTCGAAATTCTGGTCACGCTCCGCGGCCCTCGTGGTCGTCGCGCCCGATCACTCGCCCTATCGCTCATCGAAAAGCGCATCAGCTCTTAACGAGTCGCTAGTGGCGATCACGGTCCGACCCGCGCCGATATTTCCGGTCGCCTAATGTACGTACATTTAATGGCACTGCTCGGCGACCGTCAGTCGAAGAAAGCAGTACGAGATCGCAAGAGGTTGATAGAGCTGGCGCGCTGGCAGACGATACGGATCAGCGGGCGCCCACTGTGACCGAGCCCGCGCACCCGCCCAGTACTGCGACGCTCGCACGGTGGCGGCTCGTTGCCCAAGACGTCACCGCGCGGATCGCCCGCGGCGAATTCATCGATGTTTTTCCCGGCGAGCTTGCCCTAGCCCAGGAATACGAGGTCAGTCGACACACCATTCGCGAGGCACTCCGCGATCTGCGGCTCACCGGGGCCGTGACTGCTGGACGGGGCCGGCCGTCGAAGGTATCCCTGCCACAACACATCGAGCAATCCGTCGACACGCTCTACAGCCTGTTCGAATCTCTCATCTCGGCTGGCTTCACGCACCGAAGCGGGGTGCTGGCCAAGGACGTTCGCACTGATCCGGCGGTCGCTGCCGAGTTAGACCGAGACCCGAACGCCCCCTTGCTCTATCTCGAACGACTCCGCTTGGCCGACGAGATTCCGCTTGCGGTGGACCGCGTGTTGTTGCCCGCTGATCTCACAGCGCCACTTCTGAACGCCGATTTCGAACACGCCTCGCTCTACGACCAGCTGCGTGTGCTGTGCGGCATTCATCTCACCGGTGGGCAGGAGCGTATCCGGGCTGCGATACCGACTCCGCAGGAACAAGAACTGTTGGACGTATCAACCGACGTCGCCGTACTAGTTCTGGACCGGCAGGGCTGCCAGAACGGCGCCCCATTCGAATGGCGACAGACCCGGATTCGCGGGGACCGTTTCAGCGTGGTCGCCCAATTTGCACCGGACTCCTACCGATTCCGCCATTCCGATCTACCTGACGGACCGCACCCCTTCGGAGCGGCACCATGAGCGAGCAGCATTCCCACTCCAGCGGAGTAGACGAACCAGCCGAGTATGACGGCGCGCCCGCACCTCCCACGTTGAACCCCGTTCGGCGGCACGTCAAGCCCCGCGACTGGGTCGTGGTCGCGGTAGTCGCCGCAGTAGCGATGGGCCTGGCCAGCTACATGATATTTCGCCCAGGCGGCAGCAACGAGGCGGATATCGCAGGCGGCGCAACGGGTTCCAGCACAGTAGTGATGTCTTCGAACGGTGCGCTGTCTTCGGAGCAGGACGACAACGGGGCGACTTCTTCAGGAGAATCTACTGCCACCGAGCCCACCAGCACCCCACCGACGAGCTCCAGTTCTGTGGACGAAAGCTCGAATCCTGACGGCATTCACCGCCGCGCTGGACGATCCGCAACTGGCCGACGACGTTCAGGTTGATCTAGCGCACAGCTCTGTCCTCAACACCGTGCAGACGCTGTCATGATCATCGAGATTGGCGTAGCCGGAGCATTCCTCGGCGGATTGCTCACACTGATCAGCCCCCGCTCGGCGGTGCTGCTACCGTCGTTTTTCGCCTACGCCTTCGGATCGTGGCGCAGCCTGATGCTGCAGACTTCAGTCTTTACGCTCGGCCTGGCTACAGTGCTGGTGCCGTTAGGCGCCGGAGTGGGCGCGATCGGATCGTTGCTGACCCGCTGCTGGGCGGTGTGCTCACCATTGCAACCACCGGTGGGAGTGCTTGGTATGGCGGACTTCTGCTGGCGGTGTACGCGATCGGTATGGCGGCGCCGCTCTTCGTTTTGTCCCTATTGTGGGATCGGCGGCGGTTGCGCGAGAGAAGCTGGCTGCGCGGTCGCACCGTCATTGTTGGCCCGGTTGGACCAGCCTGCCTTTGGAGCGCAGCGGCCTGCTGCTCGGCATCTCGGCGCCTACCGTGAAGCGTCCGACGCTGCGCTATCTCGTCGTCAACAGCGGCGGCACGATCCTCTGGCGGGCCGACCCGCCCGCGACCTGCAGCGGCTTCGCACTCAGCCAGACCGAGGCCGGCCCCGTCGCCGTGCTCACCGATCTGAACATCGACGGCGGCGCCGTGTTCCACATCAAGGGCCGCACTATTTTGGCTGCCACCACTGAGCCCTAGCGACGATACCGGCACCGCTCTGGCTCGTCCCGCCCGCCCGGTGGTTCAACCAAGATGGCGGGCGCACGGGCGACGAAATGTGCTGACCCACCACGCAGTTGTTAGCGAATTGTTACCGATTCTTGGACCACAGGTGCGGTCATCACCTATGCTTCGGGCACTCGCACCGGCTCCCCACGGTCGTTTACTGGTCAGGGGTTTGATATGAGGCACGCTGTATCCCGGAATGACGCCCGTCCTACGCTCCCCGGTGGGCCAGCGTCGACTGCCTTCGTGGGCGTAATTGTGTTGATCTTGTCGCTGGCCGGCGCGCTGTCATCCGCAGCCGCCGATGCACCTGCCGTGCGCGGCGACAGCACCGGCACCTTGAAGACTGTAACCATCGGCGCGACCGCGTCCTCGTCCACCATCGTTAACGGTCAAAAGGTGCTGGTGCAGTACACCGTGACGAGCGAGGGTGAACCGATCGCGGGCGCCCGCACCGAGGTCCAATACGGCGGCCGAACAACCGTGGTCACTGTCGATAACAACGGCCAGAGCTCGATGGCCATTTCTGATCTGCCGGTGGGAGCCGCCAAAGTCATCATCCGGTACACCGGCGATGCACTCCACGCCGCTGCCTCGACATTTTTGGCGTTCTCGGTGGCAGCGCGGTCGGCCAAGATTACCGCACTGACGACGTCGGTGAACTCGGTCGCCGCCGGGAAGCCGGTGGTGCTGCGGTACCTGGTGACCAGCCAAGGCACACCGTTGGCCAACGCCCGGACCGCGATCACCTATGGCAGCAAAACGATGTGGGCCCGCTCGGGCGCCGATGGCCGTGTTGCTCTGAATATCACCGACCTGCGGGCTGGCCGGGCCACGATCCTCGTTCGCTACTTCGGCGATGTCGTCACGGGCCGCGCGTCGGCATCGACCACAGTCATGGTGTCAAACCTGTGCCCGGCCTACGCCAAAGCCTGCGTCGACTTGGCTAACAGTGTCTCCTGGCTCCAGGAGGGCGGCGCGGTCATCTACGGGCCGGTGCCAATCACTAGTGGACGACCAGGGTTGCGCACGAGGCCAGGTACCTACCGGGCCTATTGGAAGAGCAAGAACCATGTGTCTTCGATCTACGGGACGCCGATGCCTAATTCGATTTTCTTCGACGGCGGGATCGCGTTCCATGAGGGAAGCCTGACCGTGACATCGCACGGTTGCGTGCACCTGAGCATGGCCGCGTCGGAAGTGTATTGGAACAAAATCCGCAGTGGCGACAAAATCTACGTGTGGGGCACAGCGCCATATTAGACACCGCGCCGAATGAGACACGGCGCCGTACAAGACACCGCGCCGAATGAGAAGCAGTGCCGAACTGGGCTAGTTCCCAGCGTCTGTCGGTAATTCACACGCCGCGGTTCCGCCCGGCAACCGATGCCTGTTTCGTGCGACAACGCGATATATGCCGGCGTTCGCATAGCGAAGCGGCCGGACCCGCATTGCGCGAGAGACGCAGCGCCACCAGAGGTTTCCGGTGCCCAGAGCGCGCGCGATAGCTTCGCCTCCGTAGCTGACTTTGCCTCGCTCATCGACAAACGGGATCTCGCGCCGTGCCCGATCCGCGGAGACCCCGAGCGCGTCCAGGTCGACGGATTGCAGGGCTGCGATAGTAAGACGCAAGCCGAGCCGGGGCGCCTGCTGCGCAGCGCGCGTGCAGAAAGCACAGTCCGCGTCATAAAGCAGTAGCGATCGGCTCACAGTTCG
>JBDTAR010000110.1:0-22986 GCA_039924545.1 Nakamurella sp. | reverse complement strand
GGCATGAGCGAGCTCGCCGTGGTGACCGAAGCGTCCGCCTCAGTCGGCTGCCCGCTGCTGCTGATTCTCGTGTCCAGCGCGATCAGCGTCGAGGTGCTGGCCCGGCATGGCAGCACCGAGCAGAAGCAGGAATGGCTCACTCGGCTCGCCGACGGATCGACCAAAATGGCCTTCGCCATCACCGAGCCGGATGCGGGCTCCAACTCGCACCGCATTTCGACGACCGCCCGCCGGAGCGGTGCGGGCAATGATGCGGATTTCGTCATAAACGGTTCTAAATATTTCATTTCCGGCGTGGATGAATCCGCTGCGATCCTCACTGTCGCCGCCACCGGACATGACGAGAAGACCGGCAAAGCGCAACTGAGCCTGTTCCTCGTGCCGACCGATGCGCCAGGGCTCACCGCGCAGGATTTGCCCGTCGCAGCGCAGATCCCGGACCGGCAATCCACCCTCTTTTATGACGATGTTCGCGTGCCTGCTTCCGCCCTAATCGGTGAGGAAGGCAGTGGGCTCAAGCTGCTGTTTGACGGACTCAACCCGGAGCGCATTTCGGCAGCTGCGATCTGCGTCGGCATGGGGCGTTTCGCTGTCGAGAAGGCGGCTAAGTACGTCACGGATCGCACAGTGTGGAAGACGCCGCTGGGCGCACACCAGGCTGTCGCGCATCCATTGGCGAAGGCGGCCATCGATGTGGAACTTGCCTGGTTGATGACGCAAAAGGCCGCCGCGCTGCACGATGCGGGGCTGCCTGCCGGAGTCGAATCCAATATGGCCAAATATGCGGCGGCTGAGGCGGCGATCAACGCCATCGACGCGGCGATCCAGGCGCATGGCGGCAACGGGCTGACCGTGGAATTCGGCCTGGTGCAGCTCTACGGCATGGCGCGACTGCTCAAGATCGCACCGGTCAATAGCGAAATGATCTTGAACTACATTGCGACCCACGTGCTGGGTATGCCGAAGTCTTACTGACCCGTATCCACGCCGCGCCGTGAGCCTGTCGCAACCGTCGAGAGTTGCGCCAGACTCACGGCCCCGAGGCGCTGGGCGGGGTCACGAGCGCAGCCGCCTAAACTGGAGCGGTGACTTCACCTGCCGCACCGCCTGCTTCAGAATCCGACCTGCCTACCCAGTACGACCCGGCTGAGGTAGAAGAGGAGCTCTATCAGCGCTGGCTGGACGCGGGTTACTTCCACGCCGATGAGAGTCGAGTGCTGTCCGGCGAGCGCACGCCGTTTTCGATCGTGCTGCCGCCGCCGAATGTCACCGGCAACCTGCACGTCGGCCACGCGCTAGACCACACGCTGATGGACATCCTTTCCCGCTGGCATCGCATGTCTGGCGACGAGGTTTTATGGCTGCCAGGTATGGATCACGCCGGTATCGCGACGCAGAGCCTGGTCGAAAAGCAGCTCGCCGCCGAGGGTCTCACTAGGCACGACCTCGGCCGAGAGAAGTTCATCGAGCGCGTCTGGAAGTGGAAAGAAGAGTCCGGCGGAGCAATCCTCGGCCAGATGAAGCGGCTCGGCGACTCCGTCGACTGGTCCCGTGAACGATTTACGTTCGACGACGGGCTGTCGGCAGCAGTCCACACCATTTTCAAAAAACTGTATGACGAGAGCCTGATCTATCGCGCCGAACGGATCATCAACTGGTGTCCGGGCTGCGCCACCGCGCTCTCCGACATCGAAGTGGACCATCACGACGACGACGGCGAACTGGTGTCCCTGCGGTACGACAGCTCCGATCCCGCAGACGAGTTCTCGATCGTCGTCGCCACCACACGAGTCGAAACAATGCTCGGGGACACTGCCGTCGCAGTGCACCCCGACGATGAACGCTACGCCGCGCTGGTCGGCAGGACGGTCACGCTGCCGCTGGTGGGCCGCGAGATTCCGATCATTGCCGATGCTCACGTCGACCCAGAATTTGGCAGCGGCGCCGTCAAGGTGACCCCGGCGCACGACCCGAACGACTTCGACATTGGCCAGCGGCACTCGCTGCCCACGATCGAGGTGCTCGGCGCAGACGCTCGTATTTATGGCACCGGCACCCAGTTCGATGGCATGGACCGGTTCGTGGCGCGCAAGGCTGTCAAGGCGGCACTCGCCGAGGCCGGTCACGTGGTCGGCGAAAAGTCGCCCTTTTCGCACGCGGTCGGCCACTGCTCCCGCTCCGACGATGTCGTCGAGCCGCGCCTGTCACTGCAGTGGTTCGTGAACGTGGAGCCCCTGGCGAAGGCGGCAGGCGACGCCGTGCGTGACGGGCGCACCCGTATCCACCCGCCGGAAATGGCTGCTCGGTATTTCGACTGGGTCGACAACATGCACGACTGGACGATCTCCCGCCAGCTGTGGTGGGGCCACCGCATTCCCGTTTGGTACGGACCGGACGGCGAGGTGCGCTGCGTCGGACTGGACGAAGATCCGCCCACGGGGGAGGGCTGGCGCCAGGATGACGACGTTCTAGACACGTGGTTCTCCTCGGCGCTGTGGCCGTTTAGCACCATGGGCTGGCCGGAGCAGACGGACACCCTCAAGGCGTTCTATCCCACCAGCGTGCTGGTCACCGGCTACGACATCCTCTTCTTCTGGGTCGCCCGCATGATGATGCTGGGCCTGGAAGGCATGAAGGACAATGCCAAGGGCAACCAACCATTTGATGTCGTCGCGCTGCACGGTCTAGTCCGCGATCAGTACGGCAAGAAGATGTCGAAATCCCGCGGCAATGTGGTCAACCCGATCGAATGGATCGACCGCTACGGCGCTGACGCGTTGCGCTTCACACTCGCACGTGGCGCGAACCCCGGCAGTGACCAGGCAATCGCCGAGGACTGGGTGCGCGGCTCAAAGTCGTTCTGCTCCAAGCTATTCAACGCGACACGCTTCGCCCTAATGAACGGTGCCAGCGTGCCGTCATCTCCCGTCGATCGATCAGCTGGGTCTGCCGCCGATCGCTGGATACTGTCGCGGCTTGATGCAGTGATCGGCGAGACGACGAGCCTTTTGGCTGACTTCCAATTCGCCAAGGCCGCCGAAGGTCTCTACCACTTCGCGTGGGATGAGGTCTGCGACTGGTACGTGGAGCTCGCAAAGGCCCCGTTGTATAGCGGCGGCACTGAGGTCGAACACACGCGCGCTGTCCTGGGCACCGTGCTCGACTCGCTTCTAAAACTGCTGCACCCATTCATTCCGTTCGTCACAGAGTCACTCTGGACGTCGCTCACCGGCGGCGAGACGCTGGTAACCGCGCCCTGGCCGGCGGTCTCCGGACAGGAGTCAGACGCGGCTGCAGCGGCCGAGATCGGTGACGTCATGGCTCTTGTCACCGAGCTTCGTCGCTTCCGATCCGACCAGGGGCTCGCGCCTAGTCGCAGGGTGCCCGCACGGATCGGCTGGACCTCGTCGAAACAGGCCCCGGATTCCGGACTCTCGGTCGCCGCGTCGACCAGGTCATTGGTGCGGTTCACCGAGCCAGAGGAAAGCTTCTGCGCCAGTGCAACCGTAGAAGTTCCACTCTCGCTGGGGACTGTCACCGTCGAGATCGATACGTCTGAAACGATCGATGTTGCTGCCGAGATAGCCCGTCTGGACAAGGATCTCGCCATAGCGCGCAAGGAATTGGAGTTGGCCGACAAGAAGCTCGGGAACACTGCTTTCACCGACAAGGCGCCCGATGCCGTGGTTGACAAAATTCGCGCGCGTCGCGAAACAGCTCTCGCCGATATCGACCGCATTTCTGAGCGTTTGGCCGCGTTGGGCAGCGTAACCAACGAAGACGGCGGCTCAGCAGGATCCAAGTCAGCAGAATCCAGGTCAGCAGAATGACGGATCAATCGGGCGGAGGTCGTGGACGGTTCGGCGACGATCCGGAGGACGCGGCTTTCTTCGAGGCCATGATGGCCGGCGGCCCCGACGACGATTCTTTTGACGACACCGTTGTCGACGACTCAGCTACTGACGACACCGAAGACGACGGGCCGGATATCGCCGACCTAGTGCTGCCAGTGAGTGCGTCTCCGCATGACGACATCCTCGCAGCAGACCCGGTCGGCGCAGCTGCCGCCACCGCCGACTTGGACGACTACACCTCAGATCTGGTGCCGAGCCATCCGCCGCTCACTCTGGACTCCGTCGAAATGGTGCTCAACGCACGTTGGCCGGAGACGAGGATTGTGCCGACGTTGAGCCGGATCACGGCGCTGGCTGACCTCCTCGGAAACCCGCAGCTCGCGTACCCCGTCATACATATTGCTGGCACCAACGGAAAAACTTCGGCTACTCGCATGGTCGATTCTCTGCTTACCGCAATGGGGCTGAAAACTGGCCGCTTCACGTCGCCGCACCTGCAAAAGGTCACCGAACGCATTTCGATCGGCAACGTGCCCATCGACGACGAGCGCTACGTGGCCACATTCGGCGAAATCGCGCCCTATGTCGACATGGTGGACGCTGCGAGCCGCGAGTCTGGCGGCGTGGCCCTCAGCAAGTTTGAGATCCTCACCGCGATGGCGTTTGCGGTGTTCGCCGATGCCCCGGTGGATGTGGGCATCATTGAGGTGGGCCTCGGTGGCACCTGGGATACCACCAATATCGTTGAGCCTGCCGTGTCTGTCGTCACCCCCATCGGTATCGACCATATTGAGTACCTGGGGCCAGACCTGACGTCGATCGCGGGCAACAAAGCCGGCATCATTAAGTCGGGGGCGCCTGCCATTATCGGGCCGCAGGAACCGGAAGCCATGCATGTGCTGTTGCGCCGCGCTGTGGAACAGGATGTGACGGTCGCCCGGTACGGCTATGAATTCGAGGTCACCGAGCGGCGTATCGCGGTCGGCGGACAACTGCTGACCATCCGGGGTCTGTCTGCGGAGTACGAAGACATCTTTCTGCCTCTCTACGGTGAGCACCAGGCCCGCAATGCGGCCACCGCGCTGGCTGCCGTCGAGGCGTTCATGGGCGCCGGGCGGGACAAGGCACTGGATGCCGACACTGTGCGCGACGGTTTTGCCGCCGCCGCCTCACCGGGCCGATTGGAGCGGGTGCGTACGTCTCCGTCGATCTTCATCGACGCCGCCCATAATCCGCACGGAGCGAGGGCTCTCGCCCTCGCATTGGGTTCGGAGTTCTCCTTCACCCGACTGGTGGGGGTGCTCGCGGTGATGCGCGACAAAGACGTGCATGGCGTCTTCGAGGCTCTCGCCGACTCGTTCGACGACGTGGTGGTTACCGTCAACTCGTCGCCGCGCTCGATGCCCGTCGACGAGATTGCTGAAATCGCCCGAGATGTTTTCGGCGACTACAAGGTACACACCGCCGCGCGGATGGATGACGCTCTTGCGTTGGCCGTCGATCTTGCCGAAGACGACCCCGAGAATGCCGCTGGCTCCGCGGTTCTCGTCACTGGCTCGGTAGTGTCCGCCGGTGACGCGCGGGCGCTGGTCGGGCTGGACCCAGCGTGACTTCTGCTGCTCAGCAACCAGCTACTGATCCACCACCAGTTGCTGACCTGGAACGCGGGCTGCGTGGCGTGATGTCGGCGATCTTGATCCTCGAGGCGATCGCGATCCTGTTAGGGCTCACCGTGATCGCAAACGGTGGCACTGACGCGCGGGCCTGGCAGATCATCGTCGTAGTACTGATCGCGCTCGCCCACATCCTGGCGCCGATCGTCATCAAAAAGCCGTATGCGATAGTGCTGATCTTCGTGCTGCAGGCGCTGCTAACCGCGAGCTGGGTGATCCATCCGTCGATCGGAATCACTGGCATCGTGTTCATCGTTGTCTGGGTGTTGATCGTGATCATGCGGAGTGAATTTCGTCGGCGCGTCGCTGCTGGCACAATGCATTGACGGAGTCCAGTAGGGACCATGCGCATCTGTGTATGAGCAGAGGCATATCAATTAATCTGAAACAAGTAAGAGGAGATGCAGTGACGGAACGGACTTTGGTATTGGTCAAGCCCGATGGTGTAGAGCGGAGTCTCACTGGCGAGATCATCGCGCGCATCGAGCGCAAGGGACTGACGCTGGTCGCGATGGAAATGCGCACCATCGATCGTGGCCTGGCCGAGCAGCACTATGCCGAACATGCCGGCAAATCGTTCTTCGAATCGCTGATCGAGTTCATTACCGGTGGACCGCTGGTTGCCATCGTTGTCGAGGGGGAACGCGCGATTGCAGGCTTCCGGCAGCTCGCTGGCGGCACTGATCCTGTCGAAAAGGCAGCGCCCGGTTCCATCCGCGGGGACTTCGCCTTGATGACACAGCAGAACCTGGTGCACGGCTCGGATTCGCCCGAATCCGCAGCCCGCGAGATTGCGCTCTGGTTCCCGGCTGTCGGCTAAATGGTGTTGAACCCGAACCGCGCGCCCTCGAAACGGTGATGTCGCGCGCGGTTCGGGGACGACGTGTGGGATACTGACGGTGCACGGCTCCAGCAGATCTGGACTGTGCCCGATCTGGCTGCGGCCGGTCGCGTGGGACTCCGGCGAGTGACAGTCGCCGTCTGCTCACGTTTGCGGGGTGAGATCCGTGATCGTTGGCGAGCTCCGATACGACCTTGACGCCCGCGTGGGATCGGCCCTCAATGAGACTTCCCGTTGCGCTCGCGATGAGCGTGGCGGACATTATTTCCGCCGTTACAAACTCCTGCGCGGACGCGGTTAAACGCACCCGGGGGTAGGCGGGAAAGGACCGTACGGCAATGCCTACTACTGCAAAATCTGCTACTTCGAGGTCTGCTACTTCGAGGTCTTCATCATCGAGAGCGCCGGCCACGACGGCGTCCTCGGCTGTCGCGAAGCCGTCCTTGGCGGAAGCTCTCGCTGGTTTACCGCCGCGGGTGCGAGTCCACGACCTTGCCCGACGCGCGGGGCTCAACTCCAAAGACGCGATTGCCGCGCTGGCTAAAGCCGGTGTCGCCGTGGGTGCCGCTTCATCCTCCGTTGACCAAGACGTCGCGCAGAACCTGCTCACGTCGCTGCTGGGCGGCTCATCAGCGCGTGGCGCGTCAGCTGGCGGTTCATCAGCAGGTGGCCGCAGTCGGGCGAAAGCCGGCGGCACTGTTAGTCGCGGCAGAGCCGATGACAAGGCCGATAACGACAAGGCCGATAACGACAAGGCCGATAACAACAAGGCCGATAACGACAAGCCTGCTGCCCAGAAGAGGACTTCGGGATCTGGATCCGGGAAAACCTCGCCACAGTCGTCAGCCGACAACATGGCAGCCGAGCAGCCCAAGCGCCGCCGCGCAGCGAGGAGCGCGGCGTCCGACGGTGCTGAACTCACCGGCGTCGCCGATAAAGCTGCTGATGACGGTGTCGGTAGAGACGGCGCCACCGGTAATGGTGCGGATGAAAGTCGTGCGCCGAGCGCACGTAGGACAACGGCACGCAAAAGTTCGGCCCGCGCTGCTACTGACATAGCGACTGCCGTTTCCGCAGCCGACAGCGCAGTAGACGAGGACGACAGCCAGGATGCTGGTGAGTCCGGTGACGCCGACGATTCTGCCGGTGGCTCGCATGGACGTCGCCGTCGTCGAGGTGGACGCGGGCGTCGAGGTGGACGCAGCGGTCACTCTGAGCAAACAGATGACGATGCGTCGGGCGGCACAGAATCGTCCGAACCTGGTTCAGTTGGCAGCAGCGACTCGGCTGACGACACCGACGGAAACGGTCACGCCGATCAGCATGACGGTGACCAGGAGCCCGATTCAGCTGACGGCACAGGTCGTCGGTCGCGCCGTCGAGGTGGCCGCAAGAGCGGCGACGATAGCGGCAGCAAGGCTGCGGTGGACTCGGATATTGATTCCGCAGGCACGGCAGATCGAGAAGCCGCTGGGGAGTCGGACAGTACCGATACCGACGCCAACTCGGACCCCGACGGGGAAGACGGTGAGCAGTCGGATTCTCGTCGTCGTCGCCGCCGCCGCCGCCGCCGTTCGGGGTCATCGTCGGATACCGATGGCGATGGTGATGGGGAAGCGCGCAGTGACTCGCGCAGCGATTCCCGCAGTGACTCGCGCAGCGATTCCCACGGTGATTCGCATGAGGGGCGCGCCAAGCGGAGTAGTTCGGCTAGCGGCGTTCAGGCAGTGCACGGATCGACCAGACTCGAAGCCAAGCGGCAACGTCGCCGGGACAGCCGTGATTCGCGCCGTCGACCGCAGATCTTGTCGGAAGCAGAGTTCCTTGCGCGTCGGGAGTCCGTTGACCGCGTGATGGCTGTTCGCCAGCAAGGTGATCTTGCCCAGGTGGCACTGCTGGAAGACGGCGTACTGGTCGAGCATTTCGTCTCGCAGCATGGCAACGCCTCGATGATTGGCAATATCTATCTCGGCCGCGTGCAAAACGTGCTGCCGTCGATGGAAGCGGCGTTCGCCGACATCGGCAAGGGCCGCAATGCCGTCCTCTACGCCGGTGAAGTCAATTGGGATATCGCGGGCTTGGAAGGCAAGGAACGTCGCATCGAAACGGCGCTGTCCGGCGGGGACACCGTCCTGGTACAGGTCTCCAAGGACCCGATTGGGCACAAGGGCGCGCGACTTACCACACAGATCTCGCTGCCTGGTCGATTCCTGGTATTCGTTCCAGGCGGCGGTGCGACCGGAATTTCTCGTAAGCTGCCGGACAACGAGCGCAAGCGCTTGAAGAAGATTCTGGACAAGATTGTCCCGGCCGATGCAGGTGTCATCATTCGCACCGCTGCCGAAGGCGTGGGCGAAGAGGATCTTGCCGCGGATGTGGAACGGCTCAAGGCGCAGTGGCAGGACATCTCCGAGGCAGCTCGCAAGGGCACCGATTCCGGTTCCGCGCCGAAGCAGCTGTATACGGAGCCGGACACGCTGATTAAGGTCGTGCGTGACCTCTTCAACTCGGATATCAATCGGCTACTGGTCGATGGCGACGAGGCATGGGCATCGATCTCGGAATATGTGCTTGCCGTTGCGCCAGAACTTGCCGACCGAGTCAGCCGATACGTGGGCGATCGGGACGTTTTCGAAGCGTTCCGCATCGACGAACAGATTTCCAAGGCGCTGCAGCACAAGGTTCGGTTGCCGTCCGGCGGCTCGCTTGTCATCGACCGTACCGAGGCGATGACTGTCATTGACGTCAATACTGGCAAGTTCACCGGTTCCGGTGGCAATCTCGAGGAAACCGTCACTCGCAACAACCTGGAGGCAGCCGAGGAAATCGTTCGGCAGCTGCGGCTCCGTGATATCGGCGGAATCATCGTCGTCGACTTCATCGACATGGTCCTTGAATCTAACCGTGATCTGGTGCTGACCAGGCTCACCGAATGCTTGGGCCGCGACCGCACCCGCCACCAGGTGGCCGAGGTTACCTCGCTCGGACTGATCCAAATGACCCGCAAGCGTATGGGTCTTGGTCTGGTGGAGGCGTTTTCTGAGCAGTGTGCGGCATGTGGTGGTCGTGGAATTGTGCTACACGACGCGCCGTCAGATTCGGCGCTAGACGATGCCGATGCCGAGTTCGGTAACCGGTCACATAAGGGCCGCAAACGTGGAAATCACAACGATGGTGCTGACGACGCGGCGAAGTTTGAGCCACTAGTGGTGGAGCGAGTCGCTGCCGATGCGAAGCCCGACCCTCGCGGCCCGCGTCCGCCGGTGTCGTTCCGATCTGAACCCGATGCCGACAGCGAGGTCGCAGTGGAAGCTGCTCCAGAGGCGGAAACGGAGGCAGGACCGGAAGTGGCGGAGTCCGCACCCAAGTCACGGTCCAGAGGACGTGGGAAACCAGCCGTAAAGGTGTCTTCGGGCAGTGCTCCGGAGAACAGTGCAGACGGGTCCGATATTGTCGGCGCAGCCGCCGGCGAATCCACCTCTGACTCGACTGCCTCGAACTCCACAAACTCTAGATCTGCAGGCTCTCGTACTGGTAGAAGTCGCGCCGCCGGCACGTCCACACGGGAATCTTCTCGGAAGGCGCCGCAGGAGGATGCGACGGAACCTGTCGCGGCAGCGGCGCCGGTGACAGCGACTGTACCTATGGCGGCGGAGCCGGTAGCAACGCCACCGGTGCGCCGCCGCCGCTCTGCCGGTCGTCCGGCGGGGGCGCCGGCAACTGTCAGCGGTGCGCTAGACCTGATTCTGCCGGTTCCTAGTGCGGTCGTTCAAGCGCCGACGGAGTAGTCGGCGGCGGATGGGGCCGTGACAGTCGTCACTGGAGCGTGACGGCGCGGCGGGGATCAGGCATGGGAGTTGCTCGGCGCGCAGCGGGCCCTGTATGCTGAGACGTCGACTGCGACCCGCGTGGCGTGCTCCCATCGTGCACTATTGATTGAGCACTATTGATCGAGCAGCTTTGATCGAGCGCCGCTGATTGTGCACTGTTCACCGTGCGTTGTTGCTGTGCGTTGTTGTTATTGTGTGTTGTTGCATCGGTTTATGGCGGTAAGCATTGTTGACATGAAGCAGTGCTCATTGAAGTTGATATAAGGCATTCACGGGCAAGTAAGCGAACAGGCAGGAAAGCGATGTACGCGATCGTCAAGACCGGCGGCAAGCAGTACAAGGTTGCCGAAGGTGACGTCATCACGATCGAGAAGCTCGACGCGGAGGCTGGCACTGCTGTCACCTTTCCGGCGGTTCTGCTGGTCGACGGCGAAAACGTCACCGCCACAGCTGACAAGCTGGCCAAAGTTTCCGTGACGGGCGAAATCGTCTCGCACGGTAAAGGCGAGAAGATCGTCATTCACAAGTTCAAGAGCAAGACGGGTTATCACAAGCGGCAAGGCCACCGCCAGCCGCTGACGACCGTCAAGGTCACCGGGATCGCTCGCTAACTAGGCCGCTAATACAGGGCACGGAACAGAAGGCTCGAAGAGATGGCACATAAAAAAGGAGCATCCAGTTCGCGCAACGGTCGCGACTCGAATGCGCAGTACCTTGGCGTCAAGCGTTTCGGCGGCCAGCAGGTAGGTGCAGGCGAGATTCTTGTCCGTCAGCGCGGCACCAAGTTCCACCCAGGCGACGGCGTGGGCCGTGGCAAGGACGACACCTTGTTCGCCCTCATTGCCGGAGCAGTAAAGTTCGGCACGCGTCGTGGCCGCAAAACGGTCAACATCGTGGCGGACGAGGTGTCTGCAGTACAGGCCTAACGGGCCACAGAGTTTTAGCGCGAGGGGCGGACCGGATAACGGGCCGCCCCTCGCGGCATTCATGCGTCCAGGGCCTTCGCTCTGCGCAGAAGGGGACGGGTCAAAGATGGCGCGCTTTGTCGATCGTGCGGTACTGCAAGTGCAAGCCGGTAACGGAGGGCACGGTTGTGCATCAGTGCGGCGGGAGAAATTCAAGCCGCTCGGTGGGCCAGACGGCGGTAACGGCGGCGACGGCGGCGACGTGATCCTGGAAGTCGACCCAGGGGTACATACACTTTTAGACTTCCACTTCCGCACGAGCGTGCGTGCGACCAACGGGCGTCCCGGCATGGGCGACGACCGTGCGGGAGCCTCCGGAGAAACGCTCCGCCTCGGTGTTCCGGACGGCACTGTGATCTTGGGCCCCGACGGCGAAATGCTGGCCGACCTCATCGGTCCCGGCGCCACCGCGGTGGTCGCACACGGCGGCAGAGGCGGCCGCGGAAATGCGGCGCTCGCCTCGAAGTCTCGAAAGGCGCCCGGTTTTGCACTGCTCGGCGAACCCGGCGAAGTCACCGAGGTCGTGCTCGAACTCAAAAGCATCGCCGACGTCGGTCTGGTCGGATTCCCATCGGCCGGGAAGTCGTCATTGGTATCAGTCGTCTCCGCCGCAAGGCCGAAAATCGCCGAATACCCATTCACCACCCTGGAACCCAACCTAGGTGTGGTGACAGCCGGCTCCGAAACGTTCACCGTCGCAGACGTGCCCGGGCTGATTCCCGGAGCCAGCGAAGGCCGTGGCCTGGGCCTGGAATTTCTGCGCCATATTGAGCGCTGCGCGGTGCTGGTCCATGTGGTCGATTGCGCCACTGCCGAAGTCGGCCGGGATCCGGCCAGTGATATCGCAGCAATGGAAACCGAACTCGAGCGATACATACCGTCGCTGCCCACCGACCTCGCCGCGAAGCCGCGCCTAGTGGTGCTCAACAAAATTGACGTACCCGAGGCGCGAGAATTAGCGGAGTTCGTCGCGGAGGATCTGCGCAAGGCAGGCCATCGGGTGTTTCTCATCTCGACCG
Source organism: Nakamurella sp. (assembly GCA_039924545.1). Classification (GTDB taxonomy): domain Bacteria; phylum Actinomycetota; class Actinomycetes; order Mycobacteriales; family Nakamurellaceae; genus Nakamurella. The sequence goes on along the minus strand of JBDTAR010000110.1, from coordinate 10,804 downwards.
CCACCCATGAGGGATTACCCGAGCTCAAATATGCGATGGCAGCCGCTGTGGCGGCGGACCGTGCAAGCCGTCCGGCCAATGAGGCTCCGCGTGTCGTGCTGCGGCCGCGGGCAGTGAACTCCGATCAGTTCGACGTGGTGCCCGACCCGCATGAGCACGGTGGATTCCTCGTGCGCGGAGTGCGGCCCGAACGGTGGATTCGACAAACTGACTTCGAGAACGACGAGGCGGTCGGCTATTTGGCCGACCGGCTCGCGCGACTCGGCGTGGAGGATCGGCTCGCTGAACTCGGTGCCGAGCCAGGCTGTCCGGTGACGATCGGAATTGTCACGTTCAACTGGGAGCCGGCAACAGCAGCCGGCTTCGACGCCACACCGACCGGTCGAGGAACGGACATTCGTCTGGATGCGACGGACCGGATCAGCGCCCCCGAACGCAAGGCCATGCACCGTATCCGTCGGGCGCTCCCGGTGGAGTTCGACGGACCGGATGGCGCCCCGCGTGGACGAAGCGCGCGGCGGTGACTCCTGTGCGAGCAGTTCCGGCAGCCGGTGGCGGCCCAGCGGCGGACACCGCCGCGAACAGCGTCATACCTGTTGCTTTGTCGGTTGCAGAGTCTGGCGCGGTCGTATCGACGCGCGCGCTTGTCGGCGCTGCCCGCACCATCGTCGTCAAGGTCGGCTCGTCATCGTTGACGACAGCGGGTGGCGGCCTGGATCCGGTGCGTCTGGACGCACTGGTCGATGCGGTCGCCGCGCGCACTGCAGCCGGTAGCCACGTGGTCCTGGTGTCGTCGGGCGCTATTGCCGCCGGGCTCGCGCCGCTGGGCCTGCGACGTCGTCCGCGCGATCTGCCCACCCAGCAGGCTGCCGCGTCGGTGGGTCAGCAGCAGCTCGCTGCCCGGTATGCGGAGTCGTTCGCGCGGCATCAGCTTCGAGTCGGCCAAGTGTTGCTGACCAGCGACGATGTGGTGAGAAGGGCGCATTACCGTAATGCGCAGCGCACCTTCGCCCGCCTGCTGCACTTCGGTGTCGTCCCTGTCGTCAACGAAAATGACACTGTCGCGACCACCGAGATCCGCTTCGGCGACAACGACCGGCTCGCCGCGCTTGTCGCACACCTGGTCGGTGCCGACGCATTGGTGCTGCTGTCTGACGTCGACGCGCTCTACACTGGCGATCCGCGGCTGCCGGATTCGACGCCGATCCGCGAGGTCGACGGCCCACACCAACTCGTCGGTGTTGGCCTGGACGCGAACGGAAGCGACTTGGGGTCCGGAGGAATGGCGTCGAAGATCACGGCGGCGCTTATCGCGACGGGAGCAGGCATCCCGGTATTGCTCGCCGACGCCGCGCACGCGCACGTGGCCCTCGCTGCCGGTGTCGGGCCGGACGTGGGAACGGCGTTCGCGGCCACGGATCGACGCACCAGCGCGCGACTGTTCTGGCTACGCCACGCGGCATCCGCGTCCGGAGCGCTGGCGCTTGATGCTGGCGCGGTAGCTGCCGTGACGCAGCGACGGAAGTCGTTGCTACCAGCGGGAATTACCGGCTTCCGGGGGGATTTCGAGTCCGGTGACGTAGTCGACTTGATCGGCCCGGATGGCGCTGTGGTGGCGCGCGGCATCGTAGGGCACGACGCGGCGGAGCTGCCAGCGATTATCGGCCGACATCTCGCGGACCTGCCCGCAGAACAGCGCCGCGAGGTGGTGCACGCCGACGACCTCGTGGTGATGGGTCGGCTGGCCCGTCGGAGCGCCTCTGAGGACGCCGCGTCCGACCGGACGGTTCGGGTGTCGGAGTAGGCAGATACGGACGGTGTGGTAACCGACCGGGGCATGGCAGGCTGGGGTGAGACGTGATCGTGGAGATCAGGGAGGTAGTGACAATGACGCAGATGGTGAGTGGCGTGGTGAATAAGTATGACGCTTCCCGTGGCGTAGCTGCGTCTCGAGACGACGTGCTCGCCGCGGCGCGCGCGGCCAAGGACGCGGCCCGGCAGCTAGCGCTCGCTCCTACCGAGGTGAAGAACAAGGCGTTAGTAGCCATGGCGACAGCATTGCGAGAGCACGCCGCTGAGCTACTCGCTGCGAATGCGGAGGATGTTACGGCGGCTCGGGCATCCGGTACCGCCGAGTCTCTCGTCGACCGGCTCACGTTGACCGACGCTCGGATCGAATCCATGGCTGCCGGGCTGACGGATCTGGTGGCGTTGCCCGACCCTATTGGCACTGTGGTCCGGCAATCAGAGCTTCCTAATGGATTAGAGCTGAGCCAGGTGCGGGTGCCGCTCGGTGTCGTCGCGATCATCTACGAGGCCCGACCGAATGTCACTGCCGATGCGTCAGGCATCGCGCTCAAGGCCGGTAACTCGGTGCTGCTCCGTGGCTCGGGCTCGGCATATGGCTCGAATAGTGCGATCGTTGCGGTGCTGCGCGAGGCGGCGCAGTCGGTGGGGTTGCCAGCCGATTCGATCGTTCTAGTCCCGGGAGTCGACCGCAGCTCCGTTCACTATCTGATGACGGCCCGCGGCCTGGTCGACGTGATCATTCCGCGGGGTGGCGCCGGGCTGATCCACGCGGTCGTGGAGGGCTCAACGGTTCCGGTGATCGAAACTGGAATCGGTAACTGCCACGTATACGTCGATGGGGCTGCCGATATCCCGATGGCCATCGAGATACTGCTGAACTCCAAGACACGTCGCCCGTCGGTGTGCAACGCGGCCGAGAACGTCTTGGTTGCAGAAAGTATCGCCGCCACGTTCGTTCCGCAGGCCGCAGCCGCTCTCGCCGCCGCCGGGGTAACGATTCACGCGGATACCAGGTTCGCGGAGTTGGCCGGTGGAGTAGCAACGGTGCCGGTGAGCGACGCCGATTTCGATACCGAGTATTTATCGATGGATATCTCTGCTGCCGTCGTCGACGGTCTCGACGAAGCGATCGAACATATCCGGGTGCACGGCACCGGACACACGGAGGCGATCGTGACATCCGACGATGCTGCTGCCGCGGAATTCACCAGCCGCGTTGATGCCGCCGCTGTGATGGTGAATGCGTCGACGGCGTTCACCGACGGAGCCGAGTTCGGCTTCGGCGCTGAAATCGGTATCTCAACGCAGAAGCTGCACGCCCGCGGCCCGATGGGCCTAGCCGAGCTCACCTCCACGAAATACATCGTTACTGGCCACGGACAAACACGGTCTGCGTCATGACGGGCGAAGTCGTGCCACGCCGTATTGGCGTCATGGGCGGCACCTTCGACCCCATTCACAATGGCCACTTGGTCGCCGCATCGGAAGTGGCCTCACGTTTCACGCTCGACGAGGTCGTTTTTGTTCCTACCGGCAGGCCATGGCAGAAGAACGTGGACGACGTCTCCCCGGCGGAGCACCGCTACTTGATGACAGTGATTGCTACCGCATCGAACCCGAGGTTTACTGTGTCGCGCGTTGATTTGGATCGCGATGGCCCGACGTTCACGATTGATACCCTCACCGATCTCAAGCGGCACTATCCGAACGACGACCTGTACTTCATTACCGGTGCGGACGCGTTAGCTGCCATCATGGACTGGAAGGATGCCGATCGGCTGTTCGACTTGGCGCGGCTCATCGGCGTGACTCGGCCCGGCTACCCACTTGCAGACCCGCACGTGCCTGGCGGCGCGGCCACTCTCGTCGAGGTGCCAGCGCTGGCGATCTCTTCGACCGCATGCCGGGATCGAGTGAGCCGCGGCGACCCGGTCTGGTATCTGGTGCCTGACGGCGTCGTGCAATACATCAGCAAACATCATCTGTACTCCCAGCCCGCTCAGAAGAGGACCTTGTGACCGCAATCGATACCGTCCGCAGTCTCGCGCTCGTCGCAGCGCAGGCGGCCGCCGACAAAAGTGCCACCGACATCGTAGTGATCGACGTATCCGAACGGTTGGCGCTGGCGGACTGTTTCGTGATCGCGACCGGCGCGAATGAGCGGCAGGTCGGAGCAATCGTCGACTACGTATCGGAGAAAATGTCCGGCGCCGGCTCTAAGGTGCTTCGCCGTGAAGGTGAGCGGGACGGCCGATGGGTCCTACTGGACTTTGCTGGTGTGGTGGTACATGTGCAGCATGCCGAGGAGCGTGTGTTTTACGCACTCGATCGACTGTGGGGCGACTGCCCGACGATCCCATTCGTCGACAGTGCGATACCTGCTGATGCCGGTGACCCCGATGCCGCTGACACTGATGCCGGTGACCCCGATGCCGCTAATACTGACGGCCAGGACGAGACTTCATCGGTTGCAAGGCTTTAGCTTGTGACATTGCAGCGGCTGATCATCATGCGACACGGCGAAACCGATTGGAATGCCGAGCTTCGTATGCAGGGCCATCGCGACATTCCGATCAACGCAGCGGGTCTCGCGCAGGCTGCTGCCGCTGCGCCGTCGATTGTGGCCCTCGAGCCGGAAGTGATCGTCGCATCTGACCTGCAACGTGCGCGCGCTACCGCCGAGATCATTGCGCACGCGGTCAGCCTGCCGGTGCACACCGATCCGCGGCTGCGCGAAACCTTCCTCGGCGAGTGGGAGGGTCTCACCCGTGGCGATGTGCAGACACGGTGGCCAGAGCAGTGGGATCAGTGGCGGCACCGCGGAGCGGAGGTGGCTCCGCCCGGCGGCGAGTCTCGGCTGCTTGTGTCGGAGCGAGCCGCGGCTGTTGTCGATGAGCTCGATGCAGGCTCGTATGGCACCGCGCTGCTGGTGACACACGGCGGTCTGATTGTCGGGCTGACGGGACGGCTACTCGGCCTTGCGCATGTGAAATGGGGATCGTTGATTGGCGTGACGAACTGCAGTTGGGTTTCCTTGCATCGGGTTGCCGGAAGCTGGCGCCTACACACGTACAACGGCGGGCTCGGTGGCGTCGTCATGGCGCCCATTGACGAGGAAATCGTCGACGACTGAGCCACACTAGGTTCAGGCTGTCGCCTGTATGTGTGCCGTGCACCTGCCGCTACAGGTATGACGCCATCCTGGCTGGACCGCACTCCGACGGTTATCCACCTGTCCGATTTTTGTCCCCAATGGCGTCGCCGTCGGTGCGAACTGGCGTCGGGCGCCGCTACCGTGCTGGAATGTTTCGACGTGGGGAGCTATCAGATGGGGCTGGCGCGGGCCCGCATCTCACCAGCGCAAAGGCGCGAGTCGCCGCTTTAAATCGTGACGCTACAGCCGGCGTCACTCCAGCGGCTGATGTTCGTGGTGCCCACGAGGCTGCAGCGCAGCCGCCGATGGTCGGCTGGGTGCCGGATCGGAAAGCTCCGCGTGCCGGGCCGAAGCATCCACGCCGGCGGAAACATCCGCGTGCGGCGAGGCAACCGGGCGGGGCGAGGCACGAGCCCAGGCGTACACACGAGCGCGGCGGTGAGTCTGATGCCGAGCCTGAACCCGGACCCTGGCGCGAGGCCGAATTGGTGCCAGAGGACGACCTCCGACCGCTTGAGTCAGTCGAAGGAGACGCGTCGAATCGGGGATGGGCCACTCGCCTGACCAACGCCGGTCCGTGGGGTGAATTGGCGGAAAAATGGGTTCCGGAGCCACTCCGCGGCGCGCGAGTCGATCCAGGGCGCCGGGGTGCGATCCTACTGGCCGTGGTCGCAGCGATTGCTGCGGTCGTCGCCGCCGTCGGTGTGTGGTGGACGAAACCCGAACCCATCCCGCTCACGTCTTCCATCACGGCAGCGGTGGTGAGTACCGGTCAGACAGAAATAAGCGGTTCTTCAGTTGGGGTGGCCCCGGACACAGGCAGCCAGCAGGCCGGGCAGTCTGCGCCGCCAGTGCTGCCAACGCCGCCTGAGGCGCTGGAGTCAGTGCGGTCGACTGGGCCGATCCTGGTTTCGGTTACTGGCAATGTTCGGCACCCGGGCTTAGTAACGGTACCTGCTGACGCGCGCGTTGCCGATGCGATAGCCGCTGCGGGCGGAGTGTCGGATAACGCGCAGCTCACCGGCCTGAATCTCGCTGCCCATCTCACTGATGGTGCATCGGTAGTGGTGGCAGGACCTAGCGGAAGCACTGTCGCGAATGAAGCAGCTGCGTCAGGGTCTGACACGACCGGTTCCGGTAGCGGCGCACCCGACGCGGGCGCGAAAATCAGCCTCAATACCGCCGATCAGCCCGCACTGCAGTCCCTGTCCGGAATTGGTCCGGTCACGGCCGAGGCCATCATTGCCTATCGGACGGCGCATGGTCCGTTCACCGATCTGGCGCAGCTACAGGAGGTCTCCGGAATCGGGCCCGCAACGTTCGCCCGGCTACAGCCGCATGTCACGCTATAGCGCGCGCGGGCGCCCGGACTCTCCGGCGATTCTCCGGTGAGTCGGCGGATGAGCCGGAGATGGACCGAGGCGGAAGCGCAGCAGCCGTTGGACCTTCGCCTTGCCATTCCCGCGCTGGCGGTGTGGCTCGGCTGCCTTGTCGCCGTGTGGGCCCCCGCAGCTGTGCCGTGGGCCGTGGCAGCACTGGGTGTCGCTCTGATCGGCTGCGGGGCAGCTACCCGGCGCGGGTGGTTGAAACCAGCGGCGGTCGTCGCCGCGTTGACATGTTGCCTGGCTGCGCTAGTCCTTACTTCGCTACGGTTTTCGGCAGCCGCGATCGATCCGCTGGTCGGCGCCGCCGATGCCCAGGATTGGGTCGTTGTCGAAGTGACTGTGCTGGGCGATCCGGCTCCAGTGCAACAGGGTTGGGATAGTTCTGGACCCAGAGATGCGTCAGCAGACGCGGGGCGATGGCGTCTTGGCGCCAAGGCAAAGTCGGTGACGGTGCACGGGATGTCGTCGTCCTCGCATTCCCCGGTGACCATATTCGCGGATGGCGGCGCATGGGGCGCGGTGCGTGATGGACAGACGATCCGACTGCAGGGTACAGCGCAGCCCGATGAATTCGGCGCCCTGCCGGGGGTAGTGATTCGTGCGCGCGGTCAACCACAGCTCATGGCTGCGGCTTCGCCGTGGACGAGGTGGGCAACCCACGCGCGAGAACGGCTCGCACACTCCGCGCGAGCACTTGATGCCGATCAAGGCGGGCTCCTGCGGGGCCTGGTGGTAGGCGACACCCGAGGAATCGACGAGCAGCTATCCGCCGATGCTAAGACATCTGGTCTGACCCATCTCGTGGCCGTGTCGGGAACGCACATGGCTATTGCGGCCGGGGCGATTTTACTGCTATTCCGTCGATTCGGTCCGCGGATCTCGGGCGTGGCGGTGGCAGCAGCGTTCGCGGTACTCGTCATCCTGGTGGGGCCGCAGCCGTCGGTACTTCGAGCCGTGACGATGGGGCTTATAGCGATCAGTGCCGCTGTCGTGGGCCGGTCGAAGTCGGCATTGTCAGCGCTGTCTGCGACCGTGTTCGGGTTACTGCTCGTGGACCCGGCGCTAGCGGTGAGCGTCGGCTTCGCGCTATCGGTACAGGCCACCGCCGGTCTGATCCTGCTTGCCCCTGTGCTGACCCGCGCTCTAGAGCGTCGTCGGGTGCCTCGTGGCTGGGCAATGGTCATCTCGATACCGGTCGCCGCGCATCTGGCAACGATCCCGGTGATTACTGCCATCAGCGGCGCCGTGTCGCTTGTCGCAATCCCCGCGAATATCGCGGTGACTCCGGTAGTGGCGCCGGCTCTGCTGCTGGGGCTGGGCTGCCTTATTGTCGGAGTCATCTGGCCGGCTGCCGGTGAACTCGTTGCCCGCATTGACGGGCCGCTACTCGGTTGGATTACCGGCACGGCGCATCGGTTGGCGCACTGGCCGTGGGCGACGGTGCCCTGGTCGGCGAGCACGATCGGCGTGTGGGCGCTAGCTGCGCTCATCGTGGTGGGCCTGGTGATATTCCGCTTTCGAGCCTCTCGTTCGCTCGTGATTGCTGCCGCCCTGGGCGCCGTGCTCGTTGTCATTGGTGCGCAGCTTGTATCGATCGGTTGGCCCGGTCGGGGGTGGATCATCACCATGTGCGATGTCGGTCAAGGTGATGGCATCGTGCTGTCCACCGATGTTCGTGGGACGGCGGTGGTTGTCGATACGGGTCCAGATCCATCAGCGATGGATAGTTGCTTGGCTCGCCTGGGAGTGTCCACCATTGCGCTTCTGGTGGTCACGCATCTGCATGCGGACCATGTGGGTGGACTCAGCGGCGCGGTGCGCGGACGAACCGTCGACGCCATTGGGATCGGCCCAGACAAGTCGTCGCCTAGAGCCACGGCCGAGCTTGGTGCGCTCTCCAGAGTTCGGGGGATACCAATCACGCGGCTTACCTCTGGTGCGAAATGGGCGTCGGCTGGGCTGCGCATCGATGTGCTGGGCCCGACCCGACAGTTCCGTGGCACCGAATCCGACCCGAACAATGAATCAGTCGTGCTGCGCGCCACGCATTCTGGGATACGCATGCTGCTCACCGGAGATATCGAGCGACCGGCCCAGCAGGCGCTCCTAGACGTCGACGCCGATCTCAAAGCGGAGGTGTTGAAACAACCGCATCACGGTTCATCAAAACTATTACCCGAGTTTGTGGCCGCCGTCGACGCAGATGTGGCGGTGATCGGGGTAGGGGCGGACAACGACTACGGGCATCCTTCGCAGGCTGCTCTGCAACGCGACCTCGATGCCGGCATCAGCAGGATTCTGCGCACCGACACCGACGGGGAAGTGCAGGTGGTTTTGACCCAGTCCGGGCTCGGTACCGTCGCCCGCGGGACGGGTTCGCGGGATCCCGCGGCGCCGTAGCCCGCAGTGGAAATGTATCGGTCCGCCTGGCCCGTGCGATCGTGTCTGACTCGCCTGGCACGATGGCAGGTATGGCCCCTACCACTGCTACCACCGCGACGGACTTGCCTCCCTCACTGATCCTGCTGCGGGGAGACGAACAACTTCTCGTCGACCGTGCAATCCTTCGGGTGGTGTCGGCAGCCCGTCGTGTCAACCCGGAAACCGAACGTCGCGATGCTGCGGCTGCTGGGATGGCAGTCGGGGAGTTTAGCGACCTGGTGGCGCCGAGCCTTTTCGCGGAACCTCGGGTAGTGGTGCTGCGCGGCGCCCAAGAATCGACCAAGGACTTTGCTGCGGGTGTGTTTCGGTACATTGCCGAGCCGGTCGACGGCGTGATACTTGTGGTTCACCATTCGGGAGCGGCGCGCAACAGGCCACTCGCTGACGGGATTGCGAAAGCAGGTGCGGCAGTGATCACCTGCGCAGCGATTACCCGGACTGCCGATCGCATTGAGTTTGTGCGCCGTGAGATTAGGGCGGCGTCCGGCACCACCACGCCAGCCGCCGTTGCGGCGCTGGTCGATGCAGTCGGCACGGATCTCGCCGAACTCGCTTCTGCCGCAAGTCAACTCGTCGCCGATACCGGTGGCATGGTCGATGAGAAAGCAGTGCACCGCTACTACCGCGGGCGGGCGGACGTATCCGGTTTCGCTGTCGCGGATCTTGCTGTCGCCGGTAACATTCCCGGTGCGTTAGAGGCATTGCGGTGGGCGCTTATCGTCGGTGAACCAGCGGTTCGGATTGCCGATGCCCTAGCCGGAGGTGTCCGTACCATCGCGAAAGTAGCCGGGTCGCCCGGCGGTAGTGCGCAGCAATTGGCCGCCCAACTGGGCATGCCCCCGTGGAAGATCGACAAGGCGCGCGGGCCAGCGAAAGCCTGGTCTGCGGCGGGCCTCACGATGGCGATGACGACGGTGGCCCGGCTCAATGCGGACGTCAAAGGCGGGGCAGCAGACGCCGAATATGCGCTCGAGCGTGCGGTGCTGGATATTGGGCGTGCCCGCCGAATGGCCCGCCCCTAAAGTTTCCTTGCTGCTAGTACGTCCCTGCCGCTAGTACTTTCTGGCCGCTACAAACCTCAGCCCTGCGAGTGCTGTGAACGATTATTTTGAACAGCGAAGCTTTGTGGTACACGGACGAGCCGACCGCAGTTCGCGGCCGACTCGGGAATTTCCGTGCTAAAAGCTACAGGGCGTCTACGCGCTTCGCCATGGCCGACTTACGGTTCGCAGCCTGGTTAGCGTGAAGCACACCCTTGCTGACGGCCTTGTCGAGGCCGCGCGAAGCGACCCGCAATTCGACGCGTGCGGCATCCTTGTCGCCAGCGTCCGTAGCGGTACGGAAGCGGCGGATTGCCGTCTTGAGCGCAGACCGAACCGACTTGTTGCGCTGACGCGCTTTCTCGTTGGTCTTGATGCGCTTGATCTGAGACTTAATGTTGGCCACGCCGAGTTGCCTTTGCGTCGTTGGGAAAAATCACTCATCTGGACAGGGTTCGCACCGGCGCACAATACCGAACAGCAGTATTACTGAACCGCAAAACAACTACCGAAGCAGTATCGCTACCGCAGCAGCACTGAACCGCAGTATCACCACCGAAATAGTACAGGGCAGGTACTTCAGCGCGATGCGCACACCGACAGGTCAGCCTACCAGGAATCGCGGTGTCCGCTCAACCTATTGGCCAAGCCTGGCGGCCGCCTGACAAGCGCTGTGCGGACGCCTGACAAGAGCTGTGCGGATGCTCGGCGAGCGGCGCAAACATGGCCCGCCCGGTGAATCACGTATAAGCCCGCCGCGATCGTGCAGGATGTGGATATGCCGCATTACGATTTTCGCCAAGTTGACGTATTTGGCTCGACAGCGTTCGCCGGTAACCCGGTCGCTGTGGTGCATGAGGCTATTGGCATGACGGATGGTCAGATGACCGCCATGGCGCGTTGGACAAATCTGTCCGAGACCACTTTTCTGCTGCCAGCCGTCAGCCCGGATGCCGACTATCGACTGCGGATAT
>JBDTAR010000109.1:0-19649 GCA_039924545.1 Nakamurella sp. | reverse complement strand
GCCCGGGGCCGGCGAGTTCGGCACCCGCACCGAGACGAAGAACGTGAACTCGCTACGCAGCGTCGAGCGCGCTGCCCGCTTCGAGGTATGCCGCCAGGCTTCGGTGCTCCAGGCTGGTGGTGTAATCCGTCAGGAGACCCGCCACTTCGACGAGCTCACTGGAACCACGTCGTCGGGCCGCGCCAAGGAGACCGCCGAGGACTACCGCTACTTCCCAGAACCGGATCTTGTTCCGGTCGCGCCGTCGGCCGAATGGGTCGAGGAGATCCGTGCATCATTGCCGGAGTTGCCGTGGGTGCGGCGCGATCGGCTACAGACGGAGTGGGCTTTCACCGACCTGGAGATGCGCGACCTCGTCGCGGCCGGCGGAATGGCGCTGGTGACCGCGACCGTCGACGCTGGCGCTGGCGCGGGTGACGCGCGGTCCTGGTGGATGAGCTACCTGTCGCAGGAGGCTAATGCCACCGGCGTGGAGCTCGAGGAACTGGCGATCACTCCGGCCCAGGTGGCGGCCGTTATTGCGCTGGTGGCAGACGGCAAGCTCACCACGAAATTGGCTCGCCAGGTGGTGGACGGGGTGCTGGCCGGCGAGGGGGAGCCAGCCGACATTGTGGCCGCGCGAGGCCTTGCGGTGGTGTCCGATGATGTGTCACTGCAGAAGGCTATTGACGATGCGCTAGCGGCGCAGCCCGACGTGGCCGACACGATCCGCTCCGGCAAGCTTCAGGCCATCGGTGCGGTCGTGGGTGCCGTGATGAGGGCGACGCGGGGGCAGGCCGACGCTGGCAGGGTGCGCGAGCTGACATTAAAGACGCTGGGTGTTGAAGGCTAGCTCCGAAAGCCGCTTCGCTGCCGAGCAAATCGAACTGTGGCCCGCCCCGTCTGGGCGGGCCACAGGCGTATGCGCGCGTTGCCGTAGCTGTCGTAGCGCGAATGTGTCCTTGTCGTGTTGTATCAATACATCCGATGACCCGACTTCACACATGGTTTTGCCACTTCATACACGCTGCAGCACGTGTGAAGTGGCAAAACCATGTGTGAAGTCGGGAGTGGAGAGGTGGAGGGGAAGGCGGAAGGGGCCTCGTAGTGTGCGGATAACCGCTATAGTCTGATCAATCAATCATTCGGGACAATGGCGTTAGAAGGCGAGCATCGATATGAGCGTCGGTGTTGTGATCGACCCTGCTGCGGCGGTGCCTGTCTATGAGCAAGTCAGATCCCAGATCGCAGGGGCGATCGCCAGCGGCCAGCTCGAGGGCGGCGAGCGCCTACCCACGGCCCGCGCGCTAGCGTCCGACCTTGGCATCGCGGTGAACACCGTCATACGAGCGTATGGCGAACTGTCCCGCGAGGGCGTGATTTCCAGCCGTCGGCGTTTCGGCACGGTCGTCACGGCCGACACCGACAGCGCCGCGCCAGCGGACGTGCAAGCCGCTGCAGTGCGTCTGGTGATGCGGGCTGCTGCGGCCGGGCTCACTGCGGATCAGATTGTTGACCTTGTCCGCTCGGTGGCGACGCGCACGGTGGCTGCCAACCCGGTATCCACGAAGTCCAGCAGATAGTCGACGCTGGATTTAGTCGACGCCACCCCCGTCGCCAGCACTACTCGGCGGTAGCGCGATCACTCGGTCGTCAGACGATGCGGAACCCTTCGCCGGGCCGCCCGCTGAGGCGCCGGCTTGCTTGTTGGCAGTAGTCAGCCAGACCAGATCTCCAGGGCCGGGCACTGCGGTGCGCAGCAGCCCGTAGTCACCATCGAGAATCTCCTCTGGCGCCCCGGTGAAGCCACCGCCGGGCCGCAGTTGGATCGTCGTCGCATGCGGCTTGCTCCGCGCCGGGGCGATCAGCGCGCCGCCAGCAATCGCGCAGTCGGTAGCGCCGCCGTCGCCCGGGCTGTAAGTCCACACAGAATCACCGGAGGACAGCGTGCGGTAGCTGCCGCCGTCCTTGATTGCGATGAGTACGTCGCCGGTAGTCCGGTGATCCAGCACGCCCACGCCACCGCCCGGCAGCAGACACATTCCGGTGGGATCCGTGAACCCGTCCGCGAAGACTGCGGTGTGCGATGAGTTCGCCTTCGCAGCGAGGCCGAAGGAGTCGACGCGCAGCACCACTGCAGACGCAGCCGAACCGCGCGGCGCCCCGCTGGAAGTCGACGAGCTAGGCGGTGTGCTGCTGGATTGGGATCGGGGTGACTTCGTTGAACTGCTCGCCCGAGTGCTTTTTGTGGTGCCGCCTTCCACAGTGCTGCTTTTCGAAGTGCTGCTTTTCGCTGGGCCAGGCGCCGTGATGTACAGCAGCCCGTCCGCGTCGAAGAACAAGTCACCGCCGACCGCGGCACTCCCGACGGGCAGGCCCGTGACGATCGGCTTCGGCTGCTGTCCCAGGGCCAGGCGCAGCACCCGGGCGTCGGTCGGCGTCGTGACGTACGCGTAGATCAGCCCGTCCTCCCCGTAGTAGGGAGACAGCGCGAGCCCCAGGAGGCCACCGCCGTGAGACGCGTCCAGGCCGTTGATCGTCGCTACCACTTGCGGCGGCTCGTTTGCCTGCACCGTCAGGATGCGGCCTGAAGTACGTTCACCGACGAGTGCGCTGTCTCCGCTTGGTAGCGGAGCGAGCCCCCACGGCGAATCGAGACACACCGCCACCACTGGTAGCTCCGGCGGTACGCAGGGGTCCGCTGGGGCACCTGAGGCGGTCGACGAGGGAGCTGCGCCGCTGTTGGGTGGGCCGGGCTCGGCAGCTGCGCCAGCGCCCATGCCATCGGGTGGGATCACGGTGGCCACATTCGGGGTGAGTGTCGGTGATCCCGAGAACGACGGGCCCGAGTCTGCGAACGTTGCGCAACTGGTGACGGCGAGGGCGAACACCGAAAACAGCGTCATACCTAGCAGGCGTCGCCGAGGCGGGTATGACGTAATTTGGGGGATCGGCGCGGTCGACCGACGGTGCAGGCTCATCGCTTACTACGGTACGTGGCGCGCCGCTGGACTAAGACGCATCCTCGGAGTGCAACAATGCGAACGTGCCAAAGATTATCGGAGATACGCTGGCCGACCATCGGGACCAGGTGCGAATTCGCTTGTTTGAAGCGATAAAACACCTGATCGTGGTGCGCGGTTACGACGCCATCACACTCGCAGACGTGGCCGCAGAGGCGGGCGTGGGCCGAACCGCCGTCTACAACCATTTCCCGGACAAGGAATCGGTGCTGCTCGGCTGGGCCGTCGAAGAGACCGAGCAATACCTCACCAGACTGAAAGCAGCGCTCGATACCGAGGACGATCCCGTCGGACAACTGACAGTTTTTCTGCGCATGCAAATGTTGGAACTCGCCACGCACCACACGCGGCTCGCCGGGATCGGTACTGCGTTGTCAGCAGACGGCCGGAAGGCAATTCGGGACCATGTGGCACCCATGATGCAGATTCTTCGCGACATCATGCAGCGCGCCATGGATACTGGCGCGATCGCGCAGCAGGACATCACCGCGTCCGTCCCGCTGATCTCCGCCGTCACCACTGCACGGTTCACCACCGGACTCGAGGGCGACGCGCTGGAAAACGAGATCGAGGCTGCCACTTCATTCATCCTGCACGGCATTGCGGTCGTATAGCACTGCCGGGCACCACCGCAGCTGCGCCGCCATGGGCCTACCCGTCCGGCGGTCTCCCGGGGTAGCGTAGTGACACGCTAACGGCGGTTAACTAGCGCGATTTCGTCGCGCTCACACTCGAGGAGACACCATGGCTTTTCCCGACGCGTTGATGTCCCGCGGTGAGCGCGTGGTGGTCCACAAGCATCCGCACTGGAAGGTGCTGATCATCCCGACGCTGTTCCTCCTGGTCGTCGTGGCTGCGGCCGCGTTCATGATGGTGTGGATCGGCAAATGGGATAATTCTGGCTATACGACGCACGTGTGGTGGTACGTCGCCGTCTCCGTCGTCGCTGTGTTGCTGCTGGCCTATCTCTGGCTGGCTCCGTTCCTGCGATGGCAAACCGAACATTTCGTGCTCACCACCGCGCACGTGTTCTTCCGTACCGGCATCCTGCACCGCCGCCAGCATCAGATTCCGCTGGTCCGCGTGCAAAACATCGAAACTGTTGTGACGTTTTGGGGACGGATCTTCGGTTACGGCACGCTGATCGTGGATTCTGCTGCCGACGAACCGCTCGAATTCTCGAACGTGGCGGAGCTCACCAAGATTCAGAGCACCCTGAACCAGTTGATCTCCGACGACCGCGGCCGGGCCGCGGATCCGGACACTGGCGACACCGTGGTGGCGCCGCGGCCGTGAGGGAGCTTCCAGATGTGGTTCGGGCCGACGGTCTACCTGAGCGTGTGCAGATCGTCGAGGTAGGGCCGCGTGACGGCCTACAGAACGAGAAGACGCCGGTGATGACGAGCGCAAAGATCGAGTTTATCGACAGGCTCGGCGCGGCCGGGCTTACCGTCATCGAATCGACCAGTTTCGTTGCGCCGGAATGGATCCCGCGGCTTGCCGACGCGAATGAGGTCTATCGGTCCATCGTCAGACGCCCAGGCGTGCGATATCCCGTCCTTGTCCCCAACATGGTTGGTTTCGAGCGAGCCTTGGCCGCTGGCGCCGACGATATTGCGGTTTTCGGCTCGGCGACCGAAACGTTCGCGCAGAAGAATCTGCACAGCACCCTCGAGACGCAATTCGACATGTTCGCCCCGGTCGTCACCGAGGCGCTCGCCCGTGGCATTCGCGTCCGCGGATATTTGTCGATGTGTTTCGGCGACCCGTGGGAGGGCCGTGTTTCTATCGATGACGTCGTTCGCGCCGGCAGGCGACTGCTGGATCTCGGCTGCCAGGAATTGTGTCTGGGGGACACGATCGGAGTGGCGACAAGCGGCCAAGTGACCGCGCTGCTAGCCGCGTTTGCGGACTCGGGCGTCGAGGTAGCGACGATGGGCGTGCATTTCCACGACACGTACGGGCAAGCATTGGCCAATACTTTGGCTGCGATGCGGTCCGGCATCTCGATGGTGGATACCTCCGCTGGCGGGCTCGGCGGCTGTCCCTACGCAAAGTCGGCGACCGGAAATCTCGCGACCGAGGATTTGGTGTGGGCGCTTGAGGGCCTCGGTATTGAGCATGGCGTCGATTTAGACGCGCTGGTGGCTACCAGCGTCTGGGTAGCGGGGTTGCTCGGTCGGCCTAGCCCGTCGGCCGTGGTGCGGGCCCTGTCGCATCCGTAGTGCGGCCCTTTTAACGCTTAATGATGTCGAGTGGCAGCTGTGCAGGGTGATTCCGCCTGGAATGCCCGGCACGGCTGCCACTCGACAGCAAACAGCCTGCCGCGCTGCGCCTATTCGCAGACGGCGACGACGTCGATCTCGACCAAGATGTTTGCCAGGGTGGAGCCGACCGTGGTGCGCACCGGATACGGTTCGACGAGGAACGTTTTATACGTCTCGTTGAAGCCAGCGAAATCGCGCTCCAGGTGCTGCAAGTGCACCGTCGACTTGACGAGGTGCGAGGCATTTAGACCACGCTCTGCTAGGACGGCGAGCAGATTGCGCATCACCTGAGCGGTCTGCTCCTCGATGGTGTCGCCGACCACCTCGTCGGTTGCCGGATCGTGCGGGCTCAGACCGGCCGTGTATACGAAACCGCCGGCGACAATGGCGTGCGAGTAAGGGCCGGCCGGGGTGGGGGCATTCTTACTAACGAATCCAGTGCGGGGCATACTTTCTCCTTCGTGGGGTAGGGCTTAGGGTCGTTGTGCAGTGGCTGACCAGACAGGTCGGCCCGCGCCTCATCTGCCTAACAGCTTACTGAGCACTGTCGCGACCTTCTGATGGAATCGTCCGATTCGATCAGTCTGCGGAAGCGCAATGCGAGAATACAAGCAGGGTTGCCCGCTTTCGGCGAAGACGAGGCCTTCGGATGCAGCGAAAACTCTGCCCATGCCAGCGAAAGTGAACTACGGTTAACATCATGACGAACACTGACGCGAACACCGTCATATCTGATCCTGCGGACGCGAAAGCGGACGGTCTTCCTGCTAGCGACGGCGCCAATAGTGCGATGGTCGAACAGCTCCGAGAGCGAATTCAGGCTGGCGGCGCGGACAAATACCATGCCGCGAACGCGGCGAAGGGCAAACTCTTTGCACGCGAGCGGATTGCGCTACTTGTCGATGCGGATTCGTTTGTCGAGGACGGGCAGTTCGCTAACGCTCAGGCGGACGGACTTCCGGCGGACGGTGTCGTGACCGGAACCGCACTATTGGGCGGACGGCCGATCGCACTGATGGCGAACGACTCGACGGTCAAGGCGGGTTCATGGGGTGCGCGGACGGTAGAAAAAATCATCCGCATCATCGAAAAGGCCTATGCCACGGGCGTTCCGATGATCTATCTGGTGGATTCGGCGGGCGCCCGGATCACCGACCAGGTGCAACTGTTTCCGGGCAGGAGAGGCGCCGGCAAGATATTTCACACCCAGGTACGTGCCTCCGGCTCGATTCCGCAGGTGTGTGCACTGTTCGGGCCGTCTGCGGCGGGCGGCGCCTACATTCCGGCGTTCTGCGACATTGTGATCATGGTTGACGGCAATGCGTCGATGTACCTCGGCTCGGACCGCATGGTCGAGATGGTGACTGGGGAGAAAACCACGCTCGAGGAAATGGGCGGGGCGAAGATGCACACCACCGTCTCGGGGGTGGGGCATTTGCTAGTGAAAACCGAGGAGCAGGCGCTCGAGGCCGTCGCACGATACTTGTCGTACTTACCTGGCAATTATCAGCAGCAACCGCCGGTGATCGATGAGGTGGGACCGGGCGCGGGTGACCTCCGCGCGCTAGTTCCGGAATCGGAGCGGCGGGCATTCGACATGCGGCGCTACATCAAAGCGCTCGCGGACGATGAATCGATTTTCGAGATCCACCCGGGCTGGGCCCGCGAGCTCACTGTGGCGCTGGGCCGCTTGAAGGGTGAGGTTGTCGGATTCGTCGGCAACAATTCGCAGTTCCGCGGGGGAGTGCTGTTTGTCGATTCGGCCGACAAGGCCACCCACTTCATCCAACTGTGCGATGCATTCAACATCCCGCTGGTGTTCCTGTCGGACGTTCCGGGCTTTATGGTCGGCACCGCAGTAGAGCGGCAAGGCATCATCCGGCACGGAGCGAAGATGATCACCGCCGTGTCGGAGGCCACCGTGCCGAAGTTCTGTGTCGTGGTGCGCAAGGCCTACGGCGCCGGGCTGTATGCGATGTCCGGTCCCGGTTTTGATCCTGATGCCACCATTGCCCTGCCGACCGCCAAGATCGCCGTCATGGGAGCCGAGGCGGCCGTCAACGCGGTCTACGCGAAGAAGCTAGCGGCCATTGCCGATGACGATGTTCGCGCTGAAACGGTCACCAGGCTCCGCGCGGAATACGAAGCGGACATCGATATCGTTCGGTTGGCCTCAGAGCTGGTGATCGACTCCATCGTCGAGCCGGAGGACCTTCGCGCCGACCTTGTCCGGCGATTGGCCGCCGCCCGCAGCAAGGACCGTACCTTCTCGCGGCGTCGGCACGGGGTGACCCCGGTTTGACCGGGTCAGGTGTACGTGATTCTGCGTTCGTGACTATGCGGGACTAGCCCTCGACGGCGTTTTGCGCCGTTTTCAGCCATTCTTCCCACGTGGCGGCCTGCTGCTCCGCTTCGGTGGCCTTGCGTTCGTTGCCAGCGGCGCGGGCCTTCGTAGCTTGGGCGCGGAAATGGTCGACCTTGACTCGGAACTGCTCGACTCTCGCGAGGGCCTCCGGATCTGATCGCTTCCATTCCGCTTCGGACGCTTGGCGTACCTGATCTTCGACTCGGCGAAGTCGACCGTCGAGATCCTGCATCTGTTCGCGCGGTACCTTTCCGGCGGCTTCCCAGCGCTCTTGGACCGAACGCAGCTTCCGCTTGGCTTCCTCCAGACCAGAGGTGACGTCGATCTGCTCCACCTCGACGAGAAGCTTTTGTTTCGCTTCCGCATTCGCTTCGAACTCTGAATCGCGCTCCGCCATCACCTCATTGCGGCGAGCAAAGAACCCCTCTTGCGCCGCGCGGAAACGATCCCACAGCTTGTCCTCGACATCGCGAGGCGCGCGACCGGCAGCCTTCCACTCGTTCATGAGATCGCGGTAGGCCACCGCCGTGTCGCGCCATTCGCGCGATGTCGACAGTGCCTCCGCCTTCTTGATGAGCTTTTCCTTCTCGTCTTGCGCGGCGAGCCGCAGCTTGTCCAACTCCGCGAAATGCGAGCCGCGGGCGCGGGTAAACGAGTCGCGGGCGCGGGAGAACCGCTTCCACAGCGTGTCATCGGTCTTGCGATCAATGCCGCGGATTGCCCGCCACTCGGCAACGATCGCCTTCAACCGGTCACCGGACTGCTTCCACTGGGTGGACGTAGCGAGCAACTCTGATTCGGCGCAGAGTGCCTCTTTCGCTGCGACCGCGCTCGCCCGGGCCGCGGCTCGTGCTGCCGAAGCCGCGCCGATGGCGACGTCCGCGTCTTTGATTACAGCGTCCAGTCGGCTTGCTGCGGCGTTGAAATCGCCTAGCGCGGCGAGCGTATCGATCGATTCCTTCAGCGATACGGCCTGAGATTTAGTCGTCTTCGCGTCGCCGCTACCGTTAGCCAACCGGGCCTCGAGTAGGGCAATCTCGGTGGAGAAGTCGTCGAAACGACGTCCGAAATGCGCTAAACCGGATTCGGCATCACCCGCTTGCCAGTCCGCGATCTTCCGCTCCCCGGACTGAGTCTTGAGAAAGACGGCGCCGTCGGCTTCGATTCGACCCCACTGATGCGGGTCAACAGGTATGACGGATGGCGCGACAAGGATGTCGGCCGCAGCAGGCGAAGTAGCGGGTGCCGCTACGACTGCCGCCGGACCAGGCCGCCGACCGGGCATTCCTGGCTTCGCAGGCACGTGCGCTGACGCGCTCGAGGGTGCGGCCGGTGTTGCGGGCTGTTCGGCCGGGGACGCGGCCGGTGCTGCTGTCTCCGCGGCGGCGTCCGGCGCGGTGACCACGGGGGCCTGGACCGCTGGAGGCGCAACAGGTACGGCAACCGCGGGCACGGCTGGCACGGCTGCTGTTGCTGCGTCCACCGGTGGTGTGACGTGCGGTGTCACTGGTGGGGTGGTCCGCGGCATAACCTGCGGTGCGACTAGTGGGGTGACACGCGGTGTGACAGCTGAGGCCGTTGGTTCGGCCGGTGCCTGTCCGGATGTCTCGGGCGCCGGTGTGGTGTTCTCCTCGGACATGGTCGCGGTGGCCTTTCCCTATTCGGCGAGGGGATGGTTGGTCCCCGGGGCGCAATTCGCGCCCCCTGTCGTGTCTTCCGGCCTGCTTTTTCTGCTCGACCATTCCATAGTGTGCCTGCTCCGGTCCGCCGATGCGACCGTTGGCCCCAGTTTCGCTCGGCGCGTCGCCCGGGTATACGCCCGGTTACCGGGCACCTACTACCCTCAGGGCGTGGTGAACCTGGGTGCGGCGATCAATCGGTTGGTAGTGGTTTGCGGCCCCACCGGGACCGGGAAATCTGATCTCGCGTTGGACTTGGCCGAACGCCTGGACGGTGAAGTCGTGAACGCCGACTCCATGCAGCTATATCGCGGAATGGATATCGGCACGGCGAAGTTGACGCAAGCCGAGCGCCGTGGCGTGCCCCACCACCTGCTCGACGTACTAGACGTGACGGACAAGGCCAGCGTCGCGGCCTACCAACGTGACGCGCGCGCGGCAATCGAGGAAATCCTGGAGCGTGCTCGCACTCCGATTTTGGTGGGCGGATCAGGCCTATATATGCAGGCGGTTATCGACGACATCGCTTTCCCCGCGACCGATAGCGCGGTCCGCGCTCGGCTCGAAGTCGAACTCGCCGAAAAAGGAGCTGACGTACTGTGGGCGCGGCTATCCGAACGTGATCCAGCAGCGGCAGATGTCATCGAGCGGCGCAACAGCCGACGCATTGTTCGCGCTCTTGAGGTGATCGAGGTAACCGGCGAACCGTTCACGGCGACGTTCCCCGTCCCTGGCGAACCACGGTACGACGCGGCCCTCATCTGCCTGGATCGAGATACCGTCCAACTCGATCCGCGACTGGCTGAGCGGGTGCACGCGATGATGGCGCGTGGGCTGATGGACGAGGTCCGTGCGCTTGTTCCGCGCGGACTGCGTGAAGGCTTCACGGCGTGGCGAGCTTTGGGCTATCGGCAACTTCTCGGAGTACTAGACGGGGTATCAGCTGAGCAGGCGGCGGTCGCCGACACCATCATTGCGACCCGACGATTTGTGCGCAGACAACGGTCCTGGTTTCGCCGAGATCACAGACTGACCTGGATCGATGCGGCTTTGCCGGATCTAATGGACCGGTGCCTGCACGTGGTTTCAGCCCAGTCCGTAGGCTGAAAACCGTGACATCGCAGACCGCTACCGCTCAGCAACTGGAGTTCGTGAAGGGACACGGCACGGAGAACGACTTCGTGCTGCTGCCCGATCCCGACGATCGACTAGACCTCACGCCGGAATTGGTGCGGGCGCTCTGTGATAGACACGCAGGCCTGGGCGCGGATGGCGTCATACGGGTGGTCCGGGTGGGCGTCACCGGATTCTTCATGGATTACTACAACGCCGACGGTTCGATTGCGGAAATGTGCGGCAACGGAGCGCGCGTCTTCGCACGGTATCTCGTGGAGGCTGGTTGGACGACCCCCGGCCACATTGATTTCGAAACCCGAGGCGGGCCGCGTTGGGCGGAACTTGGCACTATTGGCCACGTCGCCATCGGCATGGGTCCGGTGAAGTGGGGCGTCACCTCTTCCGCCGCGATCGGTACGTATGACGATGTTCCCGGGCTGACGGTCGACGTCGGGAATCCGCACCTCGCTTGCCTGGTCGCTACCGATATCTCAGACTTCGATCTGACTGCGCCGCCCCGGGTGGACAGTGCACTGTTCCCCAACGGCGCGAACGTCGAGGTGATCGAGGTGGTGGACACCGACCATGTGCGGATGCGAGTACACGAGCGAGGCGTAGGGGAGACCCGATCCTGTGGAACGGGCACGGTGGCCGCAGCTGCGGCGTATCTCGTGAGCGAGGGTCGTGACAAAGGGCGAGTCACCGTCGATGTGCTTGGTGGCTCCGTCCGAGTCGGCATCGCACACCATCCGCATGGCGCGCAAGCCACGTTGATCGGGCCGGCGGCGCTGGTGGCCAGCGGGACTATCGATACGGCGAGTTTGCCGGGGCTGAAATAGCGCCGCGCCTGCGCTGTACTACGGCGAAATACTGAGCCAGGATTCCTTTTCGCAGGAAACGTGGCAGGCTAGATACCACATGACAAACCATTTGGATGAAGCCGAGGCTCCTCTCAACGAGGTGCACCATCACGCGCACGACGATGCTCACACCGAGGCGCACGCGGACGATTCTGCCGCGCACAGCGTCGTCGCAGAGGAACAACGCCGTTGGGACGAAGCGTCCACCACCGGCGAGCGAGACCTGGCCGACCGCGCGGCACTGAGCCGTGGCGTGGGGCTGTCTACGCAGTTGCAGGACATCACTGAGGTCGAATACCGCGACCTGCAGTTGGAGCGGGTCATCCTGGTGGGGGTGTGGACCGGTCGATCCGGTGAGGCTGCGGATGCAGCCAACGCTCGGGCCTCGATGGATGAACTCCGGGCGCTCGCCGAAACGGCTGGGTCCGTGGTTCTAGACACTCTGGTGCAGCGCCGGGCGCATCCTGACGCGGCCACCTACGTGGGCTCGGGCAAAGTCGTCGAGATCGGGGACATCGTCCAGGCGACCGGCGCGGACACCGTCGTATGTGATGGCGAACTGTCTGCCGGTCAACTGCGCAACTTGGAAGAGCGACTCAAGGTCAAAGTTGTCGACCGCACCGCGTTGATTCTCGACATCTTCGCCCAGCACGCGCGCTCTCGTGAAGGTAAGGCGCAAGTCGAACTTGCTCAACTGAAATATTTCCTGCCGCGACTGCGCGGCTGGGGCGTGGCGCTATCGCGTCAGCGTGGCGGCCGCGTCGCCGGTGGTGAAGGCATCGGCTCGCGCGGCCCGGGCGAAACGAAGCTCGAGATCGACAAGCGCCGCATCGGCAAAAGGATTTCGCAACTCAAGACCGAGCTCGTCGGAATGCTGCAGGTACGGGACACGAAACGAGCGGCGCGACTCAGTAACCGCATACCGGCGGTGGCCATCGCTGGTTACACGAATGCTGGTAAATCGTCTCTGCTCAACCGACTGACGGGCGCAGGCGTCCTGGTGGACAACTCGCTGTTTGCAACGCTGGATCCGACGACGCGGCGTACCCAAACCGTAGATGGGCGGGTCTTCACGCTCACCGACACGGTGGGCTTCGTTCGGCATTTGCCGCATCAATTAATTGACGCATTTCGATCCACGCTCGAAGAAGTCGCCGACGCCGACCTGATTGTGCACGTAGTCGACGGCGCGGACCCGCATCCGATGGATCAGATCGCTGCCGTGCGTGAAGTTCTCGCCGGCATCGACGCCGGTAAAGTGCCAGAACTCATCGTGGTGAACAAGGTCGACATAGCCGACCCGACCGCGCTTGCCGAGCTGCGTACGCTGCTGCCGGGAGCTGTCCTGGTATCGACGGTCACGGGCGAAGGGCTGTCCACGCTCACCGAGCGGATCACCGAATTGCTGCCGGAACCCGACGTGTTGGTCGACGTGCTACTCCCGTACACGGCCGGGTCGCTGGTGGCGCGGGTGCATTCTGAGGGAACCGTCCTAGATGAGCAGCACACTCCGGATGGCACCCGGATATCTGCGCGTGTACGGGCCGACCTGGCGGGCGCGCTGCGCCGCTATACGGTCCCTGCCGTTCATTGATGCGCGTCTTCCGGCCGCTGATGAGCACCACGGATTGTTCGGCGCCCGAGCGTCGGTGACGGTTCCGTGACAACCTGCGCGCGCCCGTCTTTCTAAGGGTTGAAGTTTCGGTATGGTGAAGGGGCACACATTCCGATTCACTGGGCGTTGCACACTGGGCGCAGCGCGGCGGTGAACGAGGAGGTAATAATGGGCTCGCTTTCTTGGTGGCACTGGCTGATTATCGGCGCGGCCTTCATCCTTATCTTCGGCGCGAAGAAACTTCCGGACGCCGCACGCGGCGTCGGCAGATCGCTCCGAATCCTGAAATCTGAAGTCGCCGCGATGCACGAGGAAAGCAATCAGCCCGCGGCCCCGTCCGAGACGGACGCTTCGGCCGCCGTTGCGACGCCGACTGCGCAGCTCGCGACCGCACCGGTTGTACCCGTGGCACCGCCCGTGGCGCCTCCAGTTGCAGCGCCGGTGACTGTGCCGGTAACTGTTCCGGTCATCAACGGCGTGCCGGTCATTAACGGCGTGCCGGTCACGGAACAGCAGCAGTAGGTCACAACCCTCGAACCGATAGATAGGGCCCTGCGAGAATCTTCCCGCAGGGCCCTATCTGTCGTTTGTGCAAACCTGCGCTGCCCTACGTGCACATCTACAACCCGTGGCCGTGATCTCTGACTATGCGATCGCTCGAGTGGCCGCGCTTAGATCTTTCGGATCACCGCGACGATCTTGCCTAGGATTGTGGCTTCGTCGCCCGGAATTGGATCGTAAGCGACGTTATGAGGGATCAACCACTGATGACCATCCTTGCGACGCAGGGTCTTCACCGTTGCTTCCCCGTCGATCATCGCTGCGACAATCTCACCGTTCTCCGCATTGGGCTGCTGTCGCACCGCGACCCAGTCGCCGTCGGTGATCGCGGCGTCGATCATAGAATCGCCGACCACGTGCAAGAGGAATATCGTGCCTTCGCCGACGATCTCGCGCGGCAATGGATACACATCTTCGATGGCTTGCTCGGCCAGGATCGGTCCGCCGGCTGCGATCCGTCCCACCATGGGCACGTAGGCCGGCTGCGGCAGCGCCGCATGCATGGAGTCCTCGGCGACGTCTTCTGCAGTGCGAATATCCACCGCGCGCGGACGGTTCGGATCCTTGCGCAGCAATCCCTTTCGTTGCAGCGCATCCAACTGGTACGCCACCGAAGACGGCGACTTGAGTCCTACCTTTTCACCGATCTCGCGGACACTCGGCGGATATCCGCGAGTGGCGATCGACTCTCGGATCACCTGTAGCACTTTCCGCTGCCGCACTGTCAGTGCATTGCCCGCAAGATCCGTCTCCGGGAAGGGGGCGGATCCGTGGGCAGTATGCCGGTTATCAGATTCGGCCATGGTGTCTCCGCCTGTCTGTGGGGGGTGTGTCGGTCGCGCTGGGTTCCATTGTGTCAGAATTCAAACAGATGTACTATCGAACGGACGTTCGTATTGAGTGTACGAGTGATGCGTCGGGTCGGGCTTCGAAACTAACATTGTCGGACCTCTCGTATACAACTCGGTCAGCAGTTCGATAGAACGCTCGTTCGGCAGGAGCATACCGCTACCGAATGTCCAAGGCCCGGAAGCGGGCCGTGTCGAGTAAAGGGCGGTGGGTCATGGCAGGTACTTCAGCACTGGCTACGGCAGTTCGAGATCCGCAGCGTCGTCAGCACTGTGGCGCCCCGACATTCAGCGATCGCGCGGCAACCGAGAGGCCCCTGGTCGCGGTGCCACTTCGCGAGATGGAGCTCTCGCTGCAGGCCCTCACGCCGCGTTCGGTGTCGGCCCTAGCCCCGCGAACTGGCGGGCCTGTCGAGTGTCCCCGAGTGGCGCTTGGACGCTCCTACCGCATGGGGCGCTGGGAACGCTTATGTATGACGACAGTCGTGGCCGCAGCTGTCCTGGTCGTCGGCTTCGCGTCGTTCGGGTCCTCGGCACCACAGTCACGCGACATAGTCGTCCAATCGGGTGACACGATGTTGTCGATTGCCCTGCAAGAGATGCCGAATATGGACCCTGCGCGAGCTGCTGAGCTCATCGGTGTGGCGAATGGTTCGACGGATCTGCACATCGTCCCGGGTATGACGCTGTCCATCCCTATCGAGTCCACGAGATAGGCCCACGGACGTCGACGCGACACGCCGTATGTGTTTGCGTTCGCTGCCGCAAGGCTCTACCGTAACCCCTACATCTAGTGCTTACATGGGTGTGAGTTATCTACAGATTGTGGTAGACCGGAAGTAGGGTTATCCCCAGCAGCGCATGGGTTATGCACCGTTTGTGCACAAATCCATTCACATTTGGTGGATGCCCACGGCCGCAACGTCCGGGCTGTAGCTGTTTCGGGTAGCGAGTACGGGTAGCGAGAGGACGGTGTTGTGTTATGCGGTGCCCATACTGCAGGCATACGGACTCTCGCGTCGTTGATTCGCGTGAAGCCGACGACGGCCGGACGATTCGCCGCCGTCGGTCCTGCACGTCGTGCTCACGCCGCTTCACCACAGTCGAGTCCTCCGTGTTGCTGGTCGCCAAGCGCAGCGGTGTCGTCGAACCTTTTAGCCGAGACAAGGTAATGGGTGGCGTCCGTAGGGCCTGCCAAGGGCGACCCATGAATGAGGACGCGCTAGCGCTGCTGGCTCAACGGGTTGAGGATTCCCTTCGCGCGGCAGGCTCGGCGGAAATTCCGAGCCAGGAGGTCGGGCTCGCTATCCTCGGGCCGCTGCGGGATCTGGACGAGGTTGCGTACCTGCGCTTCGCATCCGTATATCGATCGTTTTCCAGCGCAGACGATTTTCTCGAGGAAATCGTGGCGCTTCGGGCGGATCATCCTGCCCCACACGGCATTGAACTTGCCGATCAGCATCAGTAATCCCAGCAATTTTCAGCGGCTCATGGTCGCGGATATCACGAGAGAAGGGCCTTGCATCATGACTGAAATCGTCGGCGCGGACGCGCCGTCGTCGAAGGGCAAAGTAACTGCGAATGGAAGGGGTTCGGCTGGCAAGAGCGGCGGAGGCCTGCGCATGGAACGCCTTTTCACCACCGACGGTGTGCACCCGTACGACGAGGTCACGTGGGAGCGCCGCGATGTCGTGATGAAAAACTGGCGGGACGGCTCGATCAACTTCGAGCAGCGTGGCGTCGAATTCCCGGACTTCTGGTCCGTGAACGCTACCAACATCGTCACCAGCAAATACTTCCGCGGCGCGGTCGGCACGCCCGTTCGCGAGTCAAGCCTGCGGCAGCTCATTGATCGTGTCGTTGAGAAGTACGTGGGCTCTGGTGTCGAGAATGGCTACTTCGCCACTGATCAGGACGCAGGGATATTCGCCGACGAACTGACCTACATGGTGTTGCACCAGATCTTCGCGTTCAACTCGCCAGTGTGGTTCAACGTGGGAACGGCCTCCCCTCAGCAGGTCTCGGCATGCTTCATCCTGTCCGTCGACGACACGATGGACTCGATCCTCAACTGGTATCGCGAAGAGGGCCTGATTTTCAAGGGCGGCTCGGGCGCTGGCTTGAACCTGTCTCGTATTCGTTCCTCGAAGGAGCTGCTGTCGTCCGGCGGCGGCGCTTCCGGACCTGTGTCGTTCATGCGCGGTGCAGATGCTTCTGCCGGAACAATCAAGTCCGGTGGCGCCACCAGGCGCGCCGCGAAGATGGTCGTTCTTGACGTCGACCATCCTGATATCGAAGAGTTCATTGAGACGAAGGCGAAAGAGGAGCACAAGATCCGCGCACTCCGTGACGCCGGCTTCGATATGGACCTTGGCGGTTCCGACATTGTGTCGGTGCAGTACCAGAACGCCAACAATTCGGTGCGGGTCTCTGACGAGTTCATGCGCGCGGTCGAGGCCGGCGGCTCGTTTGGTCTTCGGGGTCGCAAGACCGGCGAAGTAATCGAGACCGTCGATGCACGTGAGCTTTTTGGCAAGATCACACACGCCGCGTGGGAGTGCGCTGACCCTGGCATTCAGTACGACGACACGATCAACGACTGGCACACTTGCCCCGAGTCGGGTCGCATCAACGCGTCCAACCCGTGCAGCGAATACCTGCACTTGGACAATTCTTCCTGCAACCTCGCATCGTTGAACCTAATGAAGTTCCTCGCGGACGACGGCACATTCGAATCGGAGAAGTTTGCCCGAGCGGTCGAGTTCGTCATCACGGCGATGGACATTTCGATCTGCTTCGCGGACTTCCCGACGGAGTCGATTGGGGACACCACGCGAAAGTTCCGTCAGCTCGGTATCGGGTATGCGAACCTCGGCGCACTGCTGATGGCGACCGCGCATGCCTATGACTCTGAGGGTGGCCGCACATTGGCGGCATCGATCACCTCCCTGATGCAGGCCACCGCGTATCGTCGTTCAGCGGAGCTCGCCGGCATCGTGGGCCCATACGAGGGCTACGCGCGTAACGCGGAGGCGCACAAGCGCGTTATTCGTAAGCACGCCGCGGCCAACGACACCGTACGTCCGACGGGCACCGAATCCGATATTCTGCGCATCGCTTCCAAGATATGGGCAGAGACTATCGCGCTCGGCGAGAAGAACGGATACCGGAACGCGCAGGCCAGCGTGCTGGCACCGACCGGCACCATCGGCCTCATGATGGATTGCGATACCACCGGTGTGGAGCCGGATTTGGCTCTCGTCAAGTTCAAGAAGCTGGTCGGCGGTGGATCGATGCAAATCGTCAACCAGACCGTGCCGCGGGCGCTGCGGGCGCTCGGCTACCAAGAAGAGCAGGTCGAGGCGGTCGTCGAGTTCATCGGCGAGCACGGCCATGTGGTTGGTGCACCGAGTCTTCGCCCAGAACACTACGAGATCTTCGACTGCGCCATGGGTGAGCGCTCCATCGCAGCGATGGGTCATGTCCGAATGATGGCTGCCATCCAGCCGTTTATCTCCGGCGCGATCTCCAAGACCGTGAACATGTCGGAGTCGGCGACGCTCGAAGATGTCGCCGAGATTTACATGCAGGGCTGGAAGATGGGGATTAAGGCGCTCGCCATCTACCGCGACAACTGCAAGGTGGGTCAGCCGCTATCGGCCAAGAAGATGGCCGTGGACGTGGCACCTGCGTCAGCGACGGCCGCGCAGCCAGGCAAGCCGGTACGCCGTCGACTGCCAAAGAAGCGCCCGTCACAGACGGTATCGTTCACGGTCGGTGGCGCCGAGGGTTACCTGACGACGGGCTCGTACCCGGACGACGGCCTTGGCGAAGTATTCATCAAGCTAGGCAAACAGGGCTCCACTCTGGCCGGTGTGATGGATGCGTTCTCGATCGCGGTGTCGGTGGGTTTGCAGTACGGCATTCCGCTGGAAAGCTACGTATCGAAGTTCACCAACCTGCGCTTTGAACCAGCAGGCATGACGGACGACCCGGACGTGCGTCTGGCCACATCGGTGATGGATTATCTGTTCCGGCGTATCGCATTGGACTACCTGCCGGTTGACAAGCGTGCCGAGTTGGGCATCTTCTCCGCAGCGGAGCGCACCGCTCAGCTATCCGGCGAAGCAAAGCGCAACGACAGCGACGACAACGGTGACGATGCCGATGATCTAGCTGAACGGCTTGAGGAGATGCGTAGTTCTGTCGACGCCACGCCACAGCACATTGTTGCCTCGGAGCGGGCAGCAAACGAGCGCGGCGCGCACGCGGTGCCTCGCATGGTCGGTTCGTCGACCGAGCTGCTGGAGCTTGTCACCGGCAAATCGGCTGACGCCCCGCTCTGCATGACGTGCGGCACCAAGATGCGGCCGTCCGGCGCCTGCTACGTCTGCGAAGGCTGCGGCTCCACGTCCGGCTGTTCATAATGTGATCTAGACAGACGCTGGCCCCGACGCTCGATAAGCGTCGGGGCCAGTTCGATAAGCTCCGTCGAGCTTGCCAACGTGCATTACTAGCCGTTAGTCGCTCTTGCTGCGCGCATGCGAAGTTTCATGGCGAGCGGCAGAGCGCCGATGCTGAGTCCGAACGCGGCTGTCGCGACCCGGCTTCGCCGGGACAAGGGCGCTGAGCGGGCAATCCAGCGTGCGCCAGCAATCGCGTGCGGGGCCATGAGAAGTGAGACAGTGACGACGCCTGGGTTGTAGCGGCGCTCGCGCGCGGCCATCCCAATATGCATGACGGCGTTACCGGCCTCAAGCCACAGCACCGCCGCCGCTGGGACTGCTGTCTTCTTCCACAGCAGTAGGCCAGCGACAGCGCTACCCCAGCCGACGCTGACGTTGATGTGAAACGCGAGGCGTTCAGTGAGTGGCCAATTGGGCCTGTCGCTGCCGAGCAGGTGCTGATTGGCGAAAGGCAGAAACCCTCCGGGACGCACCCACTCTTCAGTTTGGTGACTGAGTAGAATCGGGAGCGCAAGACCTGCGACCCAACGTCCATCTTTGGCGAGCCAGCGGCGACCGCGGACCGCCGCCGACCAGGACGGTACAAGCATTGTTGCTGCAACCAGGGGCCAGCGCCCATATGTGTTCACGTGCACGTTCGAAGCATACGACTCGTCCAACCAACACTGAGTGGCCAGTGGTCGCGGCGCCAGTGGATTTCGGCTCTGTTTGGCACCGTTGGACGCTGCTGGTTTCCAAGGTGCGGTGCTATTTTGAGTCAATCGCCAGTGCCGAACATGGGGCATGTCCATGCGATCGGCTCCCGAGGGTTCACTGATTCCTGTCGGAAGGTCAAGCAGTGGATTCACAAAGAGCACAACGCTTCGGGAC
>JBDTAR010000108.1:0-9986 GCA_039924545.1 Nakamurella sp. | reverse complement strand
GCGAGCACGTGGAGTGCCGCGGAGCCGGTTGCCTGCACCGGTTCGTATCCGGTGAACGCATCCGGTCGATCGCGGCGTGCCCGTAGCGACCGCGAGGTCACCAGGAGTTTCGCCGCGCCAGTCTCATCAACCGGTGGTAGCCATCCCGCGTCTATCCGAGCCAGCATATCGGCGGCCCCGCCGGGGGCGAGCGCATCGAATTGGCGACGATTGTCCGGGTCGACGAGATCGCTACTCCATAGTTCAGTACCGCGGTACACATCCGGCACCCCCGGCATAGTGAGTTGAATCAGCTTGGCAGATAAGGAGTTCGACCATCCCGCCGCCCGAGTCCGGTGAGCGAAGCCGTCCAAGTCGGCGTGCACAGCGCCGCCCTCGTAGCAGGCATCGACCAGCGCGTGCATCGCTTGCTCAAATGCAGAATTTGGCTCTATCCAGCCGGTAGAATTCCCGGCCTCTCGGGCAGCCTTTTCTGCGTACGCGTGCAGCCGCCCGGCATCGATTGGCCAGGCGCCCATGGCGGTTTGGAATAGCAGATTTGCTAGAACCGGATCGGTGAATCCCAGTGTGCGTACCCAACTGGTCACCGCTGACGCCCAGTCATCCGCGAGTTCGGCAAGCACATCGATACGGGCCCGCACATCTTCGCCGCGCTTGGTGTCGTGCGTGGACAGAGTCGTCATCGAATCTTGCAGGTCGGCATTGCGCCTTTGCTGTTCGGTATGGAAGGCGCCCGGCGTCACCGCGAAGATTGACGGGTCGCCGCCAACTTCGGTGAGCGACGTGAGGCGCGGGTAACGGTAGAACGCGCAGTCCTCGACCCCCTTGGCCATCACAGCGCCGGACGTTTCCTGCAGCCGCAGGGAAAGCTCCGTCGCGGTGTCAGACGCGGCCGCTGCGATGTGCGAGAGCGGGCCGGCCAGGTCGGGACGGTGATCGACGGCGCGACCCAGCGCCGCAGGTAGTTCCGGGTCGCGGTCCGCCAGATATGTGCGGTACACCGCGAAGTTTGCCAACAGCTCCGCGATGGCATCCACGTTCTGCGCCATTGATGCGGTGCCGGCCTCGGGAAGTAGGCGCGCGAGCCGGCGCACCTCAGAGTTCAGGATGCCGTCCGCCACGGCGCGCTTCGTGTCGTGCGCCATCTCTTCCCACACGGAACCCGACTGTTCACTCGACGCACCGCGCAAAGCACAATCGAGCCGGTCCAGTGCCGCCTGCCCCGCGGGGTTGACGAGAACCCGATCGATCAAACCCAGTGCGTCGTAGCCCGTTGTCCCGGCGCACGCCCACGTCTCCGGCAGCTCTTCGCCTGGCTCGAGGATCTTCTCCACCACCGTGTAACGGCCGCCGGACAATGTTGTCAGCGAATCCAGGTATCCCTGCGGGTCGGCAAGACCATCCGGATGATCAACCCGCAGTCCGTCCACCCATCCCGACTCGATCCACCGGCGGATCTCGGTGTGTGAGGCATCAAAAACCGACAGCTCTTCGACTCGGATCGCCGCAAGCGTGTTCACCGCAAAAAACCGTCGATAGTTGAGATCGGTGTCGGCGAGCCGGAAGTTCACCAGTCGGTAATGCTGTCGGGCGTGCACGGCCTGCGCCGAATCGCCAGACGTCGCGCTTCCGGGCGCCAGCGGAAAGTCATGCTCGTAGTAGTGCAGCGCATTGTCGCCGAGTGTCAGAGCCGCCAGTTCGCCGTCATCGTCGCCGGCCGTGTCATCGTCGCTGTCGCTGTCACCAAGGATCGGGATAATGACCTTCCCGCCGCCCGCAGCCCAGTCGATATCGAATGCGGACGCGAACTGGGACGCTGGCCCGAAAGTGAGCAGATCACGCCACCACACTGACAGCAGCGGGGAGGCAATGCCGACGTGGTTCGGCACGATATCGACCATGAGCCCCAGCCCGCGCGCATGCGCCGAGTCGGCGAGTGCTGCTAGACCCCCCGAGCCACCGCGCGCCGAGTCGGTGCGGGCATGGTCGATGACGTCGTAGCCATGATTGGAACCTGGCTCGGACTGCAGTAGGGGAGAGCAATACAACCAGTCCGCACCGAGCAGGCTCACGTACTCGGTCCATCTCGCCGCGTCCTGCAGGGTGAATGCCGACGTGATCTGCAGGCGGTACGTGGATCGAGGTACCGCGTCGGGGGCCCAGATTCCGTCGGGTGACATTCGCCGGGATTGCGTCATAGGCAGTTCTCTCCTTCGCACGCGTGGCCCTACTCGTTCAGCATCCAGTCGACATTGATCCCTGTCGCTATCGATCCAGGGAACTCACTGATCGTCGCCGTTCGATTGCATTGCCGGGGCCGTCTCCGGGACGTCCGCTGCAGGAGGCGTTTCGGACTCGTCGATCGGTTCGTCGGCCGCCGTCTCCTGTAGTACCACGGTGCCTCGCCCGGCAACCATCACGGTTTGCAGTGGTGCGTGGCGCTGGTCTCCGACATCGATTCCAGACGTATCTATGACGGTGTTCCAGGCCGTGCCGTATTCCTCCGGCGGTAGTGAGAATGCCAGTTCGTCGTCATGTGCGTTGAACAGCAACAGGAACGAATTGTCGACTACGGACTGACCACGTTCGTCCGCGCCGGGGATTCCTCGACCGTTGAGGAAGACGGCAATTGAGCGGCCAAAGTCGGCGTCCCAGTCGGCGTCCGTCATCACTTGGCCGGACGGGGTCATCCAGACAATGTCAGGCAGCGGCTCGCCAGCGCCGCGCGAAACTGGCCGGCCGTCAAAAAACCTCCGCCGCCGGAACGTGGGGTGATGCCGCCGCAACCGAGCCACGGCCGACGTGAACTCGACCAGGTTGGTGTCGGCGTTAGCCCAATCGATCCACGTGAGCGCGGAATCCTGGCAATAGGTGTTGTTGTTACCGCCCTGTGTGCGACCGAGTTCGTCGCCGTGCGAAATCATCGGCACGCCCTGACTGAGCAGCAGCGTCGTCAGAAAGTTGCGCTGCTGCCGGGCTCGCAGCGACACCACAGTGGGGTCATCGCTGGGGCCTTCCGCCCCGCTATTCCATGATCGGTTGTCGTCCGTGCCGTCTCGGCCGTCCTCACCGTTGGCCTCGTTGTGCTTGTCGTTGTACGAGACGAGATCGGCCAAGGTAAAACCGTCATGTGCGGTGACGAAGTTGATCGACGCCACGGGTCGGCGCCCAGAATTCTCGTAGAGATCCGCGGATCCTGTCATCCGGGCGGCGAATTCTCCCAGGGTCGCCGGTTCGCCGCGCCAGAAGTCGCGAACCGTATCTCGGTATTTACCGTTCCACTCCGTCCACCGAGGTGGGAAATTGCCAACCTGGTATCCGCCCGGACCGACATCCCACGGCTCGGCAATCAGCTTCACCTGACTCACGGTGGGATCCTGCTGCACGAGTTCGAAGAAGCTGGAAAGCCGATCGACGTCATAAAACTCGCGCGCCAACGTGGCGGCGAGGTCGAAACGGAATCCGTCCACGTGCATGTCCGTGATCCAGTACCGCAATGAATCCATCAGCAGCTGCAGAGCATGCGGTGAACGCACGTTGAGCGAGTTCCCGGTGCCGGTGTAGTCGCGGTAGTAGCACGGATCATCGTCCATCAGCCGGTAGTAGGCGGGGTTATCGATACCGCGGAACGACATCGTCGACCCGAGCTGGTTCCCTTCGGCGGTGTGGTTGTACACCACGTCCAATATCACCTCGATCCCGGCGCTATGCAGCGTCTTGACCATGGATTTGAATTCCTGGACCTGCCCGCCTAATGACCCGGATGCTGAATACTCATGGTGCGGCGCGAAAAACCCGAGAGTGTTGTAACCCCAGTAGTTCGAAAGTCCCTGGTCCAATAAATGCTTGTCGTTAATGAACTGGTGCACCGGCATCAGTTCGATTGCGGTGATGCCCAGCCGCGTCAGGTGATCGATGATTGCGGGGTGTGCGAGACCCGCGTAGGTGCCTCGGACATCCTCGGGCAAGTCCGGGTGGGCCGCTGTCATCCCCTTGACGTGCGCCTCATAGATGACGGTGTCGCGGTACAAGGTCCCCGGTCGGGCTTCGCCACTCCAATCGAAGTAGGGATTGATCACCACTGCCTTAGACATATGTGCGGCAGAATCTGATGTTTCCATCGCATGAGGATCGTTCGCCGCATCCGCGTAGCCCATCGGGTACGAGAACAGTGATGCATTCCAATCCGGGTGGCCGTCGACTGCCTTCGCGTACGGGTCCAGCAGCAGCTTCGTCGGGTTGCAACGCAGGCCGCGCGCAGGGTCGTACGGGCCGTGCACCCGATATCCATAGCGCTGGCCGGGCAGGACGGTGGGCAGATAGCAATGCCAGACGTAACCGTCCATCTCCTGCACGGTGACCCGAGTCTCGCTACCGGCATCGTCGAACAGACACAGCTCGACGCGCTCGGCAACCTCACTGAACAGCGAGAAGTTCGTTCCGGAACCGTCGAACGTGGCTCCTAACGGGTATGCCTGCCCTGGCCAAATCTCCACTCGAACTCCTATCGTCGGGACCGCCTTCGGCCGATGATTCGGCCGGTGTTTCAGCGCAGTGGCCCAGTACGCCACCCTAACGGCTTGGGCCGCGCGAGGCCGTGCCTGTGGGTAGATGGTCGCGTCAGCGACCCCACCACGGCGCCTCACGTCGTCATCACTACGTCGTCATTACTACGTCGTCATCACTACGTCGCATCTCGTTGTCGTCCCCCACGCCGTACCCCAAGTTACTGCCGTGCGAAACATCCCGTGACGAACGGCACCCTGCGCGCGGACGCTCGGCTGATCTACCCTGCAGATGTGCCCGATCCGACGATGTACCGACCGGCGGCGGGGGCAATTCCGACGTCACCTGGCGTGTACAAGTTCCGCGACCCCGACGGACGAGTGATCTACGTCGGCAAAGCGAAAAGCCTGCGTCAGCGTCTGAACTCCTATTTCGCTGATATCACAAACCTGCACCCGCGCACGGCTCAAATGGTGACTACGGCGGGCTCAGTCGAGTGGACCGTCGTCGCCACCGAGGTGGAGGCCTTGCAACTCGAGTTCACCTGGATCAATCAATACAACCCCCGCTTCAACGTGCAGTTCAAGGACGACAAGTCCTATCCGGAACTGGCTGTCACGGTGGGGGAGCAGTTCCCAAGACTGCAGGTCACACGCGGCCCACACAAGAAGGGCGTCAAGTACTTCGGCCCGTATACGCATGTCTGGGCGATCCGCGAGACGCTCGACCTGTTGCTCCGGGTGTTTCCGGCGCGCACCTGTTCGCAGACCGTATTCCGGCGTGCCCAGCGAACCGGTCGGCCATGTCTGCTCGGCTACATCGGCAAATGTTCGGCGCCGTGTGTGGGCTGGGTCAGCGAGGAACAGCATCGGCAGATCGTCAACGACTTTTGCGACTTCATGTCCGGTAAGACCCGCCCATTTATTCGCCGACTGGAAAAGGAAATGGCGGAGGCGTCCAGTTCGCTCGAATTTGAGCGCGCGGCGCGGTTGCGTGACGATCTCTCCGCAGTCCGAAAGGCCATGGAAAAGCAGTCCGTGGTGCTGCCTGACGGTACCGATGCCGATGTGGTCGGAATCCGAGCGGACGAGCTGCAGGCAGCGGTCCAGGTGTTCCACGTGCGCGGCGGACGGATCCGCGGCCAGCGTGGATGGATCGTCGAGATCCCGGTCGAAGATGACGATGATGGCGTCAGTGACGACAGCAACGCCGTTTCTGTCACTGATGTCGCCCAACAATCACCCGCCGAGAGTCGGCTACCAGTGATAGTCAACAACTTCCTGTTGCAGTTTTACGGCGGCCGGAGCGCGGACGACGGCGCTACCGCTATACCCAGAGAGATCCTCGTACCGGTACTTCCGACACAACACCGGCAGATGGCGGAGTGGCTGTCCGGACTGCGCGGCGCCAACGTCTCGCTTCGCGTCCCGCGCCGCGGCGACAAGCGCGCGCTAGCGAATACCGTCGAAGCAAACGCCGCTGAGGCGCTTCGACAGCACCGCTTACGTCGCGCCTCCGACTTCACGTCCCGATCCGCAGCCCTTGATGAAATCGCGTCGACTCTCGGAATGGACGCCAGCCCGCTACGAATCGAATGCATTGATATTTCGCATGTGCAGGGCACGAACGTGGCCGCGTCCCTCGTGGTGTTTGAAGACGCGCTGCCCAAACGCAGCGACTACCGGCGTTTCACCATTAAGGAGCACCCCGGTGACGATGTGGCATCCATCGCCGAAGTGGTGCGACGCCGATTCACCCACTCCGACGGATCAATCGCTGACACCGAGCCGGAACGCAGCGTCGACCCGGAGACTGGACGACCTCGGAGGTTCGCCTATCCGCCGCAGCTGCTGGTGGTGGATGGTGGCGCACCGCAGGTCAATGCTGCCGCCGCAGTGCTCGCCGACCTCAATATCGCGACTATCACGGTATGTGGACTGGCGAAACGACTTGAAGAGGTGTGGGTACCGGGCCAGGACGACCCAGTAATTTTCCCCCGCACCAGCGAAGCGCTCTATTTGTTACAACGCCTCCGCGATGAGGCACACCGCTTCGCGATCACGTTCCACCGCGCGAAACGCTCCAAAAGTATGACGGTGTCCGTGTTGGATGCTGTTCCTGGCCTCGGTGCAGTCCGCCGAAAGGCACTTATCGAGCATTTCGGGTCGGTCGCGAAAATCCGCGACGCCAGCGCCGATGACATCGCTGCAGTTCCAGGCATTGGTCCGCACACTGCGACGACAATCGTGCAGGCTTTGCATTCCGACCGGTAGCGGGCACCCATCCGGCCCTGGCAGGATCAATGGCGTGAATGCCGCAAGCGCCCCGCACTCTGATCCCACCGTGGGACCGGACGCCGCTGCGGACAATAGCGCCGACGTTCTTGCGCCGGAAGCACATCCCGGCATCGAGGTCGTGGTGATCTCGGGTCTGTCTGGCGCCGGTCGGACGACTGCGGCCCGATGTCTGGAAGACCTGGGCTGGTTTGTCGTCGACAACCTTCCCGCCGAGCTGATTGGCACCATGGTTGACCTCGGCGCGCGAGCGGGTGGGGCAGTCAACCGAATTGCGGTAGTACTCGATGTACGGGCACGCGTATTTACCGACGACCTTGCGGGCGTGGTCAAGTCGCTCGATGCCCGCGGATACCGGCCCCGAGTGCTATATCTGGACGCCAGTGATGCCGCGTTGATTCGACGTTATGAGGCAAACCGTCGGTCGCATCCCCTGCAGGGGGAGGGCCGCCTGGTTGATGGTCTCGCCGCGGAACGAGCGTTGCTTGGCCCGCTGCGCCATGAGGCGGATCTGGTGATCGACACCAGCGACCTATCCGTGCATGAGCTTCGAGACCGCATCATTGACGCATTCCCTCAGGTCAAACCCACATCGTCGATGACAATCCTGTCCTTCGGCTTCAAGTACGGTTTGCCGCTCGACGCGGATCTCGTCATAGATATGCGATTCTTACCCAATCCGTACTGGATTCCAGAATTGCGGCCCCTTAACGGTACTGACCATCCGGTGTCCGACTACGTGTTGGCGCGGCCTGGTGCCCGGGAATTCATCGATCGATATGTGGACCTACTCGATCTCATCGGGGATGGCTTTGAGCGTGAGGGCAAACGTTACGTCACTCTCGCGGTGGGTTGCACGGGCGGCAAACATCGCTCGGTTGCAGTGGCCGAGGAAATCGGCAGACAGCTTGCTGGACAAGGGCGCAGCGTGACTGTCGTGCACCGTGATCTAGGACGTGAGTAGGGCGAACATGTCCCGGTCAGAAATCAGGTCGGAGGTACAGCTGCTGACGCAAGCTGAAATTCAGCCAGAGTTTCGCACACCCCGTCGGCTCAGAGTCGTCACCGCAGGTGGCGGTCACGGCCTATATGTCATGCTGCGCGCACTCCGGCGCCTTGATGTCGATATCACTGCGGTGGTGACCGTCGCGGATGACGGTGGCTCATCCGGGCGACTGCGCCGCGATTTGCCCGGCATTCTTCCGCCTGGGGATCTTCGGATGGCACTCGCGGCGTTGGCTGACGACAACGGCGACGGGGAACTTCTTGGCCGCACCTTTCAGCATCGATTCAGCGGCCAGGGCGCGCTCACAGGGCACCCCGTTGGAAATATCGTGTTGGTCGGATTGGCCGAGGTACTCGGCGACCCGGTGGCGGCGCTAGACGTTGCCGGACGCATGCTCGGAGCTCACGGTCGGGTACTGCCGATGGCATGCCAGCCATTGGAGTTGGTCGCCGACGTCACCGGTCTCGACGAGAACCCGACCGCAGTTCGACAAATTCGCGGACAGGTTGCCGTCGCGTCAACACCCGGTGTGGTGCAAAGTGTAAAACTTATGCCCCCTAACGTGCCGGCCTGCCCGCAGGCGCTGGACGCCATTGCCCACGCGGATCTCATCACCCTCGGACCAGGCTCGTGGTTCACCAGCGTGCTGCCCCACCTCATGATTCGGGAGCTTGCTGACGCCATCGCCGGTGCGACGGCGCATCGACTCTTGGTACTTAACCTCGCGCCGCAGCCCGGCGAAACCGAAGGGTTTTCGCCGGAGCAGCATCTCGACGTCCTGGCGGCGCATGCGCCACTGCTTCGTATTGACACAGTGTTGGCGGACCGTCACGCTGTTTCCTTACCGCAACGCCTGACCTCGGCCGCTCGGCGCCTAGGCGCAACCGTCATGCTCGCTGATATCGCCGACCGAGATTCGCCGCGGCACCGCCCTGACTCGTTGTCAGCGGCATTAGATTCCGTGCTCACGGGGATACGCAGTACCGAGGCAGACGCGTTGAACTCTCATTGAGCACGAAATTTGAGACGAGATTTTAGACGAAATGGTAGACAGGAGCGTGGCGTATCCATGGCGATGACGATCGATGTCAAAGACGAGTTGTGCGGAGTAGTCGTCACCAGGCCATCGGCCCGTAAGGCTGAGGTCGCGACAATTTTACGGTTCTCCGGCGGGTTGCATATCGTTGCCGGTCGAGTCGTGATCGAAGCCGAACTTGATCATGTCGGAACCGCACAACGAGTCCGCCACGAGATCGCAGAGCTCTATGGTCAGCGGGCCACCATGCACGCGGTCGCCCCGGGTGGAT
Organism: Nakamurella sp.; assembly: GCA_039924545.1. Classification (GTDB taxonomy): domain Bacteria; phylum Actinomycetota; class Actinomycetes; order Mycobacteriales; family Nakamurellaceae; genus Nakamurella. The sequence goes on along the minus strand of JBDTAR010000108.1, from coordinate 873 downwards.
TGCGTAAAACGACGCACTATCTGGTGCGGGTGGTTGCTGGCGGCGACACGTTGGCCAGGCAGACGGGGCTTCTCGATTCACGAGGTCGACCGGTGCGCGGCCTTCCGCCGCACATTGTCGCGGGGACCATCGGCGACGCCGAAGCAGCCTTGCGAGGCGCATTTCTAGCGCACGGCTCGCTCACAGAGCCAGCCCGATCCGTGTCCTTCGAGGTGACCTGCCCCGGCCCGGAGGCGGCACTCGCCCTGGTAGGGGCCGCCAGGAGGATCGGGGTATCGGCGAAGTCGCGAGAGGTGCGCGGCGCTGATCGTGTGGTGATTCGCGACGGGGATGCCATCGCGACGATACTTGAGCGGATGGGCGCATTGCGGTCGGTCGACGTGTGGCAGGAGCGCCGCGAACATCGCGAAGTTCGAGCTACTGCCAACCGCTTAGCCAATTTCGACGATGCCAACCTGCGGCGCTCTGCGCGTGCGGCCGTCGCCGCGGCGGCGCGAGTCGGTCGCGCCCTTGAAGTGTTGGGCGGCGACGCACCATCTCACCTCGTGGCAGCAGGGCAGCTTCGCATCGCACACGGGCAGGTATCTCTAGAAGAACTGGGACAGTTGGCCGACCCGCCGATGACGAAAGATGCCATCGCTGGCCGAATCCGCCGGCTGTTGACGATTGCAGACCGTCGAGCCCGCCAACTGGGCATACCGGGCACCGAGGCCGCCGTGACCTCAGACATGCTCGACTTGTAGTGGCTCGATATCGGCAATGTCACAGGGTGGCTGTGCTGTATCGATCAAGCTGCCGCTAGGATCATTGCTGAGTAGACCTATCGCCGCAGCCATCGACGGCCCGGCGGGCACTACGAAGGCAAGGAGACAT
>JBDTAR010000107.1:0-27603 GCA_039924545.1 Nakamurella sp. | reverse complement strand
TCCAGAAAGAAGTTCTGGGCGATGAGGGTGTCTTGCTGAAGAAAGTTTGGCATGCGATGCGCTCCTTAAGCGTGTACGAATCGAAAGCTAGGCGGGCTGATCAGCTGGCGGTTTGCTTGTGCTGAGCGATACGGAAGACAACGAACTCGGCGGGCTTCACCGGAGCGATACCAACCTCGCAGACCATCAGCCCTTCGTCGATAGACGCCGGTGGGTTGGTCTCCGCGTCGCACTTGACGTAGTAGGCCTGTTCCGCAGATTGGCCGAACAAAGCGCCTGAAGTCCACAACCCACGCAAGAAGCCATCGAGCGTGCGCTTGACGCCCTCCCACAGTTTCATGTCGTTCGGCTCGAACACCGCGTACTGCGTACCCTGGGCCACCGTCGTCTCAATCATGTTGAACAGGCGACGCACGTTGATGTAGCGCCAGTCGGAGTCGGAGGACAGCGTGCGCGCACCCCAAATGCGGATACCGCGCGTGCCGAATGGGCGAATGCAGTTGATGCCAAGCGGGTTGAGCAAACCCTGCTCGTTCTGCGTCACCGCGTACTCGACATCCAGCACGCCACGGATCGTGTCGTTCGCTGGCGCCTTCCACACCCCACGGGTGTCGTCTGTACGAGCCCACACGCCAGCCACGTGGCCGGACGGCGGAATCAAAACTTCCGAGTCACCATTGGTGCCGATCGGGTTCTCCACCTTGATCCACGGGTAGTAGAACGCCGCAAAGGCGGAATCGTACATAGCGATGTCGGTACGCCACTCTTTGATCTGTTGCGGCGACATTCCAGGAGGGGCGTCGAGAACCGCCATGCGGTTCCCGTTCTGCTCGCAATGGCTAATCAGCGTGGTTTGCACCGACTTCCACAGACCCAGGTCGATCGAGCCGTCTTCCTTGGTAGCGGCGGTAACCAGATCAGGCACGATCACCATCGTCACATCTTCGGCAACAGCGAGGCCGCCGATGCCCTGGCGCGAGGAAGCTGAGCCAGCGAACTTGCGTCCACTGACTGGGACGTGAGTCGGAGTTGCCTTCGCGAGCGAGTAAATGCCCGGACGCACCACCTCCATCTGGCCGGAGAGGTCGGTCGCCTCGTCGAGCAGGACCTCAACCTTGACCTTGGTCGACGTCTTGTTAATGACAGTCGCGGCGTTGCGGTCGCCCTTGCCCAGGGTCAGATTCTCGAACGATTCAACATCGGCACCGCCAGAACGAACCGTAATGTTGAACGGGTTCGGCTCGTCATCGCTGCCACCGTCCTCGTTCGTCTCCACCACAATCGAGATGTCGGCATCCGGCTCGATCGACTCGACGGCAATCGGCAGCCCGAGGGCGCGGTCCGGAGCAGGAAGCTCCAAGCGCGACGGCTTACCCGACGGCTCAGTATTGGGGATTCGCACGATATAAGCGATCGATCCGCCATTGGCGAAGTAGCCATACACCGACAGCGGGAGTACAGCCCCTTCGCAGAAGCTGCCGTACAACTGCTCGTACTGAGTCCAGCTGGTCACGAGGCGCGGGGCAAGGCCGTCAGGATCCTTGGGGTCGTCCTTCGGTGATCTCTCTGTGAATCCAACAAACGCCGCCACAGCGGTTGGCGCCGCCGACAATGACTTTTCGGACGACGGTACTTCTTCAACGTAGACGCCTGGCGCCGCGTAGTTTGGCATTCCTGCTCCCATGGATTGATGCCTGATTGGAAACGCAACATGCGAGATGATCATCGCACCCACTCCCGAAATAGGGAATAGGGAAAATGAACTATATGACGGTTTCTCAGCAAACTGCTATGAGCAGTATGCCACCAGATCCGCTAGGAAATTTGCGTGGTAGCCGTACCCGGCATCGCGACCGAAATAACGCCGCCGTAGGCGCACATCAGCACGGAGCCTTGCACCAGCGCTGGCGCGCCAGCCACCAGGACCGTGGGAGCTATCGGGGCCCACATACCGACGAGCGCCGGGACGCACGGCATCGGAGTGAGTACACCCAGCGCCGCCGCCGTAGCAGCCGCGACCATTGGATTCGCCAACGACATGCACATGCCGAACGGCGGCACGTTGACCAACGGCGCCGCGTCCGTAATGTTCGCCTGCGGGCGGCTTTCGTCCATCACATTCGGCCGGATCACGTTCAAAGTCGACGGGGCCATACCGAACGTGCAGGCCAGCATGGCACCCGTAACAACTGGTAGTGGCATAAAGAAGGACTCCTTTGCTCAGCGCTACAATTTCGACCCCTTGACCGATGTGGTGAGGGAGGCGCCCGTCGTCGTCACAAAACACAGTATTGCGCGATCGTCGCCTTGCTGCCAGCTGCGCGCCGACGGGAGCAAGTACGTCATCCACAGGCCCGAATCCGGGTACGCGATCCCCACATAGCCGGTGAACGCCTCGGCGCAGGCACCCTTCGCGAACGTATCGAGCGCGGCATCACCCGGGTACGTATCCCCGGCAATGTCCGCGCTCGCCGTAGTGCCCGCCGGGGGTTCGAACGTGGCCTTCGCAAAAAGTTCCTGCTGATGCTTGACGCTGCACGGCACTTTGGAAAGGTCGGCGAGTTCCCCGGTGACGGCCTTCGGCGCAAGAAAACACTCGCCTACCGTCACGTCAAACGCGGAGACAGTCGTCGGCTTAGCCGGGTCGTCGTTCCCGAACCAGGAAGAGACCAACGAACAGGACGTCGTCATAGATAGGACGACGAGCACAATAAGCGCCCATACGGCGGAACGAAGCACGAGCGGAGCTTACCAACCCCGTCACCAATCGAGGTGGCGACAGGACGTGTGATCGGCCGGTTCGATTTGCAGGGTCGCATGTTCAATGTGGTAGGCGTGGGCCAAAAGATCCCGGGCCTCGTCGAGGACCGCGTGATGATCCGCGGAATCGGCAGCGACCAGATGCGCCGTGGCAACCGTCATACCGCTGGTTAATTCCCACAAGTGGACGTCGTGGACACCTTGCACGCCATCAATTGCGGCGAGCTCATCGGCGACCCGGTGCGGATCGATACCCTCCGGCGAGTGCTGTCCGAGCACGCGGAGAACGGCGCGGCCCAGACCGATCGCGCGGAACACGACAAATGCTCCGATGGCCATCGCAATGATGACATCCCACACCGCCCAGCCGGTTTGAGATATGAGGATAGCTGCAGCGATGACACCGACGGACCCGGCTGCATCACCCAGCACCTCCAGATAGGCGCCCTTCATATTGAGGGACTCGGCCGACCCCGCGCGCAGCAGTATCAGCGAAACAATGTTCACCGCCAGGCCGACGATGCCGATGGCGAGCATTGGGCCAGTAGCGATGTGGGGCGTTTCGCCGACGCGGTTGACCGCCTCGACGACGACACCGATACCGACCACCAGCATCAACAGCACCGCGAATCCGGCAGCGAAAACCTCTGCGCGATAGCGGCCGTACGTGCGCTGCCCCGTCGTGTCCGGCCGGGTGGCTATCCGGGTCGCGGCCAACGCGGCGCCGAGAGTGACGACGTCCGCAGCCATGTGACCCGCGTCGGCGAGGACTGCGAGCGAATCGGCGATCAGCCCCACGGTGAGTTCGGCCGCGAACAGCGCCGCCGTCAGCGCGAAGGCAATCACCAAGCGCGGACGGTGCCGCCGGGAGGCGGGTTGCGCCGTCGATCCCCCGGTGTGACCCCTTGGCGCGTCGCGGCCGGGGTGGTGGCTATGGCTATGCACGCCTGCGATGCTACTGGGCATGCCGGTCTCTGGAATGGCGCCATTCGGGATGCCGCTGTACATCGCCGGGGCAGTGCTGGGCAGCGCCGTGCTGCACGCGTCATGGAATGCCGCGGCTAAAGCGGTACCCGGGCGACTGCTCGCATCCTTGTTGATCGGCGTCGGATCATTGCTGATCGGAGGGGTGTGGTCCCTCGTCGCGCCGATGCCAGCCGGTCCAGCGTGGCCCTATCTGTTGGGCTCCGCAGCGCTGCAAACCGGCTACATCCTGCTGCTGACTGCCGCTTACGCGCACGGGGAATTCCGTCAGATGTATCCGCTTGCGCGCGGGATCGCGCCAGTCCTGGTGACGGCATTTTCACTCGTGGTGCTGGGGGAACGACTGGCGATGTGGCACCTGGCCGGCATCGCGCTGGTGGTGGGTGCGCTCGGCGTGCTGGTGAGCGTGGGCACTCGGGGTTCGGGTGCTCGGGGTTCGGGCACTGGAGTCGCGGGCACTCGGGGTTATCTGCTTGCGATCGCGGCCGGCGTGGTGATTGCGTCATACACGGTGGTGGACGGTCTGGGTGTGCGATTGTCCGAGACTTCGGCCGGGTACGCGGCGTGGCAGATGCTGATCCACGGACCGATGGTCGTGGTGGTGTGCGTGCTGCTTGCCGGGCGAAAACAGCTGGGCGCATGGTTTAGCAGGGGTAGCCAGCGCGTGGGTTGGCGGATCGCACTGATCGGAGTCGGCGGAGGAATTTTGTCCGGCCTGACCTACGCCATCGTGCTGTGGGCGCAGGCGCGCGCGAGCCTTTCGCTGGTCTCTGCGCTACGGGAAACCTCGGTGCTGTTCGCCGGGATACTCGGAGCGCTATTTTTCGCTGAGAAGCTCTCGGCGCGGCAAATGCTCGCCGCCGCAGGAGTGGTGTGCGGAATCATCCTGATCCAGGTCGCCTAGCGAATGCCCATACTGGTGCTATGGCTGTGAACAGATCCCGCGTCGTAATGCCGGAGTCGCTGTCCCGGGAGCAGGTTGCGCGACTGCTCTTACCGCTGCGTCGCGGCATCGCCCGGCCGCCCAGCGATCCCCGCGATCATCCCGACGAGATCGAGGTGCGCGCGCCGTTCACGGGAGCGGTTTTGGTTCGGCTTCCGGCGACTTCCGTGGCCCAGGTTTCGGAGGCTGCCGTGTTGGCTCGCGGTTCCCAAGTTGCTTGGGCCGCAATGGCTGTCGATGAGAGGGCGGCAATACTGCTGCGCTGGCATGACGCTGTTCTGACGCGCGCCGATGAGCTCTGCGACGCTATCCAAGCGGAGTCAGGAAAGTCTCGCCGGGACGCGTTCGAAGAGGTGGCCGATGTGGCCAATACCCTTCGGTACTACGGACTTTCGGCCTCGCGGGTGTTGGCGCCGCGCAAGCGACACGGGGTGTTCCCAGTCCTGACCCGGGTCACTGAATGTCGACATCCGTTCGGTCTGGTCGGCGTCATATCTCCGTGGAACTATCCATTGACGCTGGCCGTCGGCGACGCAATTCCGGCGCTCGTCGCTGGCAACGCGGTGCTGCATAAGCCCGATTCGCAGACGGCACTGACCGCACTGCTGGTGCGCGAGATGGCACTTGCCGCAGGGCTTCCCGCGGGCGTGTGGCAGGTGGTCGTCGGCGACGGCGGCGTTGTCGGGCCCGCCGTGATCGACGAGGCGGACCACGTCGTGTTCACCGGCTCGACGGCGACCGGGCGCGCGGTCGCAGCGCAGGCCGGGCGACGACTGATCCGAGCCGATTTAGAGCTCGGCGGCAAGAACGCCATGATCGTGTGCGCTGATGCCACGCTGCGCAACGCTGTGGACGGCGCGGTCCGTGGCGCCTTCGCGTCCGCCGGACAGCTGTGCCTGTCCATCGAACGGATCTACGTTCACGCGACCATGTATGACGAATTCCTGAAGAAATTTGCCGCCGCCGCGCGGAAGGTCACGCTCGGAGCGGACTTCGGATACCGGTTCGATACCGGGTCGTTGGTGGGGCCGGCGCAGTTAGCCAAGGTGCAAGCGCATGTTGACGACGCGGTGGCACAAGGCGCCGTGGTGGTTGCCGGGGGCCGGGCGAGAGACGACCTTGGGCCCTACTTTTTCGAGCCAACCGTGCTGTCCAACGTGCCCGCTTCTGCGTTGTGTTTCGCGGCCGAGACGTTCGGGCCGGTCGTGTCTGTGTACTGCGTGGAGTCGGACGAGGAGGCGATTACGGCCGCGAACGCGTCGGAGTACGGGCTCAACGCCTCGGTGTACTCCCGCTCCACGGCACATGCGCGGGCCGTCGCGCGCCGCCTCGAAGCAGGAACCGTGAACATCAACGAGCCGTACGCGGCTGCGTGGGGATCGGTAGACGCACCTATGGGCGGGGTGAAGGCATCCGGCGTGGGACGGCGACATGGGGTCGAAGGGCTCCTGGCCTCCACATGGGCGCAAACCATTGCGACGCAACGGCTGCTGCCGGTAGGGCCGCACGGGGCGCTTACCGGGCGTCGGTATCAGGCGGCGATTACGGCAGCGCTACGCATGCTGAAGGCAGCGCGGCGCCGGTAGCGCTTAGGGTGGGCAACATGGACTTTCGAATCTTCATCGAACCGCAGCAGGGCGCCTCGTATGACGACATTCTCGCGGTTGCTCGCGCTACTGCCGACCATGAGTTTTCGGGATTCTTCCGGTCGGATCACCTGCTGAAAATGGGGGACGCATCCGGTCTTCCGGGGCCGAGTGACGCGTACGTGACACTCGCCGGGCTCGCTCGCGATGTGCCGAATATTCGGCTAGGCACTCTGGTGACGTCCGCAACGTTCCGGCACCCGTCGATGTTGGCGATAGCCGCGGCCGGGGTGGACGACATGTCCGGCGGCAGATTGGAATTGGGACTCGGAGCCGGCTGGTACGCCGAAGAGCACAGCGCATTCGGCATCGACTTCGGGACGTCGGTCGGCGAGCGGTTCGATCGACTCGAAGAACAGCTTCAGATTGTGACGGGACTGTGGGCCACGCCTATTGGTGGCTCATTCTCGTTTCAGGGCAAGCACTTTCAGCTGGATGGCGCGCCGGGCCTGCCCAAGCCGGTGCAGTGCGGACGCGGCGGGGAGCCAAAGATCCCGATCATCATCGGCGGGCACGGGCCGAAACGGACGCCGAGCCTGGCGGCGCGCTTCGCCGACGAATTCAACGTCGGCTTTTCGGATCTCGACGTGACAACCGCGCAATACGAACGAGTGCGGGCAGCGTGCAAGGCTCTTGGCCGCGACCCCGGCGACCTGGTGTATTCGGCCGCACAGGTGCTGTGCGTAGGCCGCGACGAAGCGGAGTTGGCTCGCAGGGCTGCGGCAATTGGCCGCGAAGTCGCTGAGCTTCGCGAAAGCGGCATGGCCGGGACCGTCGACGAGGTTGTCGATAAAGTGCGCCTCTGGGCTGCGGCCGGCGTCCAGCGGATGTATCTGCAGGTGCTGGACCTCGCCGACCTGGAGCATATTGCTCTGGCCAGCGAGGTCCAGCGCCTCGCTAGATAACGCTAGTTACTGCTGGGTCACTCCGTAGCGGCGGCGAGTTGCCACCACCAGAGCGCTACCCAGTAGCAGCAGCAGGACCGCGACAGACGCAGGCCCAGTCACATCTACACCCGTGGCTGCAAGCGCTGCCTCCACGGCTATTGTCATCGGCACTGACGTGCCCGTGGTGGCGCCTTCGATCGTGAGACCGGCTGCGCCTGCGGGCATGTCAGTAGGCAGGACGAACGATACCGATGCGGTTCCGGTCTCGTCGAACTTGTCCATGCTGGCCGCCGCATTTACCGGGAACGTGCCCAGAACGGTCGATCCGTACTTCACCACGATCGACTTGTCGACAGCCTCGGTCGAGCCGGTCGGCGCTGGGAACGTGAGCGAAGACAGGTTGAACGACACGGTGGCACCCGGTGCATAGGTCGCCGGAGCGCCCTTCGGGAACGTGACGCCGATGGACCGCTGCGAACTATCCACTGCCAGCGGCGCCTTGGCTGTCATTGCCGCCATGTAGTCGACCATGCCCTTCAGGTCCGTGATGCCGGTGTCTTTCGGCGCCGTGCCCTTGGCGAGCTCACCGAAGTTGTCACCACCCGAAGACAGGAACGAGTTGACGGTCACGGAGTAGGTCGCCGAGGCGCTTACCGGGGAACCGTTCAACCACATCGCCGTGATGTGGTGATCCCGTGCTGCTGCCGGGTCGTAGGTGTACACAAAGCCCTTCGAGATGCCCAGCCTCAGGAACGGTCGGGATGACCCATCCGGCTGCCACTGTTGCTCCAGAACCTGTTTGATCTGCGCACCGGTCAGCTTCATATTGACCAACGTGTTCGCGAACGGCTGGACCGTGGCCGCTTGCTCATAGGTGAGACTGGCTGGGTAACCTTTCGCGTTATTGCCCTCCATGTCGGCGCGCAGACCGCCCGGATTCATGAACGCGACCTGGGCCGAACCGGTGGATGCCTCTTCTGTTGCCCAACGCTGCGCCTCCGCGACAACGTTGCCGAGATTCGACTCGCCACCACGGTTCTCGGTGCCATCGGCCGTCTTCGCACGGTCGAACGAGCCGGAAATCTTGCCCAGCGGTACCGCACCCTTGACCTTGGCATCCGCATCGGCGGCCGCCACGAGCGTTTCTACCGCGGGGTCCGCGGCGTAGTTCGCTGTCCATTTGCCGTCCGCACCCTTGGTGGTCAGCGGCAGTATCTTGGCGGAGATAGAGGTGATCGCACCGACGGCGTCGACGGCGAAGACCATCTGGTCGAGATTGTGGCCGTACATGCCGGACTGCATCACCGGCAGATCCCGCGTCGGGCTACCGGCCTTGCTGCGCTGCGCCAATGGCACCGTGCAGTTGTACTCGAGGTGGGTGTGTCCGGAAACTACGGCATCGATCTTGCCGGAGAGTGCTCCCACAACCTTGCCCAAATCGCTATTCGGATCCGTGAGGCCCTTGCAGTCCGAAGTCGCGTACCCCTCGTGGACCAGGAGGACCACGATCTTCGCACCATCTGCCTTCAGCGCCGCGGCGCCCGCATTGGCAGCATTAGCAATGTCGGTAATCTTCAGCATCGAGATCCCCTTGGGCGACACCAGCTCGTCCAGGTGCTCAGTGACCGCGCCAACAAAGCCGACCTTCACACCGCCCACCGTGGTCTCCCAGGTGGGAGCGAGCGCATCAGAGCCCGACTTCAGCTTGACGTTTGCACCGAGGTACTTCCACTGAGCCGCTGGAATCACGCGCTTCGCCAGATCGTTCCAACCCTGGTCGAATTCGTGGTTACCGACCGACGAGACTTGAAGGTCAGCATCGTTCATCGCTTCTATGGTCGGCTTGTCTTTTGCAATGAACGACGGGAATGTCGAGGCGCCAATAAAATCGCCCGCACCCGCAAAGATCGTGTTCGGGTTGTCCGATCTGAGCTGCTTGACTGCGCCGGAAACTACTGCTGCACCGGCCTCTTGCCCGTTCGCATCAATGCGCCCGTGGAAATCGTTGATGCCGAGAATCTGAATCTCGGTGTCGCCCGGCGCGGCGCTCGCCGCCGGAGGTATCGCTAATGCAAGACCCGCTGACAATAATGCCGTTCCGAACAACGCGGTCAACCGCCGCGCCCATGTCGCTACAGCCACAAGATCGCCTTTCGACTAAGGGATATTGCTTGTGGAACCTAGTCGGTTCAGCTTCCTTAGGCCAGGACTCTTAGAGATTGGTGTGGGATCGATATGAGTCCGCCCGATGATTTCTGACGGCTATTGACCCAGGCCATCAAGCACCACGGCGTTCGGCAAAGCGGCAAGCCCGGCGCCATCAACGATGATTTTCGAAGCGCGGATGCCCGAGCCGATGACGACGAGGCCCGCCTGAGTCACGGCGCGGTCAATCAAGATCGGCCAGTCGGCTGGTAAGCCGATCGGCGTGATCCCGCCGTACTCCATGCCGGTCAGTGACGTAGCCGTGTCCATCGGCGCGAACGAGATCTTGCGAACATCAATATGTCTCCGGACCATGCCATTGATGTCAGCGCGCATTGTCGCCAGGACCACGACTGCGGCGAAACGCTCCTCGCCGCCGCGTTTACCTACGGTAATGACGCAGTTCGCGGACGCTGCTTCCGGCACACCGTAGTGCGCGCAGAACGCGGCAGTGTCGGCCAGCGTGGAGTCGATGGGCGCGACCAAGACACCGGCCGGATAGCCCATTGACGCAGGGTCGTCCATTGACACTGTGCCGCCCATTGACACTGTGCCCAGAGCTGCCGTGACGGGTGGGGCGAGTAACTCGGGGTGCTGCGCGGCAGGGGCAGTATTGAACTCGGAGAGCCAGTCGGGGGAAAGCGTCATATCCGCGAGACTAACTGCTGGGAGAATAGGCGCCATGGTCGCAGAGACAGGATCGCTAAAAATTGGGCACTACGACATTTGGCCGCCGGTGGAGCTCGCGCCGATGGCTGGCGTCACCAATCGCTCGTTTCGTACGCTCTGCCGCGAGGCCGGGCGCAATGGTGGACTGTATGTATGCGAGATGACGACGACGCAGGCGCTGGTATCGCACAACCCGAAAACCATGGAGATGATTCGGTTTTCGGCCGACGAAGCGCCGCGGTCGTTGCAGTTGTATGGGGTGGATCCGGACGTGGTGGGCGCCGCCGTGCGAATGGTGGTGGAAGACGATCTAGCCGACCATATCGATCTGAACTTCGGCTGCCCGGTGCCGAAGGTAACCCGTAAGGGTGGGGGCGCGGCACTGCCCTACAAGAGGCGATTATTCCAGGCGATTCTGGAGGCGGCAGTGAAGGCGGCGGCGCCCGGGAACATCCCGGTCACCATCAAGATGCGAATCGGCATTGACGACGACCACGTCACGTTCCTTGAGGCCGGACGGATTGGGGAAGACTGCGGCATCGCCTCGGTCGGATTGCACGCCCGCACCGCGCAACAGCACTACTCCGGCCGGGCTCAATGGTGGGCAATCGGCGAATTAAAACAGGCCGTCACCTCAATCCCGGTGATGGGTAACGGCGACATTTTCCGCGCATCAGACGCACTGGACATGATGCGCGAAACAGGGTGCGATGGAGTCGTTGTCGGCCGCGGCTGCCAGGGTCGGCCATGGCTGTTCACCGAGCTCGCTGCAGTGTTCGCGGGCGAGGAACTACCCCCTTCGCCGAACCTTGCGGTGATCCGGGCCCTGATGATCCGGCACGGCCAGTTGCTCGCCGAAGAGATGGGTGAGGACCGCGGCTTGCGCGACTTCCGGAAGCACGTGACCTGGTATTTGAAGGGTTTTGCCGCAGGCTCCGAACTACGGCGGCGACTAGGCATGGTGTCGTCCGTCGACGAGTTGTCGGAATTGACTGCGCAGCTGGACCTGACCCAAGTCTTCGGCGAAGCATCTGAGGGGCCCCGCGGGCGGCAAGGCGGGCCGCAGCGACACGTGAAACTGCCCGAGGGCTGGCTCGATGACCCCGACGCGCTCGCGGTACCGGAAGGGGCCGAAATCGACGGGAACGGCGGATGACGTGGACACGCCGGACATTTTCGGTTCGGCGCATACTGTCCGCCGGGATCGCTGCGTTAGCCGGGGCTTTGTTGCTCAGCGGGTGCACCGCCGGGGAGACGTCATACCCGGTGAGCACGACGGTCACCGCAAGCCCAGATCGATTGGCGATCGAGACCGCGATTGGCAGCATTAATCGAGACGCGGGCAAGTCAGTGGCGTCGCAGCGGGCCGTATTGGACCGGCTCGCCGCGCCCGATCAGGCGGCCGAACAGCGGGCCTGCCCCATCGCCACCACGACGTTGGCGTTCGATCCGGCATACGCGGGGCTGAAGGCCTTAGCTGGTTCCGCATATCTGCTACCCACTTACATCACCGTCTATACCGACGGTCGCATGACCGGATCCGATCTGGCCACCTTGCACCTGTGGGTGATCGACGGAGTCGCACGCACATCTGCACTATGCGTGTCCTAAGAATTAACGGTGTGTGACGGTCATTCACGGGCAGGCCGTACCATCGCTGGGTGATGGAAAGCGGAGAAGACGGCCAGACGCCCTCGGCCCCGTGGGAGCGACCCGCACGGTGGGAGAACGAACCCGGTGAACATGGCGGCCGTCGACATAGGTACGCAGAGGACACCGCCGATGACGCGGTACGCGCCAGCGAGCTGATCGCGGCGCTTCGCTCGGAGCCGGACGCCTTGGAGCCGACTGGGCCCACTGAGCCGCCTGACGAGGGCGAGCCGATGACGCACGCCAATCGACCGCGGCGCGGCTGGAGGGCAACTGGACGTTCGCTGGTCGCGGCGCTAGCTGTCATGCTGCTGCTCGTCGCAGGTACCGAATGGGTAATCAAGGCCCGCGCCGACGCCGTCCTCGCCGCCAACCAGATCAGCGCGCTGGACACCACCGACTCGAACATCTCGCCGGCTGCGCCCGCGTCGGCCACGGGCGCCGCCACCGCATCGGCCGCGCCCGTGCTGCCGCACGATTACCAGCCCGAAAACATCCTTTTGCTGGGCTCGGATTCCCGCGCGTCCAAGGCTGACGCGGCGCTCGGTGGGGCAAACAAGGATCCGGGCGGCTCCGATGTGGTGATGGTCGCGCATCTATCGGCCGACCGGTCCCACGTCACGGTCGTCTCTATTCCTCGCGACACCTACATCGATGCCCCGGTGTGCAAGGCCTGGGATTACGACACGAACTCGCTATCGGATAAGGACTACACGTCGCCGTATTCGATTTGGCGCATCAACGCCACCTACGCTGCCGGCGGCCCGCCGTGCACCGTGAAGGCCGTGCAGGAAATGACCGGACTGCGCATTGATCGCGTGATCGTCATCGATTTCGCTGGTTTCGCAGCCATCGTCAATGCCCAAGGCGGCATGGACGTGAACGCCTGCAAGCCCATTATCGACGGACAGCTCGGCACCGTGCTGCCGAAGGCAGGCATCCAGCACATTGACGGCCAGCAGGCCCTGAACCTGGTGCGTGCACGCAAGGTAGAAGGCGACACTACCTCCGATATTGCACGCATCCGGCGTCAGCAGAAGGTGTTGTCCACGATTCTGCGCCAAGCAACCTCCACGGGGGTGCTGCTGAACCCGATCAAGCTCAACAATGTACTGCAGGCCTTCGTGCACAACGTCAAGACCGACAACGTGACCCTGGACAACCTGCTCAACATCGCGCAATCGCTGGGCAATCTCGATCCGCGACGCGTGACATTCTTTACGCTGCCGACTGTTCCGGACGCCAACGGCGTGGGGCTGCACCCGACCGACGGTGCTGCGCTGATCTGGAAGGCGTTGCGCGACGATACCTTGCTGCCTGGAGAGGTCACCGCGGCGCCGACACCGACCCCCACCGCTGCGCCGACAACGCCCATGACGACGATCACGCAGCCGCCCGTCACGAAGCTGGTGACCTCACTCGTGACGACGACACCGACTGTGCCACAGTCACTATCGGTAGCGCCGCGCGACGTCATCGTGCAGGTGGTGAATGTAGCCGGGCGGCCGGGAGTGGCGAACCAAGCACAGGATGCACTAATCGCGCTCGGGTACTCAATCCCTTCCAACGCATTGCTTCGGCCGGACGGGGGCGTGGTGCCGGGGATCTCCATCGAATACTCCGCGGCAAACCGAGCGGCAGCGCTGACCGTGGCCGCGACCGTGCCGGGCGCGACGCTCGTGGAGAAGAGCGGCCTAGGTCGGCAAGTGCGGCTAGTCCTGGGGTCCACGTTCAACGCTGCGGCGTTCACCGCCTCGCTGCGGAAGGTTCGTTCTGGAGATCGGCTACCGCCGGCCTTGTCCACGGCAGCAGCACCGGTCACGTCAACGGTGACGTCGACCATCGTGACGACCCCGCCGCCCATCGTGACGACCCCGCCGCCCATCGTGATGCCCATGCCGACGACCAGCACGCCGCACTCGACCGAATCGACGCTCGGCAGCTCCGACATGACGTCGGTGAACGCCGGCGCCGCAGGGTGCATCTAGGCGGCACGTCCTAGCCACGCTGCCGTCCGCGGACCGCTACCGGCTGAAAACGGTGTCCCGGATGTGCTCGGTGAAGCCGAAGCGGTGATACAGCTTCAGCGCCGCGGCGTTGTCCGATTCGACGTACAGCATGACCTGGCTCAAGCCCTTCGATGCGAGGTGCTTCAGGCCGGCAGCGGTGAGGGCGCCGCCCAGATGCCGGACGGGCGAGGCCGGGTCGACGGCAAGGACGTAGATTTCGCCGATTGCCGCCGCGTCGTCCGTGCCGGCTGGGTGCACCTTCGTCCAGTGGAAGCCAAGGATGGTCCCGCGCGGCGCACCATCGCCCGGCGCATTGTCGCCCGGCGCCACGCCCCCGGACAGCGCCACGCCCCCGGACAGCGCCGCGCCCCCGGACGGCGCCACGCCCCCGGACAGCGCCAAGTCGTCGGACGGGACGGCAAGGAAAAAGCCGTCGGCGTCGAACCAAGGCTCTGACATATGCGCTTCAAGGTCGTGTTGATCGAATCGGCCCTGCTCCGGATGCCACGTGAAGGCGGCGGCATTGACGCGTAGGAATTCGGCGTCGTCCGCACCGGGCTGGAACGTGCGGATGCTGAAGCCCTGGGGAGCCACCAGATGTGGAATCGGATCGGGCTGCGGCCCAAAATCGGCTGTCGCCAGACTGCGGCGCAGCTGCAGCAGCTCTCGGGTCGGCGTAGCGCCCAGCTCAGCGGCTAGATGCGCGGCCGCCGGGAGCGTGCTGTGCGCCCAGATGCCGCCAGGCTCACTCAGCAGCTGCGCAGCGAGCCTACGGCCAATCCCCCGGCCCCGAAACCGCGGGTCGACGTAAAGTTCGGCTGGGTCGGCTGTCGCACCATTCCCTGGCACAGGGCGCCAGGCCAACGCCGCGAGCTCCCCCGTCGCCGCATCCCGCTCGGCGCACACCACGGACTCGGCCGGATCCGGTGGGCCGTCGGGGCTACGTCCGTCGGCGGCGCGCACCCGGTCGAGAAATGCTTGGACGTCACTATCATCGAACGAAAGACCCATAGTCGATAAGGTAGTGCCCGTGGAAATTTTCGTAGCCATCGTCCCGTTCGCAGCGGTCGTCGCCATCGCGGTCGGTATGGCCTATCACACCTACCGGCAGGCGCGTCCGAGACTGGGCAGGCAGCTATGACGACATCCGGAGATAAGGCAATCACCGACGCCGATGCTCGCGCCGTCACGACGCGGGACGTGACTATCGCGACCGCGCCGCCGCTACCCATCGACGCCGATACCGCCAATGTGCGGATCGGCCCGGAGATCAACCATGCACTACTGGCGCTACTGCCGCTGATCGGAATCTGGCGTGGCACAGGACGTTTCGGCAACGATGCCGGTGAGCTCACGCCACAGTTCGGGCAGCAGATCACGTTCGCACACGATGGGCGGACCTTCGTCCGCTACGAATCAATCATGTGGCTACTGGACGCGGATGGCTCCGTCACGGGGCCAGGAGACCGTGAAGTGGGCTGGCTGAAACCCGCCGACGCGCAGGTCCCCGATAAGGCAGCCGGGTTCGTGCTCACCGTCGCGTATGCGCAGGGCGGAATGTCGTCATACGTAGTAACGGCGCACACCCTCACGCAATGGGAATGTGTGGGCGACACGGGCTCGAGGCTGTACGGCGTCACCCCCGACGGTCGGCTCGCGTACGTTGACGAGCGGGTGACCGCCGACGAGCGGGTGACCGCCGACGAGCGCGTGGTCGCCGACGAGCGGGCGACCGCCGATGCTACCGACGACGGCTCGGACACCGCAGGGCTGGCGCCGTACGCGTCCGCAGGGCTGACTCCGTACGCGTCCGCAGCGCTGGAGCGCATCGCGGGCTAGCGACCGGCTGCCAGTGGGCTCGCTAACTGTCTTCGGTGAGCGCCTGTCGCGCCCGCTGCCAGGTGTGCCGGAGGTCGACTTGCGCAGCAAATACCTCGCGGCGCAGGTCCTTGGCCTCGGCGTTGGTCTGGTCGAAGCTCACAATCATGGTCATCTCGTTATTCTCCACGCCAGGACGGGCGCCGTAGACGACCCCGGTGCGGGTAAACGGTGTGCCGTGCGCCGAGAAGTCGGCGGTCACGCGGCTTGCCTCGGCGAGCAGCGGGTCGTCCGGCTCCGCCCACACGCTGCACTGTAAAGCGGCCTCGGACACGTCGATCAGGTAGCCCTGTCGGACAACTGAGTCTGCCGGAACCACCACCAGGCCAAATTCGGCCCCGAGATCGGCACGCAGCGTCACTCGGCCAAATGCCGGAACTCGCACAAATTCGCGGCGCTGCTCCACCCACGGCTGAGTAACCGGCTGCAACTCCCACAGCAGCACCGCGCCCTCGGAGCGAGAATCGACAAGCTCGACTGGCAGCACATGCTGTCCTTCGGGCGCAGTCCACAACACGTCAAATGGGGTGCCCGGCGGGTACGGGAACGCGGCCGGCACGCCCACGGGCTTCACGACGGTAATCACCTGTCGGTCCCAGGACTCGATACGGCTCTGGTAGGCAGCTTCGCGCAGGTCGCGCAGCACGATGCCAGTACCGACGCGGGGAAGCTTGATCGGCACGGCTACCCCCCGAGGACCGACGCGACGAGGTTCTTTGCCGCATCCTGCACTTCGACCAAATGCTCGGCGCCGCGGAACGACTCCGCGTAGATCTTGTACACATCCTCGGTGCCGGACGGACGGGCAGCGAACCAGGCGCTATCGGTAGTCACCTTGAGTCCGCCGATCGCGGCATTGTTACCGGGCGCCTCGGTAAGAATCGCAGTGATCTTCTCCCCGGCGAGTTCACTTTGTATGACGTCGCTCGGCGCCAGCGCCTTCAGACGTGCCTTCTGCTCGCGGGTTGCCGGCGCGTCGATCCGGGCGTAGGCGCTGTGGCCGAATTTCTGCGCAAGCTGCGCGTAACGCTGCGACGGCGACTGGCCGGTGACCGCGAGAATTTCGCTGGCCAAAAGGTCCATGATGATGCCGTCTTTGTCGGTGGTCCACACTCGGCCGCGGCGGCGCAAGAAGGAGCCGCCCGCAGACTCCTCGCCGCCGAAGCCGACGGAACCATCGAGAAGATCCGGTACGAACCATTTGAAGCCGACTGGAACCTCGATGAGGCGACGTCCGAGATCCGCCGCCACCCGGTCGATGATGGCCGACGACACCAGAGTCTTGCCGATCGCCGCTTCGGCCGGCCAGTCCGGCCGGTGCGTGAAGAGGTAATCAATGGCGACGGCCAGGTAGTGGTTCGGGTTCATCAGGCCTGCGTCCGGCGTGACGATGCCATGCCGGTCGGCGTCGGCGTCGTTACCGGTAGCAATGTCGTATTCGTCGCGCCGAGACACCAAGGACGCCATGGCGTACGGAGAGGAGCAGTCCATGCGGATCTTGCCGTCCCAGTCCAGCGTCATGAACGCCCACTGCGGGTCGACCCGCGTATTGACCACGGTGAGGTCCAGGTCGAGCCGCTCCGCAATCTGCCCCCAGTAGTGCACGGAGGCGCCGCCCAGTGGGTCGGCGCCAATCCTGATGCCGGCCGAGCGAATCGCCTCGATATCAACGATAGTGTCGAGGTCGCTCACGTAAGTGCCGAGAAAATCGTAGTACCCGGTCGTATCGGCGCCGAGCGCCTGCGTGTACGGAACCCGCTGCACCCCAGCAAGTTTCGCTTCGAGGAGTTGGTTGGCGCGGTCGGCGATCCAGGTTGTCACATCCGTGTCGGCGGGACCGCCGGACGGTGGGTTGTATTTGAACCCGCCATCGCGGGGCGGGTTATGGCTCGGTGTCACCACGATGCCGTCTGCGAAGTGGTCGGTGCGGTCGCGATTCGCCTTCAAGATGGCATGCGATACGGCCGGAGTGGGCGTGTAGCCATCCTCCGAGTCCAGCAGCACCGTCACGTTGTTGGCGGCGAGCACTTCGAGCGCGGTGGCGGTCGCCGGGGCGGACAATGCGTGCGGATCTGCGCCCAGGAACAGCGGCCCGTCGGTGCCCTGGCCCTTGCGGTAGTCGCAGATGGCCTGGGTGATGGCCAGGATGTGGTCCCGATTGAACGCGCCGTCCAGGCTGGAGCCACGATGCCCGGAGGTGCCGAACGCGACCCGCTGTTTCGGGTCGGTGGCATCGGGATGGATGGCGTCATACGCAGCGAGGAGCGCGTCGATGTCCGTGAGGTCGGATTTCTGGGCAGGAGTGCCAGCGCGTGCGTCCATGGGCCTATTCAACCTCCCGAGGGTCGACAAGGTCGACCCCGGTGCCGATGAAATCGGAAGTATTTTTGGTGGCGGCGGCGCAGTCGTGCGCCAGACAGGTCGCCGCGATGGCAGCATCCGGGAACGAGATTGGGCGCCCAGCCGTTCGACGCACGGCAATGACGGCCGCGTAATGGGCGGCCACGGCGTTATCAAAAACGAGAATTCGGCCATTCAACGAGTCTCGGAGAATTCGCCGCCTTCGACAACGATTCGGCGCATGAGCGTGCCGATACCCACGTCCGCGCCCTGTGCAGCATGGGTGGCATCCGCGAGGATTGCGCGCGCCTCGGCCTCCATGGAGCGGCCGTTCCGCGCCGCCTGCACACGCAGCCGGGACTTCACGTCCTCGTCAAGATCTCGAATCGTCAGTGTCGCCATCCGGCAACGATAGCAACGACTGCACTGATAGCAACGACTGCATAATGCTTTCGGTGAGTGCGCAGTCCTGCGGGCGGGGGGTGCCATCGAGACTGATGACCGGGGCTGCGAGGCGGATCGCGGAGAGAAGGTAGATCGCGTCGGCCGCGTACAGATCCTGAGCCGTGATACGCCGGTAGGTGGGATCGAGCCTGGCGACCGTAATGCTGGGCAGGTTGCCGGTTTCCGGCCCCGGCGGCGGGGTGATGAACTGCCCGCGAGTCGCGAGAACAACAGTGGCCGTGGGGGACTCGCTGATCGTGCCATCGTCGGCCAGGAAGATAACATCGTCGGCGCCGCGCGATTTCGCGTATCGCAGTGCGGCCATATTGGTGGCGTAGGAGAGGGATTTCGCGACGGTCGTCAGGTAAGGGGCGCGTCGATTGAACGGATCGGCAGCAAGAATGACAGAGATTCCGGCCCGAGCCGCGAGCGTAGTCTCCGGGACTGCGGCGGCCGTGGCGAAGACCGTGCCGGAGCGGGTGACGGTGAGGCGGAGGACGAAATCCCGCTCCCCCCACGCCCCGATAAGGGCGTTGATGGCCGGGTGCCAGGCCTCGTCGGGTGGGGTTTCGATGTCCAGGATTCCGGCCGACAAACGGAGCCTGGCCTGGTGTGGGGCTAGGTCGAGCGGGGTGCCGCCGGTGACCAGGATGGTTTCGAAGACGCCGTCGCCATGCGTGACGGCACTGTCCGTCGCGGGAATTATCGCTTCGTCGCCATCACGGATAGGACCGGAAAGGCTCGAGAACAGCGTCATGGTTAAATCCTCAGCTCACATCACAGCTTTCTCAGCCGCACATTCGTCACCGCATGATCCGGACCCTTGGTGAGCACCAGGTTGGCGCGACCCCGAGTCGGCAGGATGTTTTCGATCAGGTTCGGCTGGTTGATGTGCGTCCATACGTCCGTGGCCGTCGCGATCGCCTGCGCGTCGGTGAGCTCGTGATACCGATGGAAGAAAGAGTCCGGGTCGGCAAACGCGGTCGCCCGAAGGTGCAGGAAGCGGTGCACGAACCAGGCGCGAATGTCGGGCTCTGCGGCATCGACATAGACGGAAAAGTCGAAGAAATCCGAGACGGCCAACGCCGAAGAACCATCCTCGGACAATTGAGCCGGCTGCAGCACGTTTAATCCCTCGACGATCAGCACGTCCGGCCGATGCACCGTGGTGACTTCACCTTCGAGGATGTCGTAGGTGAGGTGGTCGTACTTGGGCGCGGTCACCTCGTCGGCACCCGACTTGACCTCCGCCATGAAGTTGAGCAGGGCGCGCCGGTCGTACGATTCTGGGAATCCCTTGCGGTGCATGATATTTCGTTCTTCAAGCACCGCGTTAGGGTAGAGGAATCCGTCGGTGGTCACCAGTTCAACCCGCGGTGTGTCACGCCAGCGGGCAAGCAGCTCACGCAGCACCCGGGCGGTGGTGGACTTGCCGACCGCCACCGATCCAGCCACGCCGATCACGAACGGCGTGCGGGCCGTGCGCTCCCGCAAGAATGTCGACGTCACCGTGTGCACCATGCCCATACCCGCGGCATACAAATTCAGCAACCGCGACAACGGCAAGTAGACCGTGGCCACCTCGGTCAGGTCGATCGGATCGCCGAGTCCCGCCAAGTGGGCCAGCTCTTCCTCGGTAAGCGGCATCGGCGTGGATTCGGCCAGCGCCGACCACTCCTTGCGTTCCAGGTCCACATACGGGGTCGCGCCGACCGTGCCGGCTGTCGAGTTTTCCGCCATGATCGACGATTCTGCCGTATCGCAGTAGCCAGCTTGTACCGTGGCCACTGTGACATCAACGACGGCGGCATCGAAAACTGTGGCGGCATCGAAAACGACGAGCGCTATGGCAGTAGGTCGCTCTCCCCTACTCTCGCGACTCGGGGCGGTCGCTGAAGAGGGCTCGTCTATTGCCTGGCATTACGGTGATCCGTTGCGCGAGCAGCGCGCGTCACTACGCGGCGCCGGCATAGTGATAGACGGCTGGGCGCGCGGAACCGTTCAGGTGCGCGGCGCCGATCGGCTGACCTGGCTGCAGTCGCTCGCCTCGCAAGACTTCCTGTCACTGGCCGACGGCGACGAAACCCAGGCGCTGTGGTTGAGCCCGCAGGGACATGTGCAACATTTTGCGTACGTACGTCTCGTGGGTGATGGCAATGACGGCGCTGTGGAGCTCGGCACCGAGACCGTCGCCGCGGCCGCCGCGCTCACCGAGTTCCTGGCCTCGAGGCAGTTCCGGGCGGCCGTCGAGGTCGAAGACCGCAGCGCCGAGGTGGCGCCGCTGATTCTGCTGGGGCCAGACGGTACTTCCCAGGTCTCGGTGCCCCGCAGCGCGTTTGGCGCGACGGCCGCTGAAATTCTCGCTCGCGGCGCGGTCCCCGCGGGAACATGGGCGCACGACGCGCTGCGGATCGCGGCGCGAACCCCCCAGTTCGGCACCGACAACGACGACCGGACACTTCCGCACGAGATGCCGACCTGGTTGGCGGCGGCCGTGAGCCTGACCAAAGGCTGCTACTGCGGGCAGGAAACGGTGGCCCGCATCGAGAACATCGGCGCCCCGCCACGCCGCCTGGTGCTGTTGAACCTGGACGGCTCCGGCGGCATTCTGCCGAGGCCCGGCGACACAGTCACGCTGGCCGACGAGCGCAATGCCGGGAAAGTGGTGGGCCGTCTCGGCACAGTGGCGCAGCACTGGGAGGACGGACCGGTCGCCCTAGCGTTGGTGAAGCGGACCGTGGCGCCCGGTGTCCCGCTCGTCGCCGGGGACGTGGATGCACTCATCGACCCCGACGACCAAGTTCCCTCCGGGCCAAAAATTGTCTACGACCGTTCGAAGTTCATCGATTTGAAGCGGCGCTGACTAGCGCGCCAAGCAGTCCCACAAACCCTGTACGCTAGGGACACGACAAACTCAGAATTCCGGGGCCGTCGGCGCTCACGCGTGCGACCGCCCCGCCGGCATGTGCAAGGGGGTCCGCCATGGGGCGCGGCCGTCAGAAGGCGAAGCACCAAAAGGTAGCTCGCGAACTGAAGTATCACACCTCGGATATCGACGTCACCGCGCTCAAGCGCGAGTTGGCGACGGGGGACGAGTTCGATCGCGTCTTTAGTAGCGATCACCGCAATAGCACCACCACCAGCACCCCCGTGGACGATCCATACGGAGGGTATTCCGACAGCGACGACGACGACGAGGATTGACCTCGCCGTCGCCTAGACCCACTTAGAACTTCGGGTGCTCGCCGGCCATTTCGACCCGCACGCCCGCAGCGCTGTCCCCGGCCTTTTCTACCGTGCCGAGTATGACGCTGTCCAGGTGCCTAGCAGTCAAGATTGCCCTGGTCCGGTCGGCATCCTCGGCAGAAACAACGGCCACCATGCCGACGCCCATATTGAAAGTCTTGTCCATCTCAACGCGCCCCACCCGGCCACGGCCAGCGATGTAACCGAACACGGGCAACGGAGTCCAGGTGCGGCGGTCGACGTGCGCGGTGAGATGCGGCGGAATGACCCGTGCCAAGTTACCGGCGAGCCCGCCACCCGTGATGTGCGCGAATGCGTGCACATCGGTTTCCCGCGCCAGCGCCAGGCAATCCAGCGAATAGATCCGGCAGGGCTCCAGTAGCTCCTCGCCGAGCGTGCGGCCGAACTCCTCGACGTGCCCATCCAGCTGTAGCCGGCCAATATCCAGCAGCACATGCCGAACCATGGAGAAACCATTCGAGTGCAGGCCCGACGACATCATGCCGATGACCACATCACCCGCACGGACCCGGTCCGGCCCGAGGATGTCGTCATACTCGACGACCCCTACGGCGGTCGCCGCGAGGTCGTAGTCATCGGGGTCCATCAGCCCCGGGTGTTCGGCAGTCTCGCCGCCGACCAACGCGCAGCCCGCACGCACGCACCCCTCGGCGACGCCCGCAACGATCGTGGCGATCTTCTCTGGGTTCAACTTGCCACAGGCGATGTAGTCCTGCACGAACAACGGCTCGGCGCCACATGGCACCAGATCGTCGACCACCATTGCCACCAGGTCGATGCCAATCGTGTCGTGCTTGTCCATGGCCTGCGCAATCGCCGATTTCGTGCCCACTCCGTCGGAGGCAGACGCGAGCACCGGCTGATGGTAACGGTCCGTCGGAAGCCGGAACAGCGACGCGAAGCCGCCGATGCCGCCGATGACTTCCGGACGAGACGCCCGCTCGGTGTGCGGCTTCATCAAATTGACAGCGGCCTCGCCGGCCGCGATCGATACCCCCGCACCTTCATAGGTCGAGCCGGAGCCGATTGGGTGGTTCATCGTCATATTCGAGTCGCTACCTTTACTGAGGGTGACTATGGGCGCCCGAGGGCGTCGCGGGCATCTTCCAGAACACCTTTGCTAAGGTTCTCCGGGATCGGGATCGGATAGTTGCCGGTGAAACAGGCCGTACACAATCGACTCGCCGGTTGCTCAGACGCGGCGATCATGTCCTCCAAGGACACGTACGCGAGCGAATCCGCTCCGATCACGCGGCGCACCGACTCGGTGATGTCCTCCGTCGACTCACCGACGTTCGCGATAAGCTCCGAGCGAGACGGGAAGTCCACCCCGTAGAAGCACGGCCAGCGCACCGGCGGCGATGCGATCCGGACGTGGACCTCAAGCGCACCGGACTCGCGCAGCATCCGCACCAATGCGCGTTGGGTGTTGCCTCGGACGATCGAGTCGTCAACCACGATTAACCGCTTCCCGCGTATGACGTTTTTCAGCGGGTTGAGCTTGAGTCGGATCCCCAACTGTCGGATCGTTTGCGACGGCTGGATGAACGTGCGACCCACGTAGGCGTTCTTCACCAGGCCCTGGCCGTACGGAATCTTGGACGCCTCGGCGTAGCCGATGGCCGCCGGCGTGCCGGATTCCGGCGTGGGGATCACCATATCGGCCTCGACCGGGTCAACCTTGGCAAGCAGACGTCCGACCTCTACGCGAGTGGCGTAGATGGACCGGCCGCCGATCTGCGTATCCGGCCGCGCCAAGTAGACGAACTCGAAGAGGCAACCCTTCGGCGTGGCCGACGCGAAGTGGGTGCTGCGCAGGCCGTCCGAGTCGATCGCCAGCAGTTCACCGGGTTCGACCTCGCGCACGAACGTGGCGCCGACAATGTCCAGCGCGGCAGTCTCAGAGGCCACCACCCAGCCACGCTCTAAGCGCCCTAGGACAAGAGGGTGCAGGCCGTGGGCGTCCCGCGCCGCATACAGCGTGGTTTCATCGCAAAATACGATGCTGAAGGCGCCCTTGAGATCCGGCAGCAGGCTGGTGGCGGCCTCGGTAAGGTTCGCCGCCGGATGCAGGGCCAACAGCTGCGTCATGATGTTGGTATCGGTGGTGGCAGGTAGCGGCTTGGTGCCAGGCGCCGGTTGAGTGGCCTGCAGTCGCGTCGCGAGATCCACGGTGTTGACCAGGTTGCCGTTATGCGCGAGCGCCACCCCGGTGCCCGCATGCGTGGTCGCGAAGATGGGCTGCGCGTTTTCCCACGTGTTAGCGCCGGTGGTGGAATATCTGCAGTGCCCGACGGCGATATGTCCCTTCAAGCTGGACAGGCTCTGCTCGTCGAACACCTGTGACACCAGGCCGAGATCTTTAAATACGATGATCTGCGCGCCATCGGCGACAGCCATGCCCGCAGCTTCTTGGCCGCGATGCTGCAAGGCATACAGACCGAAGTACGTCAGTTTCGAGACATCTTCACCGGGGGCGAATACTCCGAATACACCACATTCTTCGCCCGGCTTCTCGTCGGATTCTTCGTGGACCTGTTCGCCGGTCGTGTTCCCGGACAACTCGCTGCGCACGATGCCTCACTCTACCTGCAGTGGGAGGACCTGGGAAATGTTTGCTCGGGTACCGCTGGCCCGGACCGTGCCGGCGGCGACTTCCGCCGACCAGACCAGGCGCCCCGAAACCAGCCCCAACCAGGTGTCGGCGCTCATCTCGATAGTGTTGGGCGGAGTGCCCCTGGTATGACGTAATCCGTCAAATGCCTGCACCGCAATATACGGCGGGATTCGAATTTCGACTGTTTTACCGGGATTCTGCTGGGCGATAGCCCGCGCGGTGGTGCGCACTGCTTCCGGGATCTGCGCCGGATCGGGATCAGCCGAGGCTGCGACCGCCATTGCTGCGCGGAGGTCGTCATCGGTGACGAGGCGACGCGGCATAACCTGACTCTAACCGCTGGGCCACATCTGGGAGACTGAGAGCATGGGTGCCTCTGTCAAGACTCTCGTCGCAATCGGAAGCTACGGGGAGACCGCTGGGCTTTCGACCTGGTGGTGGGACGGCGGTGTCGATTTCACCGCGGTCGGAACAGCCGATATTGCTGCGCCATCATTCGCGTGCTGGCATCCCACGCTGCCTTTGCTCTATGCCGTTTCGGAGGTGGTTGACGGTTCGATCACTGCGCTGGCGGTCGCTGACGATGGTTCGTTGGAACCGGTCGCATCGGTGGCAACAGGCGGGTCCGAGCCGTGCTGGGTGGTGTGTGACCCCGCAGGCACCGCGCTCCTTGCGGCGAACTACGACGTGGAACGCGGCCAGTCCAGCATGGCGGTGATCCGGCTAGCAGCCGATGGTTCGTTCACGGGCGACGTCACCATCGTGCGGCATTCCGGGTCCGGGCCGGTCGAAGACCGTCAGAAAGCGTCGCACATCCACCAGGTGGTGCCCACCCCGCACGGCACCGTCCTGGCGAGTGACCTGGGCGCCGACCAATTGACCGAGTACGAGGTCAGCTCGCGCGGGGTGACCGACGTGGGTCGGACCGCGATGCCCGCCGGTTCGGGGCCCCGGCATATGGCGTTGTCCTCGGACGGGTCGACCGGGTTCGTGACCGGAGAGCTGGACGGAACGATCACCGTGATCCGGCGCTCGGCTGGCGGATTGTGGGTCGCCGCGGAGCAAGTTCCTACGACCAGGTTGCACATCGCATATGCGGCCGACGCGATGCTTCCGTCACAGGTGCGGTTGGCAGGTGGTGATCGATGGCTCCTGGTGGCTAATCGGGGAACGAGTACCCTTGCCGCGCTGTCGGTCTCGGATGGTTTACGTATTGTTTCCGAGATATCCGTGACGGAGTGGCCCCGGCACTTCACGGTTGCTAGGGCGTCAGTTTCGGACGCAGCTGGCTCAACTGTCGCTATTGTGGTCGCGGGACAGCGCGGCGGCACGATCGAGGCGCTGAATCTGGACACGGAGACAGGCGAGCTGGAGCAGCTGGGCGCGATCGCCGAGGTACCGCAAGCCACCTGCGTGGCGATCCGCGCGCGCTAGTGGAAGGCGGGTTAGTTGAAATAGCTCGGCAGGGTGCCCATCCATGCTTCGCGGAGGTCTGCGAGCGAGATCTCGCCGACGCCGCTGATCTCGAGGATCGATCGCTTCGCGGTGACGGTTCCGAGCCCGCTGGACGGCACGCCGTGCTCCTCACAGAGCGCGGCGAACGTCGCCAGGTGCGGGATCGGCACTGCCACCAGAATTCGCGCCGTCGACTCGGAGAACAGGGCCGTGAATGGGTCCGGCGGCGGCAGCGTCACGGCCGCGCCGCAGTTCGAGAGCACACACATTTCGACCAGCGCCTGCGACAAGCCGCCCTCGGAGAGGTCGTGCGCGGCGGAGACCAAACCGGACTTCGCTGCCGCAGCCATGAGGGCGCCGAGGCGCTGCTCTGCGGCGAGGTCGACCTGCGGTGGGATCCCGCCGAGGTGTCCGTGCTCCAGCCGGGCCCACTCGGAGCCGTCTAGCTCGTCTTTTGTGTCGCCCAGTAGGAAGAGCATTTCCGGCAGCGGACCCTTGCCGAATTCGGGGCCGATGCGGGTGGCGACGTCGTCGATCACACCGAGCACCCCGACGACCGGAGTCGGCAGGATCGCCTCGGTGCCGGTCTGGTTGTAGAAGCTGACATTGCCGCCGGTGACGGGAATGCCGAGCTCGGCGCAGCCGTCGGCTAGGCCGTGCACCGCTTCGCGGAACTGCCACATCACGGCCGGATCTTCCGGCGAGCCGAAGTTCAGGCAGTTCGTGACTGCGACTGGGGTGGCCCCCGACGTGGCGATATTCCGGTACGCCTCGGCCAGCGCGAATTGGGCGCCGCGGTACGGGTCCAGGGCAGCGACGCGGGCATTGCAGTCTGAGGCCATTGCGAGGCCTCGGGTGGACTCGTCGTCGACGCGGATCATGCCGGCGTCGGCGGGCTGCGCCAACACCGTATTGCCGCGCACGTAGCGGTCGTACTGGTCGGTGATAAGCCCCTTGTGGCAGAGGTTTTCGCTGGCGGCCAGGCGCACGATCAGTGCGGGGATGTCGTCATTCGTAGGTCGTGGCAGGCTCGCCGTCGTGTCGGCGACAAGCGCGTCCTGGCTTGCGGGGCGTTCGATCGGCCGGTGGTAGACGGGGCCGTCGATGGCGACGGTGCGGGGCGGCACGTCGACGACGATCTCGCCGCCATGCGTGATGACGAGTCGGCCGGTGTCGGTGACCTCGCCGAGCACAACTGCCGAGACTTCCCACTTTTCGCAGACTGCCAGGAATGCGTCGACCTTGTCCGGGGTCACGACGGCGCACATGCGCTCCTGCGACTCGGACGACAGGATCTCTGCGGCCGTCATGCCTTCGGCCCGCAGTGGCACGACGTCGAGGTTGACGTCCATGCCACCGTCGCCGGCGGCAGCGAGTTCGCTAGTAGCGCAGGCCAAACCGGCCGCGCCGAGGTCGGAGATACCCACTACAAGTTCGGCGGCGAAGATCTCCAGGGTGCATTCAATCAGCACCTTTTCAGCGAACGGGTCGCCGACCTGAACCGACGGCAGCTTGCGCCTAGCGCCGGCTGCCCCATCGTCAGTAAATGTCGCGGAGGCAAGGACGGACGCGCCGCCGATGCCGTCTAGCCCGGTGCGCGAGCCGTACAGGATGACCTTGTTGCCGGCGCCCGAGGCGTGCGCCGTGTGCATATCTTCGGCGCGCAGCACGCCGATACATCCGGCGTTGACGAGCGGGTTTCCGGCGTAGCTGGCGTCGAAATAGGTTTCGCCCCCGATATTGGCCAGGCCGAGGCAGTTGCCGTACGCAGAGATGCCGGCGACCACGCCGGGCAACACCCGCGCGGTATCGGGCGCGTCAATGGGGCCGAAGCGCAGCTGGTCGGTAA
>JBDTAR010000106.1:0-36470 GCA_039924545.1 Nakamurella sp. | reverse complement strand
CAGCGACAACACTCTGGCACGAGACAAAGCAACCCCCGGCGGAAACGTCAAGGCGGGCAATGAGTTGCTCGACCCTATCCCGATTCCAACCAAAACAACCCAGAACCCCGAGTAATCCACAATGCTGACACGTCATCTCAAGGATCTAGCGCTGAGACTTACAGCATCGTCAGCGAGAAGTACGGGCGCAGGGAGCCGTCGCCAAACAGATCGGTAATGGTTTGATACCCGACGCGAACGCCGTCGAAAAGCACATCTCGTCGATGAGTGAGTTGCGAGACATGATGAGAACCGGGCGGTGCGGCGACGCGACGCACCTGGGCACCATCGATGAGCGTGTCTTTCTTGAAGTTTGCTGTTGCGCGATCACGGTCCCATTGCACGCGGACGCGCACGAACTCGTCACCGAGCCCCTCCTGCCAGCGATTGAGCACAGCTCGAATTGCTGGCCTTGTCCTTGGTGCTGCCGGCCAGCTGCCCTGCGGCGAACTATTGAGCAGTAACACGTGAGTGCAGCCGTCGCGCACCGCTGCATACACCGGATCCGGGCAGAGCAAGCCGCCGTCAATGTAGCGGTTGCCGTGTATGACCGGCGGCTTGCCGGCCAGCAGGGGCATCCACGCGCCCGCCTTGAGATACGTCATCGCTTCATCGCCCATGAGACGCATATCCATGAGTTCGCTGCGCACGTTGTCCACGTTGGTGAGCACCGCGTTGATGGGATGCTGCGATGCGCGGATGGTATCCCAGCCAATGGGCACAGTTCGTGTCATTACCTCGTCGAAGGCGTAGTCCATGTCCAGCACCGACTGGTTGAGCTTCCAGCGTTGGTGGCGCCGTACGAATCCGGTAGTCAGATGGTCGTAGTAGACGGCCACGCCGTCCCAGTTGGCCCCGCCGATCGTGTAGGCGAGATTCATCGACCCAGAGGACGTTCCGTAAAACGCGTCGAACGCACCGAGCAAACCCAGATTTCGGAGCGCGAGCACCATCCCGCCGGTGACGATGCCCCGCATGCCGCCGCCTTCGACGGCCAAACCAATCTTGTACCCGTCGGCTGATGCGACGCCCAGTCCCCCAGGAGGGGTCTCGACAGGCGCCGCCGCTCGGCCACGAATCAGGTCCGCGACTGTCAGCGGACTCGCACCATTCACTGGCACAGAATACCGACACAGCATCCTGCCGGCACCGTCCCTGCACCGGGCGGCGTGGCAGGATGAGCCGGTGACACCGATTCAACCCGCGCGTAGACCGGCTGGCAGCTCAAATCGACGTACCCCACCGAAAATTCGTCCGAGCCAGATTCTCGCAGTTGCGGTAGTGCTAGCTGCATTTCTGGGCGCGGTCGTGATGGGAGGCGTCATTGGCGCGGCCATCGTTGCGCTCCTTGCGATAGCCGCAGGCACGCTGCTCGTTCTTCGGTGGCATGCACTCGATCCGCGTATCCGGGCCTTTCGAGCTGTGGTGGTCGTTATCGGCGCAGCCGTCGCCGTGAGCCTGCTCCTGCGCTGAGCCAGCTCGCCCGTTGAAATCACGCCTGTCGAAATCACGTCTGTCGAAGTCGCGCCCGTCGAAATCACGCCTGTCGAAGTCGCGCCCGTTGAAATCACGCCCGTTGAAATCACGCCCGTTGGGATTCAAAACACGTCACGGTCACACGCCGGAATTCGCGGTGCCATTGCGGTCAGCCCGCTTCGACGCGGCTGATGCGATACCCCTGGCGGACTGGCTCAAGGTGTAACACCACCGTCGATTCCCCCACCGCAGGGCTGTAGCCGACCAGCGCGCCGCTGGCGTTGTAGATGGCCGAGGCTGGCTGGTCCTCAGTGACAGCGAGCGCCGCTCGCCCACCCGGTTCAGAGCTAATGACGCGAACCGATCGGACTTGGTGGCGGGAGTCGGCAAGTTGGACGCCAGCGCCATGCAAGGTCGAAATCCGCTCCGCATCCACGTCGCGCGCCGCCGAGCCCGGTGTGTACACCGCGTCGAGGAGCGCTGCATCCCGCGCTACAAATGCAGCGCTACGCGCTTCATCGAGTTCAACGACCACCCGAGGCCAGTCCGGTCCGGAATCGGCCTTCGGTGCGGCGGGCTGCGCCGCACCCGAACCCGTCCCCGCCCCCGCACCCGACCCAGCCGCGGACGGCACCAGCACGGTCGTAGGCACTCGCGACACCGCTGGTTCGGGCGCTGCGGCTTCTCCTGCGGTTGCGGGAGCCACTGCAGCGGCCGGGCTCTCGCTCCACCAAGAGCCGATCCCGACCGCACCGATAACGAGCATCGCCAACACAACCGAGGCCGCAGCTCCGCGCCACGAGACGCGACCGGTGACCATCGTCGCGCAGCGCGCCCATGCAGCCTGCCCCCGGGAACGGGGTGCCCATGCACCGTGCGTCCGAGCACCCTGTCTCCACGAGGCCCGCCTCCGCGCACCGTGAGCGCGCTCCTGTGTGTGGGACGCAGGCGGACGCAGCGCATCTGGCCGGACCACAGTCGCCGCTCCGGGACTTTCCGCGAGCACCCCGACCGCTCCCACCATCAGCAGGACGGGCTCCGGGTCGCCGATGCGACGGAGATCGACGGCAAGCTGTGCGGCGCTGCCACGGTCTTCGGGTTCCGGCTCGAGGAGTCGGCGCACCACAGCGCGCAGCAACTCCGGCGCCATATTCTCTTCTAGTTCCGGCCATTGGCCGGCGGCCGATTGGATCAGCACATCCTGCAAATCATCCGCAGGCCAGGCTGCCCGACCTCTCAGACACGTCAAGGCGATCGACCCAAGCGAAAATAGGTCGGAGGCCGGACCAGGTACCGCGCCACGCACGATCTCCGGCGCAACGTCCTGCGGTGTGACGAAAACATCGGCACCGGACTCCGTCGCAGCCCGCGCAGCACCGAAATCCGCCAGCATCGGCCGACCGGCACCATCGAAAAGCACATTCCCGGCCGACACGTCACCGTGCACAAAGTCGCGTTCGTGCGCCGCGGCCAGGGCATCGGCGAGTGGGATGAGCACGGTCAACGTCTCGGGCCATCGTAAGCGCCGCCGGACGGCCACGAGATCCGCCAGGGAGCCGCCCTCCATCCATGGGAATACCAGCCCTATTGCCTCTTTGCCTAGAACCACATCGATCGCCCGAA
Source organism: Nakamurella sp. (assembly GCA_039924545.1). Classification (GTDB taxonomy): domain Bacteria; phylum Actinomycetota; class Actinomycetes; order Mycobacteriales; family Nakamurellaceae; genus Nakamurella. Next base: position 33,332 of record JBDTAR010000106.1, on the reverse strand, counting down.
CGACGTGCGGATGGTCGATGGCGCCAGCGATGTCGGATTCTCGTTGCGCCCGTTCAGCATCGCCTGACCCAAACATTTTGATGGCGACCGGCGCACCATCGGCAATGCGGACTGCCCGTCGCGGACCGTGCCGAACAGCACCGACGCGAGCACCAGCACCAGCACCAGCAAGCCCCGAGGCCGCGTCTAGCCGGTAGCCGCTGAACAGGTCATCCATGTCGACAGAACCTAGCGGTCGCGCGAATGACGTCAACGGGTTATCCACAAATTACTGGTCGCGAGCTTCTGCCATGGGCTATCCAGCGGGCTCCGAAACTACCGCGTAGCGTCATCTCCGTGCGCTTATCCACGGATCCAATCCGCGTCCTAGAGCCCGGCATCGTCGACTATCACGAGGCTTGGACGCTGCAGCAGACATTAGCCATTGGTCGCGTCGCGGAAACCAACGAGGACACCGTCATACTTCTGGAGCATCCCAGCGTCTACACGGCGGGAAAACGTACTCAGCCCAGCGATCTGCCCGGTGATGGAACTCCGGTCATCGAGGTTGATCGCGGTGGCCGAATCACCTGGCACGGACCGGGCCAACTCGTCGGCTACCCCGTGGTCGCACTGGCCGACCCCGCCAGGGTGGTGGAATACGTTCAGATGCTGGAACAAGTTCTCATCGACGCGTGTGCGCTGGTGGGAGTTGCTGCGGGCCGGGTACACGGCCGAAGTGGTGTGTGGCTGCCAGCAGACGACACCCGGCCGGAACGCAAGGTCGCAGCCATCGGCATCCGCATCAACCACGGCGTCACCCAGCACGGATTCGCACTCAATTGCTCCTGCGATCTGACGGAGTTCGAAGGCATCGTGCCGTGCGGAATCACGGATGCCGGGGTGACGTCGCTGTCTGCCGAAACGGCACATACCGTGTCGGTAGCCGAAATGCAGCCGATCGTGAAGGACCTGCTGATCTCGGGTCTCAACGGCAATTTACCCATCGTCGACGTGGAGATCCCACGCGGCATGACGCAAGGATCCGCAACGCCATGACGACCCTGCCACCAGACTTCACCGCAACATTGCCACCGGCCTACGTAGCGGCGCTGCCCACCGACACATCAGCGCCCAGCACTGCGGCGCCGGCCCGCCGAATGTTGCGTGTCGAGGCGCGAAATTCCGCCGTTCCGATCGAACGCAAACCGGAGTGGATCAAAACCAAGCTGCATACCGGTCCCGAATTCAAGAAGTTGCAGGGCCTGGTGAAGCAGGAAGGTCTGCACACCGTTTGCCAGGAAGCGCGTTGTCCCAACATTTATGAGTGCTGGGAGGACCGCGAGGCAACATTTTTGATTGGCGGCGATACCTGCACCCGCCGCTGTGATTTCTGCCTGATCAAGACGGGGCGGCCAGGCACATTCGACGCCGACGAGCCGCGCCGGGTTGGCGAATCCGTAGCGAAAATGCAGCTCAGATACGCGACGGTCACCGGAGTGACACGCGACGATCTCGCAGACGAAGGCGCGTGGCTGTATGCCGAGACGGTCCGGCAGATCCACGCGCAATCCCCCGGGACCGGTGTGGAGATTTTGACCCCGGACTTTTCCGGCAAGCCCGACCTCCTGCAACGCGTCTTCGACACCGAGCCCGCCGTCTTCGCTCACAACATCGAAACCGTCCCACGCATCTTCAAACGAATCCGTCCAGCATTTACGTATGACGGATCCCTGGCCGTTCTGCGGATTGCCAAAGACGCGGGGATGGTGACCAAATCCAACCTGATTCTTGGCATGGGCGAATCCCGCGAGGAGATCACCCAGGCACTTGAGGACCTTCGTTCGGTCGACTGCGACCTGCTCACGGTCACCCAGTACTTGCGACCAAGTCCCAAACATCACCCGATCGACAGATGGGTCAAGCCTCGCGAATTCGTGGATATCCGCAAGGAGGCGATGTCGATCGGCTTCGTCGGCGTCATGTCCGGGCCGTTGGTGCGCTCATCGTACCGAGCTGGAACCCTTTACCGTCAGGCGATGGAATCACGCACGGCGACCGCCGGGTAATACAGACTTTGACGGTAGGCGACCAACTCTGCCCGCGCGGACCGTAAACTGGCGGTATGGCTAAATCGTCAACCGCTTCCGCGAGTTCCGCTAAGGCAAAACCTTCCAAGGCTGAGGCGAAGGCTGCCAAGGTCGAAAAGAAGGCGGGTAAGAAGGAGCGCCGGACACAGCTGTGGCAGGTGTTCAAGACGCAGGTCAAGCAGGACAAGCGCCTGTTGCCCTACATGATCGGCACGATCATCCTCGTCGGCGGCCTGGTCACCGGGTTTTCCATGCTCACCGGCGTGCGCTGGTGGATCGGGATGGCCTTCGGCATCTTGATGGGCGTCATGTTGGCGCTGATTGTCTTCGCCCGGCGGGTACAGCGCAGCGTTTATAAGCAGGCGGAGGGCACCCCAGGGGCGGCGGCCTGGTCGTTGCAGAACAATCTGAAGGGCCGCTGGCGCATCACACCGACCATTGCCGGAACCACCCACATGGACGCCGTGCATCGGGTCATCGGGCGGCCCGGCATTATCCTCGTCGGGGAGGGCGCACCGCACCGCGTGAAGCCACTGATCGCCCAGGAGAAGAAGCGAATCGCGCGCGTTGTCGGCGATACTCCGATTTACGACTTCATCGTCGGCACCGGCGAAGACGAAGTGCGTCTACGCAAGCTGAACTCCCACCTGATGCGGCTACCTCGCAATATCTCGGCTAATGCTGTGAGCCAGCTGGACACCAAGTTGGCGTCGCTCGCGTCACGCAGCCCGCAGATTGGGTTGCCGAAGGGCCCGATGCCGGCGGGGGCGAAGTCTCGCAGCATGTCGCGGATGGCACGTCGTCATAGCTAAGTCGTCATAGTTTCGGCCTCAACGGTAAGTGGCCACCCTCGGGAAGTTCACTCGCGCGTTCGTAAAACGATCGTGCGGCACAGCTTGTCGTGCCATCCGCGACCGTCTGCGTCGCTGACCAGCGGCGGAATGACCAGGAAAATCAGCACGGCTCGCGGCACGGCCCAGGCACCAATGAATGTCGAACCACGCACCGACGCCACCCGAATCCCTAACACCCACTGTCCAGGCGTGAAACCAAACAACGCGACGGTCAGAATTGTGACGGCCGCCCAGATCACCAACGATAGATTTTGTGGCGGATCGGGCCAGGTCACAGCGAATGCGCCGAGAGCGCACAGCGCGATGTCAATCAAGAACGCGCCCATTCGGGCGCCCATCGATGCCACGGCGCCGACACCAGATTCGCGTGCGCCGAACTTCTTCCCGGGCCAGGTGTCTGCCTGTGTCGTTGTCACTACCTCAGCTTATGGTTCCTCCGAACGGAGTGGTATTTGCCGCCCAGTGTGTGCGTCCGACCCGGCACGCGGCAGAATAGGAGACGGCCCAATTCCCCTTTTACAGATCGGGAGCCCACCCACGTGTTCTCCAATACGGACGACCTTCTCGCCTTCATCAAAGACACCCACGTCGAGGTCCTCGACATCCGGTTTTGCGATCTGCCGGGAGTCATGCAGCATCTGACCGTTCCGGCGTCCACCATCAACGCCGAGTCGCTCGCAGCGGGCATGGCTTTTGACGGTTCATCAGTGCGCGGATTCCAGACGATCCACGAATCAGACATGCTGCTGCTGCCGGATATTTCGACGGCACGCGTCGATCCGTTCCGTAAGCACCGCACGTTGACCATGAACTTCTTCGTACACGACCCGCTCACTCTGCAGCCATACTCCCGCGACCCGCGCACTGTCGCTCGCAAGGCAGAGGAGTACTTGGCCGGCAGCGGCATCGCCGACACGGTGTATTTCGGAACCGAAGCTGAGTTCTACATCTTCGACGATGTCCGCTACGACTCGTCGGTCAACGGCACGTTCTACCGGGTGGATTCCGAATCCGGCTCATGGAACTCGGGCAGAGAAGAAGCTGGCGGAAACAAGGGCTACAAAGTCCGCACAAAGGGAGGCTATTTCCCCGTCTCCCCCTACGACCACTACGGCGACCTTCGCGACGATATTGTCGCGTCGTTGACCAACTCCGGCTTCCAGGTGGAGCGCGCACATCATGAGGTCGGCACCGGCGGGCAAGGGGAGATTAACTACCGCTTCAACACGCTGCTATCCGCAGCCGACGATCTGATGTTGTTCAAGTACATCGTGAAGAACACCGCCTGGGCAGCTGGCAAATCCGCTACCTTCATGCCGAAGCCGCTGTTCGGCGACAACGGTTCGGGTATGCACTGTCATCAGTCGCTCTGGGCAAACGGATCGCCGTTGTTCTACGACGAGGCTGGCTACGGAGGGCTCTCCGATATGGCCCGGTACTACATCGGCGGCATTCTGAAGCACGCGCCGAGCCTGCTCGCGTTCACGAACCCGACTGTCAATTCGTATCGGCGCCTTGTTCCTGGCTACGAGGCACCCGTCAATCTTGTTTACTCGGCTCGCAACCGATCCGCGTGCATCCGCATTCCGCTGACAGGCACCAGCCCCAAGGCGAAGCGCATCGAATTCCGATGCCCCGACCCGTCAGCGAACCCCTACCTAGCGCTCGCTGCGCAGCTTATGGCGGGCCTGGATGGGGTGCGCAACCGCATTGAGCCGCCGGAGCCAATCGACAAGGATCTCTACGAGCTTTCACCAGATGAGTCGGTCGATGTGGCGCAGACGCCCGCATCGTTGGACGAGGTGATCAACCACCTCGAGGCGGACCACGGCTATCTCTTGGAAGGCGGCGTGTTCACGCCCGACCTGATCGAGACGTGGATTCGCATCAAGCGCACCGACGAGATCGAGCCCATCCGGCTGCGCCCGCACCCATATGAGTTCGCCCTCTACTACGACCTGTAACTCACACTGGACGGGATTGCGCTCGGAAGGGGCTCACGTATGCCTGTGTTTGCGGTGATATACCACTACGACCCGGATAAGCACGATCTCCGCATGGAGAAGCGTTCGGAGCACCGGGCGCTGTTAAGTTCGCTCTTTGAGTCCGGAATGATTCTCTCCGGCGGAGCGTGGGAAGACGACGGCGCTCCTGGTGCGCTACTGGTCGCGCAGGGTCCTGATAAGGCGGCCATCGAAGCGGCGTTCGACAACGACCCGTATCACAGCCTCGGCGTGCTCGCTGGGCGGGAGATCCGGCAGTGGGCCCAGCTATACGGCCCGTGGCGGGATCCGAAGTAATTTCACGGCGCGGAAGCACCACGATTAACGTCATACCTGCAATAGATTGACTCATACGACGAAGGACCCTGGCATTACGTCAGGGTCCTTCGTCGTATGAGTTGCAGCTTGCCGTGCGATGTTTCCGCGGTTAGTGCGTGGAGGCACGCTCTGCCATGCGACGCTTACGGCGCCAGAAAGGAAGTGGGTCGTACTTGCGGTCGACGACACGTTCCTTCATCGGGATGATCGCGTTGTCCGTGATCTTGATGCCCTCCGGGCAGACCTCGGTGCAGCACTTGGTGATATTGCAGAAGCCCAGACCGAAATCGTCCTGAGCGGCGATCTCACGGTCCGCGGTGTCGAGCGGATGCATGTCCAGCTCGGCGAGCCGAATGAACATGCGCGGGCCAGCGAACTGCGCCTTGTTGTCCTCGTGGTCGCGAATCACGTGGCACACGTCCTGGCACAGGAAGCATTCGATGCACTTCCGGAATTCCTGGCTGCGTTCCACGTCGACCTGCTGCATGCGGTACTCGCCCGGCTTGAGGCCAGGCGGTGGCGCAAACGCCGGAATCGAAAGCAGTTTCTCGTAGTTGAACGAGACGTCAGTGACAAGGTCCTTGATCACCGGGAACGTCCGCATCGGCGTGACCATGACGATCTCGTCCTGTTTGAACATGTTCATTCGCGTCATGCACAGTAGGCGCGGATAGCCGTTGATCTCGGCAGAACAGGATCCACACTTGCCGGCCTTGCAGTTCCACCGCACCGCCAGGTCATTGGCCTGTTCGGCCTGAATACGGTGGATGATGTCAAGAACAACTTCGCCATCGTTGACGTTGACCATGTAGTCGACGAGGCCACCGCCGTTAGCGTCACCGCGCCACACGCGGAAATGAGCCTGGTATGTCATTTGTGCTCCCAATCCAAAGGCGCCGGGCCGACGTGTAACGACTCAGCTTCGTCGATTTCGGCAACGGTGAGGTAATTCTCCAGTTCGCTGCGGTCAAATAGCGCCATCAGTTCTGGCGGGAACACCGGCGCAGGCTGCTCCTGCACGGTCACAACGCCATTGGACAGCGTGCTGCCCAATACCTTCCGCCGCCACTCGGCATTCATCCCGGGGTAATCCGAGCGAGTGTGGCCGCCCCGCGATTCAGTGCGCTGTAGAGCAGAGGCGGCGATGCAACGCGCGAGCAACAGCATATTGCGCACGTCGAAACACAAGTGCCACCCCGGGTTGAAGGCGACTGGCCCTTCGGCCTTGAGCTTCTTCGCCCGCTCGTCCAGCTCGTCCAGCTTGGACAGCGCCTCACGCATTTCAGTTTCAGTCCGAACAATGCCGACCAGGTCGAACATTGTCTGCTGAAGGGCATGGTGAACGTCGTACGCACTCTCATAGCCGCCTTCACCTGCGTGCCGGAACGGCTCGTACGCCGCCTGCGCAAGGTCGTGTAGTTCGGCATCGGAGAACTCTGGAAGTGCGCCTTCGTGCGCGTCAACAAACGCGACGGCGGCCTCGCCGGCACGCTTTCCGAAAACGTTCAGGTCGGACAGTGAGTTTCCGCCCAGCCGATTGGATCCGTGCAGGCCGCCCGCAGCTTCGCCGATGGCAATGATGCCAGGCACATTGGTCATATGGGTGTCGGCATTAACCTCGATGCCACCCATGATGTAGTGGCAGGTCGGACCGACCTCCATCGGCTCCTTGGTGATGTCCACGTCCGCCAGCTGCTTGAACTGGTGATACATGCTCGGCAACCGCCGACGAATGTAATCCGCACTTCGCCGTGACGCGATATCCAGGAACACACCACCGTGCGAGGTACCACGTCCAGCTTTCACCTCTGCGTTGATCGCCTTGGCGACCTCGTCCCGAGGCAGCAGTTCCGGCGGACGCTTGTTGTTGTCCGGGTCGGTGTACCAGCGGTCGCCCTCTTCTTCCGTGGTGGCGTACTGGTCCTTGAACACGTCCGGAACGTAATTGAACATGAACCGCTCGCCCGCAGCGTTGAGAAGAACGCCGCCGTCACCGCGGACGGATTCGGTCACGAGCACACCGGCTACGGACAGGGGCCACACCATACCGGTGGGGTGGAACTGAACGTATTCCATGTTCGCCAGGCGGACCCCGGCACGCAGCGCCATCGCCATGCCATCCCCGGTGGATTCCCACGAGTTGGACGTGACCTTGTAAATCTTGCCGACGCCTCCGGAGGCGATGATCACGACTGGGGCAAATATTGCGTGGAAGTCACCGGTCGCGCGCTCGTAGCCAAAGGCGCCGCAGACCTTTCCATCGCGCATCAGCAGCGTGGTCATGGTCGTCTCCATAAGCACGTTGATTCCGGCGTAGTAGTCGCCGGTGGACTTCTTGTCGTCCTGCTGCAACGACGTGACCTTCTGTTGCAGCGAGCGGATCAGCCCCAGGCCCGTGCGGTCACCAACATGCGCCAGTCGAGGGTATTCGTGGCCGCCGAAGTTGCGCTGGTTGACCTTGCCGTCCGGCGTGCGATCGAACAGCGCGCCGTAGGTCTCGAGCTCCCACACGCCCATAGGCGCTTCCTTGGCGTGATGCTCGGCCATCCGCGCGTCACTGGTGAATTTGCCACCACGGATCGTGTCGCGGAAGTGGACTTGCCAGTTGTCGTTCGAGTTCACATTGCCCATGGCGGCAGCCATGCCGCCTTCGGCCATGACGGTGTGCGCCTTACCGAATAGCGATTTACAGACGATCGTGACAGTTTTTCCGGCCTCGCGGGCAGCAATCGCTGCCCGCAGCCCGGCTCCGCCGGCGCCGATGATCAACACATCCGATGAATGTCGGGTGATCTTCGGCTGCCCTGTCGGAGCTGAGGATGATGTCGTTGCAGATGTCATAGCGGTGGCGTATTTCCTTTAGCGAGAAAACCGTTAGAACGAGATGTAGAAGAGATCGAGCGAGTGACCGTGTTGAGCACCCCAAGAGAGCAGCCCAACATAGGCGTCGGTGATCATCAGTGTGCCAAGTGTGGTCCAGGCGAATTGCATATGGCGCTCAGACAATTTGCTCACGACGCGCCACATCTTGTAGCGCACCGGATGCTTCGAGAAGTGCCTGAGTTGTCCCCCGATGGCGTGCCGACACGCGTGGCAGCCCAAGGTGTAGCACCAGAGCAGGATCGCGTTGGCGGCCATGATCAAAGTGCCGAACCCGAAACCGTACCGGAGCGACGCAATGACATCCCACGTGAGGAAGCAGCCGATGATCACTGCCGCATAGAAGAAGTAGCGGTGCGCGTTTTGGAAAATCAGCGGGAACTTGGTCTCACCGTTGTACTTCTTGTGCGGCTCCGGCACAGCGCAGGCGCTCGGCGTACGGGCGAACGAGCGGTAGTAGGCCTTGCGGTAGTAGTAGCAGGTGGTACGGAAGCCGAGAACGAAAACCAACGCGATCAGTGCCGCGGGCAGGAATGTCGGGTACCACGAGCCGAACCATTGCCCGAATTCCTGGGCTTCCGGTGGACAGGTCGCCGTCACGCACGGCGATGCGAAGGGCGTCAGGTAATGCGGGAGGTTCGGGTCGACGGTCGCCGGTCTCACTCCCGACGCAGATGTCTGCGCCGCGAAGAAATAGCTGTTCGAAAACGCCCGAATCGTCGCGTAGATGACCCAGGTGGTCAGGAGGATCCACGTGGCAAGTGGGTTCGCCCACCACTTATCCGTGCGTAGCGTGCGCTTACCTACGGAGGCGCGCCCCGGCGCATCGACTCCGTTGGGTCGTAACTGGACCATGTACTTCTCGCCCTTACTCTCAGCCGACCGACCGGTCGGTGCTGGCCATGTAATGACCGGCTACTACTAGTGGCTACTACCGTCGACTCCGACTACCGTCAGCGATTCACTATTGCCGCCCGCAAGTCGATTGCCGCCCGCAAGTCGGGAACGGGGTGAACCCTCCTATCATTGCGGGCCGCCAGGTGCGCGTCGCATCGAGGGTTCCGATCACAACGCACCCGAATGAACTATCAACCGCTGGAACGGGTTCGGCAACTCGAACCGTCGGCGCGGCCCTATCTCTGGTTGTTCGATCCGTCACGTCTGACCAGATTCGGCCGTCGCGTGTTCACGAATTCGCTGACTAATGACCTGACTGATTCCGTCTCCGCGCATGGAAACGCCGTACAACACGTCGGCAGCTTCCATCGTGTATTTCTGGTGGGTAATCACCAGCAACTGGGAAGAATCTCGCAGCTCACGCAGCAGGCTCACCAATCTCGTGAGGTTGACTTCATCCAGCGCCGCCTCCACTTCGTCGAGGACATAGAACGGGCTGGGCCTGGCCCGGAAGATCGCGACCAGGATCGCCACCGCCACCAGTGACCGTTCCCCGCCGGACAACAGCGAGAGTCTTTTCACTTTCTTGCCGGCAGGCCGGGCCATGACGTCGATTCCGGTCGAGAGCATGTCATCCGGGTCAGTCAGCGAGAGTGACCCTTCCCCGCCGGGGAACAGTGTGGCGAAGACGATTTCGAATTCGGCGGCCACATCGTGGTAGGCGCTGGTGAATAGCTCCAGAATTCTGTCGTCAACCTGGGCGATGACGTCCAACAAGTCTTTACGCGTACTACGCAGGTCCTCAAGCTGTGTCGCGAGGAACGCGTGACGTTCCTCCATGGCGGAGAACTCTTCCAGTGCAAGTGGATTGATCTTGCCCAACGCGGTGAAGTCACGTAGTGCGCGTTTGGCCCGGCGTTCAGTCGATGGCCGGTCAAACGGCATCGGCACCGGTGCACTCACCGACTCGCCGCGACTCTTGGCCGACTCATATTCTGCGATTTCAACGGCCGATGGTGGTACCAACACCATGGGCCCGTATTCGGCGATCAATTCGTCGAGTGTCAATGCGAATTCGTTAGCGGCAGATTCCGCGTGTTGTTCAAGCTTGAGGCGTTGACCGGCACGCAGTACCTCCGCTCCATGCACGGCATCTGTCAGCGAGTCCCATTCACTTTGCACGGTCGCTAACGTGCGCCGTGCCTGTCCCGCGGCTTGTTCGGCGAGGGCTCGATCTTGTTCGGCGCCGGCTCGGGCCGCGGCCGCTTTGTCGACGGCGTCGCTGAGGCGGCTGAACGCCTGCGTCGCCACCTCAACGACACGCTGCGCGGTCCGTGCCCCCGCTTCTCGGCGGGCCGCAGTGGCCTGCGCCCGCGCTCGCGCCGCAAGTTCTGCAGCAGCGGCCCGACGCATTTTGTCGCCAGCACCTGCGGTTGCCCGCGCCCGTTCTTCCGCGGTGCGAAGAGCTAACTTCGCTTCGACTTCGGCGGCGCGATCCTCAGTAAGCGTCGCCGCAAGTTCGTTCCGTCTGGCCGGGTCGACATCACCTGGGGCTTCCTCGGTTTCGGCGGCCGTCAGGCGGGACTCAAGCTCGTCGACCTGCGCTCGCGTCTCCTCCGCCGCGGCATCCGCTAACCGACGCCGTTCGGTCAGTCGTTCAACTTCAGCCTGCGCGGAGCGCGCCGTTGATCCGAGTTGCGCCAACTTCTCGGCGATCGCGGACATGCGTGCATCGGATTCGTGTAGCGCCTCCAGCGTCTGCCGCAACTCAGCGTCGCGCGTTCCAGCCTCCGCCCGTGCACCTACCAGGCTGGCCTGCGTCGATTCCAGGAGCGCGCTCGCCGCAGCAAGTTGACGTTCCGCGTCGTCGACGGCGGCTTGAATTTCTATGACGGACTGCCGTCCGCGACTTCCGCCAGCGGCCCACCGTGCGCCTAGGACATCACCGTCGCGGGTGGCGGCGATGAGTGTGGGCTCACGCGTGACAAGCGCGACAGCGGCAGCAATAGTGTCGACGACCACGACGCCCTCGAGGAGCGCCGCAACGCTGGCGGCCAGGCTTGCCGGCGCATGTACTAAATCCGCAGCCCAGGTGGCGCTGTCCGGCAGCGCCCCGTAACGCGACCGAGACTGCGGCTCCGGCGCGTCGCCGCCCCCGCCGACCAGGACACCCGCCCGTCCGCCATCGTGCTCCTTGAGCCGCGACAGCGCCGCCGCCGCACTATTGACGTCCCGGACCGCCACCGCGTCGGCCGCAGGGCCAAGCGCCGCCGCGATCGCGGCCTCGGCACCGGGTTCGACATCGAGCACAGTCGACACTGACCCGATGAGCCCCGGCAAATCAGCGTGCGCGGCAAGCAGGGTGCCTGCGCCATCGCGTCGATCCAAACCGAGAGCCAACGCGTCCACGCGCGCGCGCAGCGCAGCCAGTTGCGAGACAAGACCCCGCTCCTGCTCAGTCAGCTCAGCGACGCGGACCCCTGCTGCTTCGTGCGCGGCCAACGCCTGCTCGTGCTGTTCATCCAAACCGACCTCGGATGAATCCAAGTCCCCGATAGCGCCGCGCAACTCATCGAATTCCTGAGTGGCAACCCGCGATCGATCGGCGGCATCCGCGACCGCAGTCGCCAGCCGTTCGATTTCATCGTGTCCGGCGGCGAGGCGCGACCGGGCGCTGCCCACGCGCCCGGCGAGTACTGCAAGTCCTTCACGACGATCAGCAAGCGCCCGCGCCGCAGCCGAAAGTTCCGCCTCAGCGACCGTCAGCTGAGTCTCATGATCTGCCCGCTGCGACGCGAAAGCCGACAAGGCAGCCCGCGCCTCGGTGACGACAGCATCCTTGTCGGCCTGCTCGGCGTCCGCCCTATCGGCGTCGACGAGCAACACGTCCGGGTCTCGCCCGGAGTGCGCCTCCGGCATCGGAGTCGCGAGGTTTCGGGCCCTTTCCTGAGCTAACGAAATGGTGCCCCGGAAGCGCTCCAACAGGGCAGACAGCGCAAAGTGTGTGTTCTGCCAACGACTTGCCGCCGGCGTGGCCGCTTCCAGCTCGAGTGCGGCCCGCTCCCCTGCTTCGGTGGCTTCGGTGAGCTGCCGTTGCAATGCGGCGCGGTGCGCCACGGCAACCTGCTCTGTCTGCGCATCCGCTGCCATCTCGGTCTGTAGTCGTGCGGCGTCGTCGGCCAACAGGCGTAGCCGTGCGTCACGCAGATCTGCCTGGACTCCCGCGGCTCGTTTGGCGACTTCGGCTTGCCTACCCAGCGGCCCGAGTTGGCGTCGTAGCTCGGTGGTCAGGTCGGTCAACCGGGTGAGGTTGGCCTGCATGGCGTCAAGTTTGCGCAGCGCCTTTTCCTTGCGCTTGCGGTGTTTGAGTACCCCGGCGGCCTCTTCGATGAACGAGCGTCGATCCTCCGGCCGTGCGGAGAGCACCGCATCCAGGTGGCCCTGACTGACAATGACGTGCATCTCGCGACCGATACCGGAGTCGGACAACAGCTCCTGTATATCCAGCAGGCGGCAGGCCTTACCGCTGATCTCGTACTCGCCCGCTCCGTCACGGAACATACGCCGAGTGATCGCCACTTCGTCATAATCGATGGGCAGCGCGCCGTCGCGATTGTCGATGGTGAGGGTGACTTCGGCCCGGCCCAGTGGTGGCCGACCAGAGGTGCCCGCGAAGATGACGTCGTCCATTTTGCCGCCGCGCAGCGCCTTCGCGCCTTGCTCGCCCAGCACCCACGCCATGGCGTCGACCACATTGGATTTGCCGGAGCCGTTCGGTCCAACGATTGCCGTTATGCCTGGTTCGAAGCGCAAAGTCGTCGCCGAGGCGAACGATTTGAACCCCTTGAGAGTGAGGGACTTCAGATGCACGACACGTCCCTCCTTTAGAGCAGCAGCGGCAGATCGGACCCGACCGCAGTACGGAGCGCAGCCCGCAGCGCGTCAGCGGGCGCCGGGACACCGGTTACCAGCTCGAATTGGCGCAGGGCCTGATGTAGGAGCATATCCAAACCGGTCACCGTGATTCGGCCACGTTGCCCGGCGGCAGCCAGCGCTGTCGGCCACGGATGGTAGATGACGTCGAAGACGGCCGGAACCGCCGCGAGCACGTCGGCAAGATGGTCTGCGGCCCCGGCGGGCACCGTGGATGCGACCAGTGCCATCGTGGACGCCAAGGGTGCAATGTGCTCGGCCGTCATACCCGTTTGGGTGGCGAATAGGCCGAGCGTTGCTGCCAGATTTTTAACTATGACGGTGCTCTCGGGTCTGCGCCCAGCGAGAATCAGCGGCCCGTCCCATTGCATCTCGGCCAGCACCGCCACGACGGCTCGTGCGGTCCCGCCACCGCCGATAAGCAAGACCGGACCATTGGGTTCGACACCAGCGGCATCGAGGGACCCGAGCACTCCGTCTACGTCCGTGTTCTCCGCCCACCAGGAATCGCCCCGGCGCACCAGCGTGTTGGCGACACCGAGTCGCTGGACGCGGTCGGAGCGGCCAGAGGCGAACCTCGCTGCGGCCTCTTTACCCGGCATAGTCACGGCAAGACCGGACCATTCAGGCGTGAGCCCGCTTACCAAGGTAGGAAGGTGCTCAGCGTCGCAGTCGATCGCGTCGAACGACCAGTCGACCATGCTGCAGGCCGCAAACCCGGCGCGGTACATCGTCGGCGACAGCGAATGCCCGATTGGCGAGCCGAGGACCCCGGCGCGGTGCGGTGCACTCACCCGAAAACGCCGTTAGCGCGAGCCTTGGCGATGCAGGCCTTATGTTCGTCGATCGTGGTGGAGAAGCAGGTGTTGCCGTCGAGGTCGATGGCAACGAAATACAACCATGTTCCGGTCGCTGGATCGTCGGCGGCATCGAGCGCGTCGGGACCCGGCGCACCGATGGGAGTCGGTGTCAAGCCGCTGTGCGCGTACGTGCTGTAGGCGTTGGCGTCATCCAATCGCTCCGCAGAGGTGGTGGCGATCGATGCGCGATCCAACCCGTAGTTCACCGTGGAGTCGAACTGCAGATCCATCTTGTCGTCGAGGCGGTTGTAGATGACCCGGGCAGCCTTAGGCATGTCGGGGCCGATAGCTTCGGCTTGTACCAGGGAGGCAACCGTCGCGAGTTGATACGGCGTCAGGTGTTGCTTGGCGGCCGCCGCGACAATGCCGGTGGTGTTCCACTGCGCGGCCGACGCCTGGACCACGGACGACAAAGCCTGTTGGGCGGTGGCCCCCGGCGCAATGTCGTAATCACCCGGCAGGATGAGTCCTTCCAGACGACGCCGTGGGTCGGACACCGCGCTGACCGGATCCATCGCCCAACCCACGACGCCCAGCGTGCTGAGCGGCGACGTCACCGCTGCCTGCCATATCTGGTCGACGGTGAAGCACTGGGCCGCGCCATTCGTCGGAACGCAGGCATCGACGATTTTCGACATGATGCCCTGTTTCGTCGACTTCTTCCCCGTCGTCGAAACCGTAGCGATGTCGGCGAGCGTCTGGCCCGGAACGATCCGTAATTGCCCCAGTCGATTGCTCGGGTTGGCCAAGTCGTTGGTGGTCGACTGCGCGGACGAATGCTCGTGGACGCGGTAGTAGCCCGGCCGTAGTCCGTCCAGTCGCCCATCGTCTGTTGCCACCGCGACGAAGGTCTTGATGCTGGCCACGACTCCGGCACTGACCAAAGTCTGGCCCACATCGTAGAGACCGTCACCACTCTGTACTCGCACCACCAGGGTCTGCGAGCCAGTTCCAGCCCAATCTTGCGGCGCTGCAGTTCGCTCCTGCCACCACAGCACGCCGAAGGTGACGCCCCCCGCAATGAGTGCCAGCACCACTAAGGCAATGATGGAAGAGCGCACCGGGTGGCGTCGGCGCCGGGTCCGGACTTCACCTCCGCGTCCGTGGACACGGGGGCCTGCGGCGTCGTGGGAGACAGGGCCGGTACCTGCGCGAGAAGCTGTGCCTCTGCCTGTGTCCACGACGGCTTCGCGGCGACCCGCGAGGACGTCCCGCAAATCTGACAAGTCGAGTTCACCGGCGGGCGTGACGTCCTCCGCCGCCGCGACCGCGTGGTCGTCAAACAGGCCGAAATGGTCACCACCACCGTTGATATCGGCGCCGTCGCCCTCGGCGACGGTGTCGTCGGTACCGGTCTCGGCGCGAGCGTCGATCTCGGCGCCATCGTTCATATCAGCGCCAGCATCGATGTGCTTGTCGTTCCCGTTGTCTGCGTCATCCGGGTGTCGGTGACTACCCACAAGAAGCTCGCTTGACGCGCAGTTCATCTAGTCGTGACTGCAGTATTTCGACCGCCGCAATCTGGTCGACAACGGCTCGCCGGGATCGACCTGGAACTCGTCGCTCGGTGAGGATCCGATTGGCCTGCACGCTCGTCATGCGTTCGTCGACCAGTACCACAGGAATCGGGTCGATTCGCAGCTGCAGGTCCGCGGCATAGTGGCGCGCGTCTAGGGCGCTGGTGCCATCGCGGCCGCGTAGCGTCCTCGGCAAACCCACCACCACCTCCACTACGCATCGTTCGGTCACCAGCGTCACCAATTGGTCGATGTCCGCTGCCGTTTCGGTATCACGCGCTAGCGTCACCACCGGCGTGGCGAGGATGCCATCGGGATCGCATACGGCGACACCGACCCGGACGGTACCGACATCGACTCCCAAGCGCACGCCCCTGGGCGGCGCGTCGCCTTCACTCGTCTGTGTCACCGGCCGGTCCGAGTCAGCCCTGAGCCGACGCTACGGCGACCTTGACTGCGGCGTCGAAGGCCGCGATCGCGTCAGCTACGCCACTGGGATTGGTTCCGCCGCCCTGCGCTAGGTCCGGCCGTCCGCCACCTCGCCCACCGACTGCCGGTGCGAACGCCTTGACGAGTTCGCCGGCCTTCAGCCCAGCGTCGATTGCGGACGCGGTGGCGGCTGCCGCGAATGACACGGCCGCGCCATCTTCGTCCACGGAGAAGAGTGCCACTACGCCTGGCCGAGCCCCAAATCGCCCGCGAATATCTGTCGCAAGAGAGCGCACGTCACCGGCCGACAGTCCGTCCGGCAGCATCGCTGCCACCATCGCGATGTTCCCGATCTGCTGTGCGCCGGCCACCAGGGCGCCCGCCGAGGCGAGCACCGCTTGGGTATGGAGCCGGTCGAGTTCTTTCTCCGCGTGGTGCAGGCGGTCGACAATGTCGGCAATACGCTGCGGAAGATCGGGCGCTGGGACCTTTAGCAGTTCGGAAACCTGAGCGAGCAATGCCCGCTCTGTCGCCAGTTTCCGCATCGCCTCGATGCCGACAAATGCCTCGATACGGCGATGCCCTGACCCGACGGACGATTCGGAGATCACCGAAACCGGCCCGATCTGGCTGGAATGCTCCACATGCGTGCCACCGCACAGTTCAATGGACCATGGGCCGCCGATTTCAACGATTCGTACGGACTCGTCATAGGTTTCGCCGAATAGTGCGATCGCGCCCTTGGCCCGCGCGTCCGGCAGCGTGGAGTAGTTCACCGATACCGGCAAATCCTTACGGACCGCCATGTTGGCGACCTCTTCGATCTCGCTCCTAGTGGCCTGAGACAGTGCGTCCGTCCACGCGAAGTCGAGTCGGAGGTAACCGGGCTTGTTGTAGGAGCCGGATTGCAACGCCTGCGGCCCGAGAACCTGTCGCAGGGCGGCATGCACCACGTGAGTGCCGGAGTGCGCCTGACGGGCGCCGATACGCCATTCGGGATCGACCTTGGCGTGCACGGCAACGCCTTCACGCAGTTCACCGACCGTCACTCGCACCTTATGTACCCACAGCTTGCGACTGATCTTCTGAACGTCGATGACTTCGGTAGAGGTGCCATCCGCGAGGATCATCCCCTCGTCCGAATCTTGCCCGCCGGATTCAGCATAGAGCGGAGTCCGATCGAGGATCACCTCTACGATGTCGCCTTCACCGGCGGCGGCGACACGCTGGCCGCCCATAATCAAGCCGCGCACCGTACCTTCGGATTCCAGCTCCGTGTACCCGGTGAATTCGGTCGGGCCGTGTGTATCGAGTAGCTCCCGGTAAACGGTGAGGTCACCGAAGCCGCCCTTGTGCGCGCGAGAGTCGGCGCGCGCACGCGCCTTCTGTTCCTGCATGAGGGCTTTGAATCCGTCGGTATCCACGCTCAAGTCGGACTCCGAGGCCATCTCTAGCGTCAGATCAATGGGGAAACCATGCGTGTCGTGTAGAGCAAACGCGGTGTCGCCGGACACCACCGATTTCCCGGACGACTTCGTCGAGGCTGCAGCCTGGTCGAACAGTTTTGACCCGGAAGCCAGCGTCTTGAGGAACGCAATCTCCTCGGCGGCAGCCACCCCTTCGATCCGCACGTAATCGCGCGCGAGTTCCGGGTATGACTCCGCCATCAGGTCGCGCACCACGGCGGTGAGCTGCGGCATCACGGTATCCGTCACACCTAGCAGCCGGGCCGAGCGGACGGCACGTCGCAGTAGTCGGCGCAACACATACCCGCGCCCCTCGTTCGACGGTGTGACTCCGTCACCGATCAGCATGATCCCGGAGCGCATATGGTCAGCAATGACCCGGAAGCGCACATCCGCCGTGTGATCGCGCCCGTAAATCCGGCCCGACAGCTCCTCCGCCGCACTAATGATCGGTCGACACAGGTCCGTCTCGTAGACGTTGTCCACACCTTGCAATAGGAATGCGACCCGTTCCACCCCCATGCCGGTGTCGATATTTTTCTTAGGCAGCGACCCCACTGGCGGGTGGCCGTCTTTGGGGCTTTGCTCGCCGCGAATGTCCTGCATGAAGACCAGGTTCCAGATCTCCAGGTAGCGGTCCTCGTCGGCAGCCGGGCCGCCTTCGATGCCGAATTCTGGACCGCGATCGTAGTAGATCTCCGAGCACGGTCCACCAGGGCCGGGAACGCCCATATCCCAATAGTTGTCGTGACCGTCGCGACGCTGGATTCGGGATTCTGGCAGGCCAGCAATGGATCTCCACAGTTCCAGGGCCTCGTCGTCGTTTTCGTAGACCGTCGCCCAGATCCGCTCCGGATCAAATCCGTAGCCGCCTTCGTCGACGGACGACGTGATCAGGTTCCAGGCGTGAGTGATCGCGCCTTCCTTGAAATAGTCGCCGAACGAGAAGTTTCCCGCCATCTGGAAGAACGTGTTGTGCCGTGTCGTGACACCGACGTTATCGATGTCCAGGGTGCGCACGCATTTTTGCACGCTGGTCGCCCGGCTAAATGGTGGCGTCTCCTGCCCCAGGAAGTACGGCTTGAATGGCGCCATTCCGGCAATGGTGAACATCACCGTCGGGTCTTGGCTGATCAGGGACGCGGATGGAACAACCGTATGACCGGCCTCCCGGAAATGGTCCAGGAATCGGCGACGAATCTCGTGGGTCTGCATGGGTGTCCTTCTTCGCTGATGGGGCGCACCTAGTGTGCCGCGTGGGCGTCCTCACCGACGAATCGGGTCCGCGAATCGGGTCCGCAGTAACGCCCTGGAAATTACCCCGCCCAATTCCCAGTCGAACGGGAGCCTGTCGAATAGCCGTTGCCCGGCATGTCGTCATACCGCGCACCAGAGTCAGCGCCGAATCGAGCGACCGGAGCGTCACGAATTATGACAGAGTCACGATGTATGACGGTGTCAGCGAGCGCACGGCGCTCGGTCATCGCAGCCGCACGTTCGGGCGGCACCATCACCACGCCGCCCGTTGTTCCGTCGATCATGGGCCGATACGTGGCACGCCGATTGACCGCGCCCATACGAATATCTGACGCGAAAGAGCCCACGGCCTGGCCGATTTCGGCAATAGCATCGGCCATATCTGCTGCGATCGCGGACGGCGTGAACTTCGCGGCGAACGCCGCTTTTGCCACCTGCTTGGCCCGCCGAGTTCTCCTGGCAGCCGCCACCCCGAGCGCCACTCCTGCGGTGAAGTAGTACATCCTCTTCACGACTGTGCGGCCTCCCCTTTGTCTGCTGACGCGTCGCGGTTGGAGCGTCGATTGAAGGGTACCCGGCGCGCATGCGGGTGGCAGCGAACCGGTAGCGTCGTCAGTCACGACGGGGCACGCACGAGGAGGCTTTGCTGTGACCATCATGGCCGCACCCGGGACCCATGTCGATCGGTCCCCCATTACGCCCGCAGACCGACTACTTTTGGCTGATCGGCTTGTCGATGTCGTTCGTGGCGATGTGGATTTCTCGTCGGCGGCGCGGGCCGTGTACGCCACGGATTCGTCGAATTACCGGCAGATCCCGTTGGGGGTGGTCTTCCCGCGGGATGCCGCCGATGTCACGACCGTGGTACGTATTTGCGCCGCTGTCGGCGCGCCGATTCTGGGCCGCGGCGCCGGTACGGGGCTTGCCGGCCAAACCGTGAATGTCGGAGTGGTGCTGGACTTTTCGCGCTACATGAACAAGATTCTGGACATCGATCCGGAGCGCCGCATCGCGCGGGTGCAGCCCGGCGTCGTGCTGGACGATCTGCGCGCCGCCTGTGAGGTTTTCGGGCTCACGTTCGGTCCGGACCCGGCAACCCACGCATGGTGCACGCTCGGCGGCATGATCGGCAACAACTCGTGCGGCACGCATGCGCTGTACGCCGGAAAAACCGTCGACAACGTGAGTCGACTACGGATCGTCACCGCCGAAGGTGAGGACCTGTGGGTCGGCGAATATGACGAATCCGACTATCGCAACGCGGTCGCCGAAGGCGGCACCCTCGCACGGATCCTGGGCGGTCTGCGCGAAACCGGCCGCCGCTACGGCAAGGAGGTGCTCGAGAAGTTTCCCGATATTCCCCGTCGCGTCTCCGGCTACAACCTGGACCAGATCCTGCCGGGCGCGCCATTGAACATCGCGCGACTGCTCGTCGGATCCGAGTCCACCCTGGCGTTGACCGTCGAGGCGGAACTCATTTTGGCGACGTCACCTCGGTACCGGAACCTCGTCATACTCGGTTACCCGGATATTTTCGAGGCCGCGGACGCCGTGCCGTCGCTGGTTCAATTCGGGCTGCTCGGTCTGGAGGGTTTCGACGACACCCTGGTGAACCAGTCCGCAGCCAAGGGGCTGAATACCGCGGGCATCTCACTGCTGCCGGCCGGTCGCGGTTGGCTGCTCGCGGAGGTCGGCGACGACGATCCGGATGTTGCCGAAGCGCGCACCGTGGAGTTCATTGCCCGGCTTCCTGCTGATGTGGTGGCGAAGCGGATTGACGACGCCGCCGAGGTCAAGGCTTTGTGGGAAGTGCGGGCCTCTGCGCTCGCCGCTACCGCCGTCCCGGCGCAGGGCCCGCATAACCATGAGGGCTGGGAAGACGCTGCCGTGCCGCCGGAGCGGCTCGGCGAATATCTGCGGAAGATGACGGCGCTCTGGGCGGAGTATGGATACTCGGGTGCTTGGTACGGGCATTTCGGGCAGGGTTGTGTGCACACCCGCCAGCCGTTCGACTTCCGCACGATGGAAGGGCTCGCAACGTTCCGGGCATTCATCGAGCATGCCGCCGATCTTGTGGCGGAGCTGGGCGGTTCCATTTCCGGCGAACACGGCGACGGCCAGGCACGCGGCGAACTGCTCGCCCGCATGTATGGCCCGGATATCATTACGGGGTTCCAGACGGTCAAGTCGCTCTTCGATTCGAAGGGCATCATGAACCCGGGCAAGCTCGTCGATCCGTACCCGCTGGATACGAATCTGCGGTTCGGTCCGGATTATCACGACAATCCGATGGCGTTGGAGACGATGTTCGCGTTCCCCGACGATGGCGGATCCTTGCAGCACGCCGCGGAGCGCTGCGTGGGGGTGGGTCGCTGCCGCCGGGACGATTCCGGGGTGATGTGCCCGTCGTACCGGGTCACGCGCGATGAGAAGCTTTCCACTCGCGGACGCGCCAAGATGCTCACCGAGATGTTCCAGGGCGAAACCACGGAGGCGACCTGGCGGAACGACGACGTGCACGCCTCCCTCGAGCTATGCCTGTCCTGCAAGGGCTGCAAGGTGGACTGCCCGACGGGTGTCGATATGGCCACCTACAAGGCCGAGTTCAACTACCACTACTACAAGGGCAAGATCCGGCCGCGCGAAATGTATGCGCTCGGCCTCTTGCCGTGGGCAGCCCGTATCGCCACCCGAGTGCCGCGTCTCGCGTCCGGAATGCTCAACATGCCCGTCGTGGGTAAAGCGCTCCGGCGGGCGGCGGGCGTGACGACCTCGCGCCCCGCGCCATCGTTCGCGTCTATCCCGTTCCGCCGCTCGGAAACCGCGCGCGCGCTCAATCAGCCGGAGACCGCGACCGTAGTGCTGTGGCCGGACACGTTCACTAACGCATTCGACCCGCAACTGGGCTACGACATTGCCGCAGCCCTCGCCGCGGCTGGCGAGACGGTGCATGTGCCGCCGCAGTGGGCCTGCTGCGGGCGCACACTCTACGACCCAGGCATGCTCGGGCTCGCGAAGAAGTCGCTGTCCAATGTGCTGGACATCCTGGACCCATTCACCTCCCGCGGTATCCCCGTGGTGGTGCCGGAACCGAGCTGCCTGTCCTCGTTCCGTGACGAGCTGCCGAACTTGTTGGCCGACGATCCGCGCGCCGACCGGCTTGCGGGCCTGGCCCGGTCCCTGTCAGAGCATCTGCTGGCGAAAGGCGCGGTCGCCCCGCGCGGCTCGAAGGCAGCCGCAGATGTCCCCGACCGGGGAGCTGTGATCGTGCACCCGCATTGCCAGGGCCGCGCGTCGGTGGGAACAGCCTCCGACGAGTTAGTGCTCAAGCGCCTCGGCTATCGACCGACCACGTTAGACGCCGGCTGCTGCGGCCTGGCCGGCTCGTACGGCTTCGCCGCCAAAACCGCACCGGTCGGCGAGAAAATCGCCCGCGACTACTGGCTACCCAAGCTGCACGAAGCTCTCGACTCGGCTAGTGGCCCAGAGAATGCGCCGGTCGCAGTCGCCATGGACGGGTTTTCCTGCATCATGCAGCTAGACCAGTTGGACGGGCTGCCACACCGCACTGTTGCGTCGCTGATCGCCGAGGCCATGCGCTAGTGATTCCGCGCCAACAACCCCGCCTCGTGGTAGCTAGCGCGGCGTATAGGCCTCGCTAGGTAACACGGCGCGAAATACTTAGGCGCCGGAGCCCAGGAAGTGCCAGCCGATCCACCACCAAGCCATCACGATGCCGATCTGCGCGCTGCGTCGGCGCAGCATCCATCGAAATAGCGCGGCGAGCGTCGGAACGTGCAGTCGGGTGGCGCGTGCGAGGATCTCGGTCACCATCAGCGCAAGCGCGCACACCACGTAGACGGCGATGGTGATCGACCTCATTGTCTCGCCTCGCGGTGGCCTGCGCCCCAGGTTCCGAACCGCGTATGACGTTCTCCTGGTTCGGTGCTCGCTCCGGACGACAAGAGCAGCTGAAGCAACCACCAGCCCGCCCCGGCCCACATCAGCAAGAACACGGCCCGGGGGAACCACGTGACGAGCATTGGACCGACGAGGTCACTGATCGCGGGGTGTGCGTCCTGATTTAGCGGCCAGATCTGTTGCGTGATAAACGAGGTGAGTTCCCATAGACATGCGGCAACGCCGATCACCGCCCATACCTGCCATCCTGCGAGCACGCGGTGCGCGCGGCGTGGGTCTTTCGAGCCCGGCGCGAAAAGCACAATGACAAGCGCCGCAATCCCGATGACGGTCACGATCAGCCTGTCGGCCAGCGAGGCAGACCCGGCCAGAGCCGCTACGCCTGCGAACATCGTCATACCTATTAGCGGTAACCAGGCGCGTTGCCAATGGCCCGTCACTACTCGATCACCATGGTGACCGTCGAAACGACTCCCGTCGCCGCGGCGCGAGTCGACAATGATCACGACGGAAGTGCCAAAGAACACAGCAAAATCCAGCACGTCCCGCCGCACCACGTGCACCACGCACGCGGCAAGCAAGATCGGCACCGTCGGCTCACGCAAAACGGACCACCTAGCCATGGCTCGAACCTACGCCGGAGGCTGCCGATAGAGTCGGTGACAGATGATGTCCGCGGCGCACTTCGCCGCCCTATTTCGCCAGGAGTTTTGGCTCACATGTCCCTACCTGAATCTCCCGCTGCCCCGGCGACCGAAACCGGGCAGTGGTGGCGAAATACCGTTGTTTACCAGGTTTATCCTCGCTCTTTCGCCGACTCCAACGGTGATGGCATCGGCGACCTTCCGGGTATTACGTCACACCTCGACTCACTCAAAGACCTGGGGGTGGACTCAGTCTGGATCTCGCCGTTCTATCCCTCCCCTCAAGCCGATGCGGGATACGACGTCACCGACTACCGTGACGTCGACCCGATGTTCGGAACACTGGCCGACTTCGACGAGATGCTCGCGCGGGCGCACAGGCTCGGCTTGAAGCTCATCGTTGATTTGGTACCGAATCACTCGTCGGATCACCACGTCTGGTTCCGGGCGGCGCTCGCGGCGGCGCCGGGATCCTCGGAGCGGGCTCGCTACATTTTCCGTGACGGTCGCGGGCCAGGCGGTGACCAGGCGCCGAACAACTGGCTATCGGTGTTCGGTGGCCCGGCATGGGAGCGCACCACCAACCCTGACGGCACACCGGGCCAGTGGTATCTGCACCTGTTCAATGCGGGCCAGCCGGACTTTGATTGGGACAATGCCGAGGTCCGGAGCGAATTCGAATCCGTGATGCGGTTCTGGCTGGATCGCGGCGTGGACGGCTTCCGTGTGGATGTGGCGCACGGCTTGGTGAAGGCTCCTGGGCTACCTGATTACCTGATCGACCCCACGCTCGGAGTCATGTCATTCGCCTCACCAACCGCGAAGGACGCCCGCAAGTATCTGGACGGCGCTGGCGCCGAGGATGCGCCCACCAACAGTCAGCTCGGCCCCATGTGGGATCAAAATGGCGTGCACGATATCTACCGACAGTGGCGCGGCATGATCAATGAATACTCGCCGGAGCGGGTCTTGGTGGCCGAGGCGTGGGTGCAGCCGCTCACGCGCCTGTCGAACTACGTCCGCGCCGACGAAATGCACAAGGCATTCAACTTCACGTTCCTGGAGACACCCTGGTACGGGCCAATTCTGCAAGATGTCGTCACCCGATCACTGCAGATCAACAACCGCGTCGGTGCGCCCACCACTTGGGTTTTGTCCAACCATGACGTAGTCCGCCACACCAGCCGTTACGGACTACCCGACGGCGCTCGGCTAAAAGACCAGCAGGGCATCGGCATTGGCGATACGCAGCCCGACGCGGCGATGGGCCTGACGCGGGCTCGCGCCATGACCCTGTTCATGTTGGGGCTGCCCGGCTCCTCGTACCTCTACCAAGGCGAAGAGTTGGGTCTGCCGGAGCACACCACGCTTCCGGACAACATGCGGCAAGATCCGACTTGGGAGCAGTCAGCGCATGAGCGGCGCGGCCGCGACGGCTGCCGGGTGCCTATCCCCTGGCAAGCCGATGCGCCCGCACTAGGCTTCTCGTCGTCCGGCAAATCATGGCTGCCGCAGCCGGAATCCTTCGCCACACTCTCCCGGGATTTGCAGGAAGACGACCCGAATTCGACGCTTACGCTCTACCGGGACGCGTTGGCGCTGCGCCGCAATTACGCGCTGGGAGACGGGAAGCTGGAGTGGCTGACTCATCCAGGCGGTCGCGTGCTGGCGTTCAGCAATGGGTCGGTGACCGTGATGATCAATATGAGTGGGCACGAGGTGCCGCTGCCACCGGGCGAGGTGATCATCGCGTCGGTTCCATTGAAGGATGACGGCGCTCTTCCGGCTGACGCTACGGCCTGGTTGGTATGACAGAACTGGCGACGCTACCGGTTGTTGCGACTGGCTGTCGCTACTGACTAGCGCCACTGACTAGCGCTACTGACTATCGCTACTGGTCGAAGGGCTTGCCTCGGGTTGCGCGCCGTAACTTGGGTAGACGCTCCGCGACGGGCCGTTCCGCGCCGCGTGTAGTCGGTGTGTAGTAGTCGACCCCGACCAGCTCATCCGGTGGATACTGTTGCGCGGCAATACCTTCCGGCAGATTGTGCGGGTAGACGTAATGCTGCGCATTACCAAGCTTCTTCGCCCCGGCGTAGTGCCCGTCGCGGAGCGCTGGCGGCACTAGGCCCGCCTTACCCGCGCGCACGTCAGCGATCGCGGCGTCGATGGCCGAGATCACGGCGTTCGACTTCGGGGCGGTCGCGAGGTGAATCGTGGCTTGGGCGAGCGCGATCCGCGCCTCCGGCAACCCCACGAGTTGCACCACTTGGGCTGCGGCGACAGCCGTGGGCAGCGCAGTCGGATCTGCCATGCCAATGTCCTCAGAGGCATGGATCATCAGGCGTCGCGCGATGAACCTGGGGTCCTCGCCAGCCTCGATCATGCGCGCAAGATAGTGCAGCGCAGCGTCCACATCCGAGCCGCGGATCGACTTGATGAAGGCACTGGTGACGTCGTAGTGCTGGTCGCCAGACCTGTCGTAACGCACGGCGGCACGGTCGACTGCGGCCTCGACCGCAGCCAGATCGATCAGGATTCGACCGTCGCCGCCTCCAGCCGTATCTGGGTCCCCGGCGGAGGCGTCGGTATCAGCGGCAGCATGAGCAGTTGCATCCGCAGCGGAATCGGCCGCAGCCTCCAGCGCGGTGAGCGCCCGCCGGGCGTCTCCGCCGGCGAGAGCAATAATGTGTGCGTGGGCCTCGTCGGCGAGCGCGAACCGCCCGCCGAAGCCTCGTTCGTCTTCCAGTGAACGCGTGATCAGCGTCCGAATGTCGTCATCGGACAGCGGCGTTAACTGCAGGACAAGAGATCTCGACAATAACGGTGAGACCACGGCGAAGAACGGGTTCTCGGTGGTAGCACCGATGAGGATCACCGTCCGGTCCTCCACAGCGCCGAGCAATGAATCCTGCTGAGTGCGGGAGAAGCGGTGAATCTCGTCGATGAATAAAACTGTCTGCTCGCCGGACGACCGAAGCGTCTGCTTGGCCGCCGCGATCACCTCACGAACCTGCGCCACACCTGCCGAGAGTGCCGAAAGCTGCGCGAATCGGCGGCCTGCCGCCGACGCCACCAGCATCGCCAGGGTTGTTTTGCCGATACCCGGCGGTCCATAGAGCAGCACCGAAGAGGCACCGCCGCCCTCCACCAAACGCCGCAGGGGCGCTCCGGGGCCGAGCAGCGCAGTTTGGCCAAGGACCTCGTCCAACGCACGAGGACGCATCCGCACGGCCAACGGCGCGTGCGGGTCCATGGGCGCCTCGGCGCCTCGGAAGGCGTCATACGTGGCGTCCGATTTCCCACGTCCGCCGGAAGCGGGAGTCGAAAACAAGCCATCGGTCACACGGTCATTGTCCCTGCCGCGCCAAAGCCCGACCGCCGAGGCCCATTTGTCCGCCGGTATGTCGACACGAGACACTGAATGGCACCACAGTGGCCAGCGCATCACCCGACAAAGGAGAAACAGGTATGGCGGAACGGGAGATCTTGACCTGGGATCTGGTCGGCGTGGCAGGTCGGGCGCTTGCGCAGCAGGTCGCGGATTCGTCGTTCACTCCGGATATCGTGCTCGGCATTGCCCGCGGCGGGTTGATCCCTGCCGGGTCGATCGCCTACGCACTCGATTGCAAGAACCTGTTCACGCTCTCCGTCGAGTTCTACACCGGCGTCGATTCGCGGCTAGAAGTGCCGGTGATGCTGCCGCCGTTCCTCAATGCCGCCGACCTCACCAACAAGCAGGTCCTGATCGTCGACGACGTTGCCGATACCGGCAAAACACTGGAGCTCGTGCGGGAATTCTGCTCCGGCAGCGTCGCGGAGGCCCGTACCGCCGTGCTGTACGCGAAGCCGCATTCCATCATCCAGCCGGACTTCGTATGGCGGAACACCGATAAATGGATCAACTTCCCCTGGTCCACCGAGCCTCCGGTAACGCCGCGCTCCGGTGTGCTGGATGCGTGACCACCGCACCGCGCCGCTTGCCGCCTGGATCGTCACGGCGGCCGGCAGTGTCAGCATCATCGTGGGCACGTTTCTACCCTGGGTAGTGTCCGGACGCGTCAACCGCCATCTCTACCAGCTGGCCGGTGTCGCGGATCGGCTTGGTGTCGTCGGCAACGTTCCAGTCGCGGCGCTGTTTGCCCTACCCGTGCTCTGCGCGCTGCCGAGTGGGTTGATGGCATTGTCACTGTTGCGCACGGGCGCGGTCGCGTCCTTGCTGCTCGCAGCCATCGCCATTTTTGCTGGCAGTGCGGTGCTTGCTATCGGCGTCGGGCGCGGAAGCGGGACCATTGCTATCACGCCAGTCGGGCCGGTCACGGTTGCCATCGGCGGGCTTGTCCTGCTGGCCGGCGCCGTAATCACGATACGATTGAGCAGTCAGGTACGACGTGTTGTCGAAGCGCGTCCCAGCAGCTGACTAAGGCCATCGACCGAACCCACCGAAAAGGATCCCTCGTCATGACCGAGCAACCGCCCACAGGCCCGGCATACCCGCCGAAACCGGAGTCTGCAGGTTCGCCGCCGCAGTACGGGCCGCAGCCTGGGCTTCCAGTGCCTGGGTGGGGACAGCCCCCGTACGGGGAGCAGCCACACACGCAGCAGCCACAGTACGGACAGGCTCCCGGATACGGCCAGCAGCCGACCGCCCAGCAGCCAAACACGCCGCAGCCGCCTTATGGACAACAGCCACAGTACGGACAGCAGCCCGCGTTTCCGACGCAGGGCTATGGCGAGCAGCCCGCCTCCGGCGTACCCGGCCAGCTTCCGCCCGAGCCGCCAATGCCGCCTGTCCCAGCCGCGAAGAAAAGCAAGCTCCCGCTGTTGATCGCCGCTGCCGTAGCTATAGTGGCCCTCGTGGCAGCAGGCGTGGCCTTTGCAGGCTCCCGCGGCTGGTTCACGGCGAGCGGCGCCGCGACACCGAATGAGGCTGTGGAGAACGTATTTCAGTCTCTCGCCGACGGGGACATCTTGGGTGTCGTCGACACGTTGACGCCTAGCGAAGCGAAGTTCTCCGCCGATATGACCGGCGATTTCGTCGATCAACTCAAGCGGCTCAAAATCATCGACTCGTCGGCCACTCCGGATCAGATGTATTCGATGAAGGTCACGGTTTCGGGACTCACGTTATCGCCGACGCCGATCACCATCAATGACCATGTGCAAGTCGTCGAAGTGACCGCCGGCACAATCACCTTCGACGGAGCCGCAGCTACCGACGTTCTCACCGACAAGGTGCGAGCCGCGCTCCCTGAGGTTAAAGCTGCCACGCCTGCGCACGAAACGTTCGATATTGCTACGCAGACGGCGAAGACCGGAAATGCTTTGCGCATCGCCTCCGTGAAGGAGGATGGCCGCTGGTATCCGTCGGTCGCGTACACGATCGCAGACAATGCGGCATACACCACTGTTGGCCCAGACTACGTCTCGAAATTGTCGCCGGTCCCTCCGACAGGTTCGGCGACTCCTGCGCAGGCGATGGATAAATTGATGAATGCGTTGGTCGAAGGCGATGTCTCCAAGCTTGTCGCGACCCTTGATCCAGGGACCATGGGCGCCGTTCAGGATTACGCGTCGCTGGCTTTCACCTCGGACAGCGATCGCTGCATGTGGAGCAATGGCATGTTCGGCTCCAGCGACCTCCCTGAAGGCGAATCCGGCAGCGGCTCGACATCCGGAAGTTGCCGGCCGTCAGAGGTAAGCATCAAGGACGCCTCCTGGACCACCACGAAGGTGACTGGCGGGCAGAAGGTATCGATCGGATCGTTGACGCTGGAAACACCGGACGGCACGGCAACCATAAAACGCGATCCGTCCGTACCGTCGTTGACGCTCGTATCTCCCGATCGGAAGACGATCGTCATCAGCCCCAACGATGTTCCGGACTTCTTCGCGAAGTTGTCGGAGAACTTCGGCGTGGACCTGACCGGCGAATCCGCGCAGGTCACCGACATTGTTCAGCGGGAACTGGCGGAAGTGTTGAATCTCGGCATCACTATGGTGCAGGGCCCCGACGGTCAGTGGTACGTCAGTCCGTTGCACACGTACTCCGATGTGTTCGTGTCACTGCTGCGCGGTCTCCAACCCGCCGATATTGACTTTTTCCTGAAGCAGTTCAACAGCTAATCGATCTCGCGAGGATTAGCAATTTGGCGATTGACACTGCGTAGACCACCATCGGTGTCATGCGCATGTGGAGGTCTCGGCTAGTCAATCGGCTCGGCCGGGACCTCACTCGGGATATCGCTTTGGTATGCCTGGCAGACGGTATTGTCGGAGTCTCGTTCGGCGCGATCAGCGTCGCGGTAGGCCTGCCGTTGTGGCTGCCGATGCTGCTGTCGGTCGTGGTATTCGCGGGCGCGTCACAGTTTCTGTTCGTGGCGATTATCGCTGCGGGCGGCAGCCCGGTCGCCGCGTTCGCCGCAGGGTTTTTGGTCAATGCGAGGCATCTCCCGTTTGGGCTTGCGATCGGCGAGGTGGTCGGCTCGGGATGGTTTCGTAGGATCATCGGCAGCCAGTTGATCATCGATGAATCAACGGCCTTCGCACTGGCCGAACGGGAACCGGCACGGCGCCGAGCCGCGTTCTGGAGCTGCGGTATCGCGTTGTTCTTCTGTTGGAATATCGGCGTGGTGGCCGGTGCGTTCGGCGGCACTGTCATCACCGACACCGACGCCTTCGGCATGGACGCGGCTTTCCCGGCTGTCTTGCTGGCCCTCGTCATGCCGTCGCTCAATGATCGCGCTACCCGTTTCGCCGCCATCGTCGGCGCGGTGATCGCCGTCGCGGTGACTCCCGTGCTTCCCGCGGGGTTACCGGTGCTGATGTCGATAATCGCATTGCCGTTGGTGCTCATCGGCTCGACGAAAAGGCGCCGTGGTCACCCTGCAACACCCGACAGCGCCACTACGTATGACGCCTCCCTCAGGGTGGACTCCACCGAGACCGGTGAACCCGGACAAGCCGGCACACCGTGACACAGATCGTGCTGTGGGGGTGCCTACTGGGCGTGGGCACATTCGGCTTTCGGATTGCCGGCGTATCTCTCAAGTCGAAACTGAGACTCTCCGAACGAACATCGCTCCTGATCACTGCAGCATCGGTTATTTTGCTGCTAGCGCTGGTGACCACCTCGTCACTCATTGACGCCGACCATTTCGCCGGCTGGGCCCGGCCCGCAGGCGTTGCTGTCGGCGGCGTGCTTGCCTGGCGGAAAGCCCCGTTCGTGGTGGTGGTGTTGGCCGCCGCTGCCGTGGCTGCGGGGCTACGCCTCGTCGGCGTTTCCTGACGCACGATCGTAGGTATCTACCGGGTCGGTTTCCATCCGAGAGCCGGTGCAACGTACGTGGCAAACGACTCCACTATGTGCAGATTCCACTCGACACCGAGTTGGCTCGGAATTGTCAACATGAGTGTGTCGGCATTTTGAATGGCCGCGTCCTGACGTAATTGGTCGATCAGTACGTCCGGCGCGGCCGCGTAGGTACGGCCGAAGGTCGAGCGCAGACCGTCAATCATCCCAACTTGGTCGGCCCCTTGACCGCGACCGAAGAAAAGTTCGTCGTCGCCAGTCGTGATCGGAAAGATGCTGCGGCTTACCGACACTCGTGGTTGCCCGGGGTGTCCCGCTTCTCGCCAGGCTGCCCGGAACATCTCGATCTGTTCCGCCTGCAGGTCACCGAAAGACATGCCACGCTCTTCCGTCAGCAATGTCGACGACATTAGATTGAGTCCTAGCTTTCCGGCCCATTTCGCCGATTCGCTGCTCCCGGAACCCCACCACACGTGGGAGCGCAAGGTCGGCGAATACGGTTCAATCCGTTGCTTTCCCCGGCTGCCGCCCATGAAGCCTGCCGGGTCTCCGTCCGCCAGCCCTTCACCGTCGATGGCGCGCAGAAAGAGATCGAGGTGTCGGTAGGCAATATCGGAGCCACGTGGATCTTCCGACTCGGTGTAGCCGAACGCCTCGTATCCGCGCACCACGGTTTCGGGTGATCCCCGGCTGATGCCGAGCGCGAGTCGCCCGTCACTGATCAGATCGAGTGAGCCAGCCTGTTCCGCAAGGTTCAGCGGGTTTTCGTACCGTAAGTCGATGACGCCCGTACCTACCTCGATGCGCTCAGTGCGAGCGGCAACAGCTGCCAGCAGCGGTATCGGCGACGAGTGTTGCCTCGCGAAATGATGCACGCGAAAGTAGGTGCCGTTGACCCCCAGATCATCGAGGCCTTGAGCCAGATCAATGGCCTGGTGCAGGGTATCGGCAGCGGTGAGTTCATGACCGCCGCCAAGCGGGCCGTAATGACCAAAGGACAACGTTCCGAAACTCTTCACGTCTCATGCAACAGATCCAGGCCCCAAACCATTTCTCGGAGTCGAATTTCCGTCGGCCGCGCGCACCATTTTCCCGCGGTCACGGCCGTATCAGTGGAGCTTGACGTTGATCTGCTTGATTTGAGTGAACGCTTCGAGGGCGCCTTCAATGGACATCTCGCGACCAATCCCCGACTGCTTGTAGCCGCCATACGATTGGCCGACCACCTGGCCACCACCTTGATTGACCTGCACCCAGCCGGATTCGATGCGGTTCGCCGTATCCAACGCCGCCGTTAGGTCGCGGCACCATACGAACGCTGCGAGACCGTAATTGGAGTCGTTGGCCATCGCGATCACTTCGTCACGGTCCCGCCACGGGATCGCCACCAGCACCGGGCCGAATATTTCCTCGCGAGCGAGTCGCCAGGCATTGTCCGCTCCGGCGAAAATCGTCGGCGCCACATAGAAGCCGTCCAGTCCAGCCGGGACCTTCTCGGCGCCGTCCAACGCCAGGCGTGCCCCCGGCAACTGGCGGCCCTCGTCGACGTATCCCTGCACCCTATTGAACTGCTTCGCGTTAATGATCGAACCCATATCGGTCGCCTCTTCGCCGGGATCGCCCACCCGAAGCTGCGCTACTCGAGCGGCCAATCGGTCCAGGACAGCGTCATACACGTCGGCATGCACGAAAAGTCGGGAACCAGCCGTGCAGGATTGTCCCTGCCTTGTGAAGCGCATGGCGGTGAGCACGCCCGCGACAGTCTCGTCGATGCGCTCATCGGACGCGGCATCGGGGAAGACGATATTCGGGCTTTTGCCGCCGAGCTCCAGCGAGAAATGCGACAGTCGGCCGCCCGCGACCTCGCCGACATGTTTACCCACTGCCGTCGATCCGGTGAACGACACCTTGTCGACATCGCCATGCTGAACCAGCGCCTCACCGACCTCTGGGCCATAGCCGGTCACCACGTTGAGCACCCCGTCGGGCAGGAACTGTGAGGCAATCTCGACCA
Source organism: Nakamurella sp. (assembly GCA_039924545.1). Lineage (GTDB taxonomy): Bacteria > Actinomycetota > Actinomycetes > Mycobacteriales > Nakamurellaceae > Nakamurella. The sequence goes on along the minus strand of JBDTAR010000106.1, from coordinate 958 downwards.
GTTTGATGATGGTCAGCGGTGCATCCTCGGCGGCCTTGAGCACCACCGTGTTGCCGGCAGCCAGCGCCGCGGGGACCTTGCAGCCAGCGATCATCAGCGGCGAGTTCCACGGCAGGATCGCAGCGACGACTCCCAGTGGTTCTCGGCGGGTGTACTGCAGCTGGTTGTCGCCCGCCGGCAGTACATCGCCCTTGAACTCGCCGGCGACACCGCCAAAATAGCGAAATAGGCTAATCAATAGCTGGGATTCCGGGCGAGCTTGGGTGCGCAGCGCGTTACCGGTGTCGGCGGCCGTCAGCCGGGCAAGATCCTCGGCAGCGTCCTCCAACGCAGCGGCGATAGCAAGAAGCGCCTTCTGCCGCTCGGTGAAATGCAACGCTCGCCAGGCGGGGAACGCAGCGCGAGCAGCGGCGACAGCCCGGTCTGCGTCTGCTTCTCGTGCTCGCGGGACGCGAGCAATCGTGACCGATTTGCGCCCGGGATTGATAACGTCAATCCACTCACCGGCAGCCGCATCGACCCGCTGCCCACCGATAATCATCGGCCAATCCGGCACAGCGCCAGTTTTCGTCGCCGAGGCTATTTGGGCGATATCGGGATCGGCGTGGGCGGCTGCGGACGGGGCGGAAGTTGAGGACAGCGTCATACGTAGTAATCCTGCCGTCCTTTGCGCCGGACTGCCAGCGCCACGCCGAACCGTGGCTGGATCGGGCTCGGCGAGTCTGTGTGGAATCAGCGACGACCGACCTGCGGGTCACACCAAACACTGCGCCGGAAGTTCGAACCAGCGCAACTGCTCGAAGTCCGCCGAGACTTGCTCAGCCGAAATCTCGCCTTCGCTAGCGAGCCCACGCCGCTCGTCCAGCACCTTTCGCGCCTCGACCAGATAGTGCGCCAGCACCGATTCGCCCGCTCGGTCACGATGCTCGGGATACGTCATAGTGCCGTCGGGCGCATA
>JBDTAR010000105.1:0-9470 GCA_039924545.1 Nakamurella sp. | reverse complement strand
ACGTGGTCGCCAGCCTGCCGGTTTCGAAGCTGCGCGAGTTTTATGACGCCATCGTCGTGGCTACCGGCGCGACGCACGACCGGGCTCTAGACCTGCCCGGAATTGATCTGCCCGGCTCCTACGGCGCCGCCGATTTCGTGTCGTTCTACGACGCGCACCCCGACCGTGACCAACACTGGGACCTCTCCGACGCGACCTCGGTCGCGGTGCTCGGGGTCGGCAATGTGGCGCTGGACGTCTCTCGAATCCTCGCCCGCACGGGAGACGAGCTGCTGTATACCGATATTCCGCCGCATGTCCACGCCGTACTCAAGAACTCGGCAATCACCGACGTGCACATGTTCGCGAGGCGCGGGCCAGCGCAGGCCAAGTTCACCCCGGTGGAACTGCGCGATATCGACAAGTCGGCGAACGTGCAAGCTCTGGTCGATCCGTCCGGCATGGAGTTCGACGACGCCTCCGACAAGGCGATGAAGGGTACGAAGGCACTGCGCATGGTGGTGGATGTGCTGTCAGAATGGGCGCTGCGAGATCCGAAACCGGGACCACATCGGCGTATCCACATTCACTTCCTGCAGAACCCGGTGGCGATCCTCGGCGACGACCACGTGACGGGCCTAAGGACAGAGCGTCAGGTCCTCAACGGCGACGCGAGCGTCTCGGGGACCGGCGAATTCACCAATTGGGACGTCCAGGCGGTGTACCGGGCCGTCGGCTACCGATCCGATCCGGTCGACGGACTGCCGTGGGATCCGTACGCGAATGTGGTGCCGAACGTCGCTGGCCGAGTACTGGGCCACGATGGCAACCGTGTGCCCGGCGTGTACGCGACAGGCTGGATTAAACGCGGCCCGGTCGGGCTGATCGGCAGCACTAAATCCGACGCGGCGGAAACGATCGCCAATTTGGTAGCCGACGAGCCGACGCTGCCGCGCACGAGGCACCGCAACCCAGAGGCCATCGTCACGGAATTGACGGCACGCGGATTGCCGTTCACGGACTTCTCGGGGTGGGATCGACTTGACGCGCACGAGCGCTCGCTAGGCGAAGCGGAAACAGCAGCGGGTGCGGCGCTGCCCCGTGAGCGGGTGAAGGTCGTGTCGCGGGCGGAGATGACCCGGGTGGCACACGCGGAGGCCGCTCACGCCGATTCGGGCGCACCTGGTGCAAGCACAGTCGAGTAGGTGTCGATCATCGTCCCTTCCTCATCTAATTCCGATTCATCGACGTTGAATGAGCCGACGACGCCCGACATACGTGACGTCGCTGCTGACGGCGCACGTGACGTCGCTGCTGAATCGCCCACGACCGCCCACACGCGGCGGACCATACCCATCCACTCGACCGTGCGCTGGTGGACCTGGCCAATCGTGATCATTGCGCTGTTCCTCATCCTGCAGCCGCTTATCGGCTCAGGCTGGGCGATGTACCCGGACTCCTACCGCTACGCCAAGCAGGTCGAAGTGATCCTGGGCGCGACACCGAGCCAGGCGAACGCCGCAGCGCTGAAGGCCTACTGCGACACCACCGCGTCCCAGCGCACCCGCATCGGTCGATGGGTACCACTCGTTGAGTCGGAAACAGACCACGACAAGCGGGCCGCACGATGCATAGATCAGTACGCCAACGCGGGCGACCTGACCACCACCGACCCGCGCTACCAGGCAATCTTCACGACCAGGCCCGGTTATCCGCTGGTGGCCACACCGTTCGTCGCCGCATTCGGAATTGCGGACGGAATGCGAATCCTCGGTTGCATACTGGCCTGCGGCGGCGGCATTTTGACTTACGCCGCGCTGCGCCTGTGGCGTATTCGCGCCACAGCTGCCGCAGCCGGCCAGGTCCTTTACCTGCTGAGTCCGCTCGGTTGGTGGGCATTGCAGGCGCTCGGCGAAGGGCTTGTCTCGGCGTCGATCCTGGGTGCCATGATCGGTATCGCCGCGATCCGTCGCGGTCATCTGCGAGGCGGCCTCGTCACTATGGGTTGCGCGTGGATTGCGCTCGGCATCACGCGGTATTCCACGTTGCTGCTAGCAGCAGCGGGCATCGCCGTGGGTTGCGTCGCCATCGCGATATGGGTCGATCGCGCCGATCCTGGGCGCCGTCGAGCTATGTTCGCGGCGGCAGCACTGAGCGCAACTGCGACAGTTGCGACTGTGCTCGCGATGCCTATTTTCGGCCTACCCGGTTCGTCAGTCACACTGCAAGACACGTTCACGAGGCATTTCGCCGACCCGCTGGTGCCGGATCCTTGGTACCGGCTGGCGGCGCTGAACTACCATTTCTGGCCCAAGTGGATCTCGGCACCTGGTACGTCCTGGCTGCTGGTGGGATGCGCGCTGGCGGGCGCCGCGGCCCTATTCAGGTGGCGGCGTGACCTCGCTTGGATCGCCGTGGCGCTGTTCGGAGTCGGCGCGGCACATATAGCGGCGCACCCGCTACCAGGCGAAGCTGAGCGCCTGGGCTTACTGATGTGGACGCCTGTCGTATTTGGTCTCGCCGTGGCGCTGCACGCACTTACCTGCCGCCTGCATCTAAGTATGACGCTGTCCATATCAGAGCCATCGCATGACGGTGCGCACCGGAGCGGCGCGGACCGCTAGGCTCGTACCGGCGCAACCGCACCCGATTCACGTTCCAGGAGGACCCACCGTGGCAGCGGAAATCATCCCTATCCAGCTCAGCCTGACCCAAGGCGACGTAGTGACCTTGTGGGCACCGACCTGGGTGGAGAATGACGACGAGTGGGAGGCGTTCCTCGGCCACGGCGACAACCTGTACGTATTCAAGGACCCGGCTCATCTTGCCGCGTTCATTCGGTCCGATGCTGAGAATGATCTAACCGATCACCCGGCATGGCCGTTGGCACGTAGGGCGCTCGCCGACGAGTTGGAACCGGACGACGACCATCATTTCGACATTGTCGGCATTCCGGAGTTGGTATCGGCGCAGCCGACGGTGTGGTCCCTCGCGGAACTCGCGGACACAGTATCGATCCTGCGTTCACTGGCGGAGGTCTGTGATCTTCCAGCCGTCGACGCTGTGCTGAGTTCATCGGTCGGATTCGCCTCAGCCGCCCAGGGTCAGACCGCGTTTATCGGGCGCTCAGGTAAGAAACTCTGGCATGAGATCGGCCGCGTCGTCGCAGACAAGTGGGACACCATCATCGAGGCACTCGATGCGACCGTCGTCATACCTGAAACTGACTCAGCAGCGGTGGAAAGCGCGCAGGCGGAACTCGATGCGGTCGCACGCAGCGCCGCGAACGCACCCGCCAACGCCGCAGACGGTGGTGCCGACGAGGCAGGCGATTCCGAAGAAGTACCGCGCGACTTGGATCTAGAGTTTTGGGACGAGGTCGGTATCGACTGCATCTCGGTCACAGTTGGCGAACGCACTGGTTGGGGACTGCGCTGCTATCTCGCGGACGCACCGGTCTTCCTGTCATCGACCGCCGACACGGTGTTGCTGTTCCCCACGCCGGTCGCGCTGGAGAAGTATCTCAGCGACCCCACCGTGGACAATTCGTTGAGCAACCTCGACGCATGGACGACGATCCGCGAAGCGATCAACGGCGGCGAAGCGTCCGTGATCGCGGGCCCCGAAAACACCTATCTGCTAGATGGCCTAGACAACCAACTTCTCGACGGGCCGCTCGAGGTCGATGCGAATCAGCTGTCGCTGGCGACGGAGCTACTGGCCGATGCGGCGACGACTCGGAAAGACGATGAGGTTTCGGTGGCGCTGTCTACGGCCACGGCCCTGGGTAACCTGCTTCGTGCCGTCACCATTCCCGACGCGGGCCGTCTACCTCCGTCGCCGCCGTTCGACGACGAAGTCGCGGCATGGCGTGTACTGGTCGATACGTTCGCATCTCACATTGAATGGAAGTAGCCGCGTTGAATGGAAGTAGCCGCGGCGTTCTGCTATCGAATTACGCCATGAGCGCTGCGTAGCCGGGTTTGATCGTGTTCTCAATGATGGCAAGCCGTTGATCGAACGGCAGGAACGCAGATTTCATGGCGTTGATGGTGAACCATTGCAGTCGGGCCCAGTCGTAGCCGAATGCATCGACCAACGCCGCCATCTCGCTCGTCATCGTCACATTGGACATCAGCCGGTTGTCGGTGTTGACGGTGACCCGGAATTTCAGGTCGGTCAGAAGCCCGATCGGGTGCGCGGCAATGGAAGCTGCGGCGCCGGTCTGCACGTTCGAGGTGGGTGCGATTTCCAGCGGGATCCTGCGGTCGCGGATATACCCGGCGAGCCTGCCCAGCGTTGCTTTTCCTGCCTTATCAACCGTGATGTCGTCGATGATCCGTACTCCGTGGCCGAGCCGTTCGGCGCCGCACCATTGAATGGCTTCCCAGATGGACGGCAAGCCGAACGCCTCGCCGGCGTGGATCGTGAAGTGTTCATTTTCGCGCTGCAGGTATTCGAAGGCATCAAGGTGTCGGCTCGGCGGGAAACCTGCCTCTGCGCCAGCAATGTCGAATCCCGCTATCTCTTGACCACGAAACGCGACTACCAGCTCAGCGATTTCCCGAGACCTAGCTGCGTGCCGCATCGCGGTGAGTAGGGACCGCACTCGGATCGGGGTGCCTGCGGCAGCGGCCAGCCGCGTCCCGTCAGCGAAACCGTCAAGCACAGCCTGCACTACTTGGTGCAGCGTCAGCCCGGCAGTGAGGTGCTGCTCTGGTGCGTATCGCACTTCGGCGTAGACGACACCGTCTGCTGCCAGGTCCTGCGCGCATTCGGACGCGACTCGGTGCAACCCCGCACGTGTTTGCATCACCGCGACAGTGTGGTCGAACGTTTCCAGGTAGCGTTCCAGTGATCCGGAATTCGCTGCGTCATAAAACCAGCGGCCGAGTGCGTCAGGGTCGGTCGTGGGCAGACCGGCGTAGCCGCATTCGTGCGCCAGCTCGATTATTGTCGCCGGCCGCAGTCCCCCGTCGAGATGGTCGTGCAGCACTACCTTGGGGGCGCGACGAATTGTCTCGATGGTGATCGGGCTAGGCATGGTGGCTCATTCCTCTATATTGGCCGCACGGTATCCGGCCACGCTGCTGTATCGGCCTGGGTACGTGCGTTCTAAGCTCTGCGGGCCCGCGAAGCGCCCCTCGTCGTCATTGGCTCCGCCGCCGACTCCCACACAGGTTCAGCCCCGAATCGTTTTGAGCACAATGGCCCGCCGTGGAACCGGTCGTCCCGCTGCGACAATTTCCACGGCCGTTGCCAATTCGGCGGCCGCCCCGGCGATGCGGTCGGGCGTGTCTGTGTGTAGTTCGAAAAGTGGTGCGCCTTGGCGGATTTCGTCCCCTGGCTTCACGCAGCAGATTACTCCGGCTGCCGCCTGCACTATGTCTTCCTTGCGAGCTCGACCGGCGCCGAGCCGCCAAGACGCCATTCCTACGGAGAGAGCGTCCATTTTCGCGACGACACCAGTTGCTGGCGCAGTCACGATCTCAACTTCCCGCGGTCTCGGCAACGGCGCGTCAGGGTCGCCACCTTGCGCGCGGACCATGGCGTTCCAGACGTCCATCGCCGCGCCGGATGCGAGCACATCGGCGGGATCGACGGATAGTCCAGCCAACTCCACCATTTCCCGGGCGAGCGCGATTGTCAGCTCCACCACGTCAGCAGGACCGCCACCGGCAAGCACCTCGAGCGATTCAGCGACTTCAATCGCATTTCCGATCGCGCGGCCCAGTGGTTCCGACATGTCGGTCAGTAACGCTGATGTCGTGACGCCCGCGTCCGCGCCGAGCCGCACCATGGTCCGGGCAAGTTGCGCCGCCGAGGTGGCGTCTTTCATAAATGCGCCGGATCCAACCTTCACATCCAGCACCAGCGAGGCGGTCCCTTCCGCGATCTTCTTCGACATGATCGACGCAGCGATCATTGGGATCGACTCAACGGTGCCAGTCACGTCCCGCAGCGCGTACAGCTTTCGGTCGGCTGGCGCTAGATCGTCGGACGCGGCGCAGATCACGGCCCCCACCTCGGCAAGCTGCGCCACCATTGCCGCAGGCGACAACGCTGCCGACCATCCGAGGATTGACTCCATTTTGTCCAGGGTGCCGCCCGTGTGACCTAGTCCTCGCCCGGATAGCTGCGGCACTGCTGCTCCACATGCCGCAACCAGCGGTGCCAACGGGAGCGAGATCTTGTCCCCTACTCCGCCGGTGGAGTGCTTGTCGACGGTTGGCTTGCCGACGCTGGATAGATCCATGCGGACGCCCGACGTGATCATGGCGTTGGTCCACTGGGAGATCTCGTCAGGGGACATACCGTTGAGCAGTATCGCCATGAGTAGCGCCGACATCTGTTCCTCAGCGACGGTGCCGAGAGTGTATCCGGCGATGATCTGCCCGATTTGGTCGGCGGTGAGTTCCCGCTTGTCCCGTTTAGCGCGAATCACGTCAACCGCAGCGAACGCCATCTTTGCATCCATCCTTCTCGTGTACCGAACGAACTGCCTAGGCGTCCGCGTACCTGCGTGCGCCCGGCTCCGGGCGCGATAATGCGTGCCCAGCCGTCAAGCCTACGGGGAAGCCACAGCAGCCGGCAGGTGTTCGGGCCCGAATGCTGCCGGCAGTACCCAGGTCATGTCCTTGGGTCCATCGGGTGTGTCCACCAAGAGGGCGGGGCCGCCGAATTCGTAGATCACCTGGCGGCACCGACCACACGGCATCAGTAGGGCACCGCTACTTGACCGGCACGCCAGTGCCACGAGGCGCGAGTCACCGGTAAGGCGCAGCTGTCCTACCAGCGTGCACTCGGCACACAAACCGAGTCCGTACGACGCGTTTTCCACGTTGCAGCCGGTAATGACTCGCCCCGTGTCGGTGATCGCCGCCGCGCCCACGTGCAGCGTCGAGTACGGACAGTAGGCGAGTTGCGCGGCTTTCGTCGCCGCAGCCCGCAGCCCGTCCCAGTCGATGTGAACTATGCCGCCGCTCACTCGAGGCCGCCCTTCCGATATATGAGACCATCAGCCTTCGGCATTCGAAGTCGCTGTGACGCTAGCGCCATCACGATCAGCGTGATCACATACGGCGCGGCGACAGTGAGCTGGCGCGGAACCTGATCGGTAGAGAAGTACCACCACGCCGCGAGCATCGCGATGATCAGGCCTGAAGCCGCCACCATGCGGTTGCCCTGTTTAAGTTGCATGGCGGCCACCACGACCATCGCTACCGCGAGGAGGAGCACCACGGCGTGCATAGCCATGTTGTCCGGGTCGTAGAGCCGTACCCCATCGGTGTAGCCAAACAACGCCGCGCCCATCGCGAGTCCGCCCGGGCGCCAGTTACCGAAGATCATCGACGCGAGGCCGATGAAGCCCAGGCCCCGAGTCTGCCCGTCCTGAAATTTTAGACCGACGACAAGGAACGCGCCGCCTAGGCCCGCCATCGAGCCGGACACCGTCATAGCTATGTACTTGTAGCGGATCACGTTCACGCCGAGCGATTCGGCGGCATAGGGCGCTTCGCCGCATGACCGCAGCCGGAGGCCAAACCTCGTACGCCAAATGACGAACCCGCTGACCGCGATGAGAACTGCGGCCAAGACAGACAGAAGCGACAGCTGGGTCGTCATGCCTCGGACGATTCCAGCCAGGTCAGAGACGAAGAACCAGCGCTTATCTTCGACTGCGCCGAGCCAGCTGCTCACCCCTGGCACCGTGATTTTGGTGACGTCGCCAACCGGCGGCGACTGGCGCTGCCCGCCGCCTGGTGCGTTAGTGAACAACAGTTCAGAGAGGAACAGCGTGATGCCGGGCGCGACGATGTTGACGGCGACACCGGCGATGATGTGATCCACCCCAAATGTGATTGCCGCGACACCCATGAGCAGGCCACCGAGGGCGCCGCACACGACGCCAAAGAACACCCCGGCCCACGGGCCCCACTGGTAACCGGCCCAGCCGGCACCGAACGTACCGAGGATCATCATGCCTTCCAGGCCAATGTTGACGACCCCTGCACGCTCGGACCACAGGCCCGAGAGCCCGGCAAGCGCGATCGGTACGGCTGCAGCGATGGCCGCCTCGACGGCGCCGGCCGACGTGAGATTGGTTGCCCCCGAAAACATTCGGATCACGGATACCACGGCGAGGCCAGCGGCGATGATCACAAGCCAGCCCCAGGCCGGCATGTTTCGTTTAGGCCCCATCGCGGGCGCCCGCAAGCGAGCCGACAGCTCTCCGGTCGTCATACTGCAATCTCCGATCCGGTCGAGATGTCCAGCTGTCTCGCGACATCGCGCTGTTCGAGTACGACGGTGGCGCGACGGACAATTTCGTAGGCGATGACGACGAGCAGCACGATCACACCCTGCATGATCGCGACCATTTCTTTCGGAATGTTCACCGACTGCAATGCGTTCGACGAGGACGCGAGGAACGACCACAATGCCGCGGCAAAGACGATGCCCACCGGGTGATTACGGCCGAGCAGAGCAATGGCGATGCCAGTGAAGCCGATACCTGTCTGGAAGTTCAGCGAGTAACTGCCGGCAGAGCCATTGAGTAGCTCGGGCATGCCCACCAGCCCGGCAACCGCACCCGACAACAGCATCGCGTAGAGCATCATCTTTTTCACGCTGATTCCGCTGGCTACTGCTGCGGTTTCGGACATGCCTGTGGCGCGAAGAGAAAAGCCGAAAACGGTGCGGTTGAGCAGGAACCAATAGGCCACTCCCACGAGCACGCCGAGCAAGATCATGCTGAACAGCGGTGTCCCAGAACCTATATCGAAGTTCGGCGCCCTGCCGCCGGCCGTGATCGGTCTGGTGGAAACGTTGTAGCCCTTCTGAACCGCCCACATATCGGGGGTGAGCAGGAAGGCGATGATCGCCGTGGATATCGAGTTGAGCATGATCGTGGAGATGACTTCGGACACACCGCGCGTCACCCGGAGCCATCCAGCTATGCCAGACCAGATTGCGCCGACCGCCATCGCGACGAGCAACGTCAGCGCGATTCGGATCGGACCCGGCAGCGAGCTCATCGCCGTCATACCGGCAAACGCGGCCGCCACCATCGCGGCCAAGCGATACTGACCGTCGACGCCAATATTGAACAGGTTCATCTTGAACCCGATCGCCACCGCCACAGCGGACAGATAGAACACCGTCGTCTGGTTGATGGCACTGGTGACGACGCTGGGGTCCGAAAGAGCCCCACCCATCGCGACGAACGCGTCGATTGGATTGTGCCCGGCAGCTAGCAGGAGCGCGACAATGATGATCGCGGCACCGACTAGGGCGGTGGCCGGACCTGCGGCCCCCAACAGCAGCCGTCGCATACTGAACCGTTTCATCGCCGGCCTAACTCGTCGTTGCTGTGCGAATGTCTACCCGTTCCACCTGGCGGCGGGCCATCTGGCTGCCCACCCGTTATGTCGTGACTGGCACCGCGCCTCGGATCGGGTCCATGGCTGTCATCGTGCTCGTGGGGCGCG